>JANYKZ010000096.1 GCA_025361505.1 Coriobacteriia bacterium
CGTGGACGGATGCCGGCGAGGGTTCAGAGCCCCTGCGTGATCCGGCTGACGATCGAAGCGGGGACGAACCCGGCGAGGTACTTGCCCGCGCGAGACTCCATCAAGGGGAGCCAGCGAAGACGGCGGGCGGTGTCGGCGAGCAGGGGCCTCATGGCCACGGAGTAGGTCCCGAGCGCCTCGCCCGGCGGGTTGGCGGCGATCGCACGGCCGGCGGCGATGCCGGAGCGCAGCGCGTAGGAGATGCCCTCACCCGACGACGGCGACATGAAGCCGCCGGCCTCGCCGGCGAGCAGCACGCGCCCCGATCCGGGGACGACGTCGCTCGTGGAGCGCAGGTAGAGGGCGGCGCAGGCCTCGCGCTTCACGCTCTCGCCGAGCTGGGGCATCGCCGCGCGCAGGACGTCCAGCAGACGGTCCGCCTTCTCCCAGGGACGCTTCGTCTTGGGATAGAAGACCGAGCCCACCAGCGCATGGTCGCCCTTCGGCACGACGTAGCCGTAGCCGAACTCGTCTCCGAGGCTGCGCATGTAGATGCAGTCGAAGAAGGGCTCGATGTCGCCCTTGAGCTCGACGAAGTCCTGCAGGGTGACGTACGTGCTGGTCGCTCCGGCCCCCAGGGTTCGACGCACGGTGGAGCGTGCTCCGTCTGCCCCCACGAGGTTGGCGCACCGGAGATTCACGATCTCGTCGGCGACCTTGCACTCGACGTCCACCCCGTCAGCGTCCTGCCGGAACCCGACGAGTGCGCAGGAGCCGACGACCTCGACCGACGCGGGGAGTAGAGAGACCAGCCAGTCGTCGAAGCCGGCCCGGTCGACGTTCAGGAAGGGAAGCGTCGTGGGCTTGCGGATGTCGCGGTCCCAGTCGACGTAGCGGAAGTTGACGATGCGCGGTCCGACCACGATGCTCTCGGGTACCTGTCCGTAGGGCGCCAGCGCCTCGAGGCTGAGGTCGTGGAGCATCCCGCCGCAGCTCTTGTTGCGGGGGAGCGGAGACGCGTCGATGAGCAGCACCTCGCCGCGCTCGGACGCGTGCATCGCGGCCATGATCCCTGCCGGTCCCGCCCCCACCACGATGGTGTCGTACCGCTCGTTCCTCGGACGCGTCAAGCTGCCATGCCCCCCTTGCGCGGAATGCCGGTCATCGCCTTCAGCACGCGACCCACTCCACACGAGGAGCGGGCCGGCGAAGCGCCGCTCGAGTGCTACGATGGCGCGGCCGCAAGTATAGAACGAAAGGGACACAGATGGCCAAGTGCTGGGAGACGAGAGCGTGCGACGAAGAGATGCAGTCGCGCTGCCCTCACGACGAGCCGAGCGACAAGTGCCCCGCCAAGTGCGCCTTCGCCGTCTGCGAGAGGCCGACCCACGTGCTCACGTGGGATCCCGCGCTGATCTTCGAGCCCTCGATCGACCGCAGGGCGGCGATCAAAGAGCTCTGCACCTACTGTGAGTTCTTCCTGACGCACGGCCCGAAGATGCCCGACGCCGGGTAGCACCGTGGTCACGAACGTCGCAACGCGTGTCGCGGTGGCCGCGCAACTCGCCGCCTACGGGGCCGAACTCGCGTCCGAAGGCGCCGCACAGGTCGGCGGCGCCTTCACCGACCTTCCCGAGGCCGACGCGCTGGTGAAGTCCTCACCGGAGGCGTTCCTACTGGGGGTGCTGTTCACCCAGGGTGTTCCGGCCGAGCGGGCGTGGGCCGGCCCGTTCCTGCTCCGGCAGCGTCTCGGGCACCTCGACCTGCGCAGGCTCGCGACCGAGCGGGGGGCGGTCGACGAGGCGGTGTGCCGCCGTCCCGCGCTCCATCGGTTCAAGCACACCCTGGCGGGTTGGATCAGCGACGCCTCTGAGCGCCTGCTCGAGTGTTACGGCGGTGACGCTTCGGCGATCTGGGCGGATGCGCCGACCGCGATCGAGCTGACGGAGCGCCTGTCGGCGTTCCGGGGTGTCGGGCGGAAGAAGGCCGCGATGGCGGTCGAGATACTGTCGCGCCACTTCGGCGTGGAGGTCCGGGACCTGGAGTGCGGGAGCGTGGCCTACGACGTCCAGGTCAGGCGCGTCTTCCTGCGGACCGGGCTGGTCGACCGGGACACGCCCGGCGACATCGCGCGCGGCGTCCGAGGCGTGCCCCGACGCGCCGGGGAGCCTCGACCTGGCCACCTGGCTGGTCGGGCGACAGTGGTGCCACCCGCGGC
Source organism: Coriobacteriia bacterium (assembly GCA_025361505.1). Taxonomy (GTDB): domain Bacteria; phylum Actinomycetota; class Coriobacteriia; order Anaerosomatales; family PALSA-660; genus PALSA-660. The sequence continues at coordinate 2,198 of JANYKZ010000096.1, forward strand.
GACCGCTCTGCGACGAGTGCCGCCTGGGAGCCGTGTGCCCGCGTCTCACGGAGCGGAGCGTCGCCGGCGTGGGCGCACGACGCGCCGCTCGCGCGACCGTCGCTCCCTAGAGCTCGTCGAGCGACTTGAAGAGCAGCCCCGACAGCAGCTTCGGGTAGAAGTAGGTCGACTTCTGGGGCATGGTCTCGCCCGCCGTCGCGACCGCGGCCACCTGCTCCATCCTCGTCGGGTTCAGGAGGAAGACGGCGTCGTGGTCGCGCGCGGCCCGGAGCGCCGCGTGCGCGTCCTTGGAGAACGACAACCTGTCGAGCGTCTCGGGCCGGTCCGGATGGACGTCGAACAGCGGAGAGAGCACCAGTTCCTGGAGCACGGCGACATCGAGCGCGCGCCATGACTCCGAGGTACCCGGCGGGAAGGCGGCGGAGTGGTCGACGTCCGCGCGCAGCGTGGCCAGTATCGTGACGCCGTCACGGGTGCGGACCATGAACGACGGCCGGTCCGCCGCCGCTGACAGCGCGTCACCGGGGTGGCTGCCCGGGGCGAGCTCGCTGAGCGTGAACCGCTGCGACAGCGCCGCACGGAACGCCGTGGTGTCGAATGCTCCGGGCGCATCGACGATCCGATGCGTCGGGTAGACGACCAGCCCCGGGTCGCCCATGTTCACGAGCGCCATCATCACGGTCTGGTAGGCGCGCCCCGAGGCGTCGGTGCCCGCGGGCTCAGAGGCCAGGCGCTCGTCGCGGTAGGCCAGCGCCGTGGTGTAGCGGTGGTGGCCGTCCGCTATGAAGATCGGTCGGTCGGCCATGAAGGCGGAGAGTTCTGCGTGGTCCGCCGGGTCGATGAGCGCCCAGACGGTCGTGGTCACGCCGTCATCGTCGGTCGCCGTGACGAGCGGGGGCGTCTTCATCGCCCGCGCGACGAGCGCGTCCATGGAGCCCTCGGGATCCGGGAACATGCCGAAGACCTGGCTCAGGTTCGCCGCCGTCGCACGGGTGAGGTTGAGGCGGTCGTCGATCGCCTTCGGCAGGGTGCGCTCATGGGGGAGCACGACGCCCGCGGAGAACGGCTCGAGACCGACCGCCGCAACGAACCCGCGTCGAGCGATCTCAACGTCCCCGTGGCGGTACCGCTGCTCGATCACGTAGACAGCGGGCTCGGCGTCGCGCCTCAGGATCCCGCACGATAGCCAGCCGCGCCACCGCCGCCCACCGACGGCGTAGCGGTTGTCCGGCGCCGACGGATCCAGAACCCCCTCGGGGAGCTCGAGAGCGACGACGTTGTGCGGATCGCGCGCGAGGAGATCATCGCGCAGCGCGGGAGAGATGACGTCATACGGCGGTGCGGTCAGCGGCGTGATGTCGGCACCCTGCGGCGCGGGGTAGCGGACGGCGCGGAAGGGGCTGACGCGTGCCACGGCTGCACTCCTCGGTCGATCGCACGCCCCTGCGGCGCGCGTGGGAGACATGCTACCCGAGCAGAAAGCGCAGCGCGAGGAAGGAGACGACGCCGGCCGCGGTCGCCCCGAGGAAGCTGCGCGTGAAGTGGAACACCACCGCGGTCGGGACCGACGCGAGCAGGTAGGGGTTGTCCGGCCGAAGCATCCAGGCGCCGCCCGGCTTGAGGAGCTGGGTGGCGACGATGGCCGACATGACGGTCACCGGGACGTAGGAGAGCCACCGGTGGACGACGTGCGGGAGCTCGAGGCGGGAGAGCGCCGCGATCGGCACGAGCCGGATCACGATGTTGCTGAGGGCCATGCCGATCACGAGTCCCCATGCCAGCGCCGGGTTCACTCGGTCACCGCCGTCATGACGGTCGCGGCGACGATGGCGGCCACGACCACGGGCCACTGACCCTGGAGCACGGTCGACAGCGCCAGCGCCGTCACGGCCGCGAGCGCCGCCGCAAGCAACTCCCGACGTCCCGTGACCTGCCCGACCAGCAGGGCGACGAACATCGCGGGCATCGCGAACTCCACGCCCCAGCGCGAGGGGTCGCCGAGCGCGCTTCCGGCCATGGCTCCGATCGCGGTCCCGAGCGTCCAGCCGATCCACGAGACGGCGCCGACCCCCGTCATCGAGAAGCGGTCGGCGCGACCCTCACGGACGTCGGCGATGTTCACGGCGAAGGTCTCATCGGTGAGCGTGAAGGCGAGCGCGACCTGCTGCCAGCGGGGCACGCCCTTCAGGTGCGGGGCCATGGTCGCAGAGAACAGCAGGTAGCGCAGGTTGACCACGCCGGTCGCTATGAGCGCCGCGGCCAGGTTGCCGCTCGAGACCAGAGCGGCGAGACCTATGAACTGTCCGGCGCCCGCCAGCACGAGCGCCGAGCAGGCGGTCGCTTGGGCGACGGTGAACCCGGCGGCGGTGGCCGCGAGGCCGAAGGCGGCTCCGACGGGCATGTAGCCCAGGAAGATCGGCACGCCCAGGCGCGCTCCGCGCGCGAAACGCGAGCGGCGGGTCGGCGCGAGGCCTGCTGGGGCGGTCGGTCGGGGCATGCGCGTGAGGATACTACATGGCTTCGCGCCATCGACGGGTATCATCATGGAAGCGACTCCGGGAGGTGGGCGCGATGAGGTTCACGGTGTGGTGTGCGGCCGACGGTGCCGTCGAGGTCTCGATCGACGACGTCACCACCGTCATCGTGCGCTCCGGTTCCGACGTCGAGGTCGCCTTCACCTGTCCGGTCTGCGGCGCTCCCATAGCGGTGCGCGCCGACGTCCCGCCGGGCCTGTCGGGACTGCTCGGGAAGGCGTGGGGCGACCTGCAGTCCGGACACACCGAGGCGTGGGTCATCCCGACGGTGCGACGCGTTGCCGAAGCGGCGTCGGGCAGCCTCGACGACTCCCGCAGGATCGACGCCTACGTCGAGTACTTCAGGCGCGAGCTGGCCCCGGCCGACACCGTGGAGTCTATGGTCGCCTTCATGGACACCGGGACGGGGCGCTAGACACGCGGGTCGCTCAGCGCCAACCGGCGAAGCGGCTCCGCCCGCGATCGTGCAGCCACGCGGGCGAGATCAGCAGCATCCCCGCGAGGAAGCCCCCCACGTGCGCAAAGTACGCGACCCCGGCGGAGGGCGCGCCCGGGCCGATCGTGGCGATGCCGGCTCCCAGCTGCAGGACGAACCAGACGCCGATGACCACCCAGGCCGGGATCCGCGCCAGCTCGATGATGAAGATCACGAAGATTGCCGTGACGACCCGGGCGCGCGGGAAGAGCAGCAGGTAGGCGCCGAGGACTCCGGCGATCGCGCCGGACGCCCCGAGGACCTGGGTGGCCTGAAAGCCGGTCGCGAACGACTGCGCCAGCGCCGCCACGACGCCACAGGCGAGGTAGAAGCCGAGGAAGCGCCACGGCCCCAGACGGTCCTCGACGTTGTTGCCGAAGATGGCCAAGTACAGCATGTTCCCACCGAGATGGATCCAGCCGGCGTGCAGGAACATGGAGGTGAAGACCGTCAGCCACACCGCCGGCGAGAGGGGAGACGCGGCGAGCGAGGCGGGGTTGAACGTGAACGCACCGGCGAAGGCGGCGAACGCCCGGTCGCCCATCGCCGACTGGATCCACAGTTCCCGGGCGAAGACCGCGACGTTGGCCGCCAGCAGCAGCCACGTCATCCAAGTGAACCGCGAGGTGGGGTTGTCGTCGCGCAGGGGGAACATCGTTCGGCGGTCCTCCTCGAGGGCGGCGCGCACGCGCGGCCCGTTGTCGGCGCGAAGTGTATCCTAGTCGCCGCGGGCCCGCGCGCTCATGGAGGCGGGCTCCGGGACGGGACAAGGAGCAACGATGGGCTGGATCACCACTGTCGTCGTGGTTGCGCTCGCGGCTATCGCGGTCGCCGTGGCCATGATCTACAACCGTCTCGTCACGCTCCGGAACCGGTGCGACAACGCTTGGGCGCAGATCGACGTCCAGCTGCGCCGACGCTACGACCTCATCCCGAACCTGGTCGCGACGGTCAAGGGCTACGCGGCCCACGAGCGGGAGACGCTCGAGCAGGTCGTCGCGGCCCGCGACGCCGCGATGTCCGCCCAGGGCACCGAGGGGCGGAGCGCCGCCGAGAACGCTCTGACCGGCACTCTCAAGACGCTCTTCGCCGTCGCCGAGGCCTACCCGGACCTCAAGGCCAATGCTTCCTTCCTCGATCTGCAGGCACAGCTCACCGACACCGAGGGCAAGATCGCGTACGCCCGTCAGTTCTTCAACGACTCCGTGATGAGCCTCAACATGGCGATCCAGCAGTTCCCGGCGAACCTGCTCGCCTCGCCGTTCGGGTTCCACGAGCGGGTCTACTTCGAGATCGAGGCCGTGGCGAAGGAGCCCGTGCCCGTCTCACTGTGACGAGCGCCCGCCCGCGACCTTCCCGAGAGCAGTGACGCCTGTGGCCGCCTTCACGTTCCCGAACATCGATCCGGTCGCCTTCCATCTCGGTCCGCTGGCGGTCCGCTGGTACGGGCTCGCGTACATGATCGCGTTCCTCGCGGGCTGGTGGATCCTCACGCGGCTCGACGAGCGATGGGGGCTGGGCCTTGGCCCTGACGGAAGGGCCGCCACCGTGCTCGCCGCGGTCATCGGGGTCATCCTCGGAGGGAGGCTGGGCTACGTCCTGTTCTACGGCGCGGGGGCCTACTGGCGCGAGCCGGTCCGCATCTTCCAGCTGTGGGACGGGGGGATGTCCTTCCACGGTGGCCTCGTCGGCATCCTGCTCGCGGGCGTGTGGGTGTCGCGTCGCTACCAGGTGCCGTTCCTGCGTCTGACCGACGCGGGTGCCATCGCGGCGCCGATCGGGTTGTTCCTGGGCAGGGTGGCGAACTTCATCAACGACGAACTGTGGGGACGCGTGACCACAGTGCCTTGGGGGTTCGTCTTCCCGAACGGCGGTCCGCTGCCGCGCCATCCCTCGCAACTCTACGAAGCCGGTCTCGAAGGACTCGTCCTCTTCGGCGTGATGGTGTGGCTGGCCCGCACGGACCGCAGCCCGGGAGAGATCACCGGATGGCTTCTGACGCTCTACGGCGTGTTCCGCATCTTCGTCGAGTTCTTCCGCGAGCCGGACATCCAGATCGGGTTCCTCGCGGGCGGGATCACGATGGGGCAGGTGCTGACGGTGCCGGTGTTGCTCGCGGGCGTCTGGCTGCTGTGGCGGGCCCGGCGTTCCCGCCGGGCCGCCGTGGTCGCGCCGGTCGACGGTCCCAAGGCCTAGTCCGCAACGGCTTCTGAACGGCGGGAGTCCGGCCGCCTCGCGAGGCTCGGAGCGCGTGCTATGCTCCCTTCGCACCCCCTCAACGACGAGAGAAGGCGCAGCCGTATCATGAGGCCCCGCATCGCTTCGATCGCTTGCTTCGTCGCCCTCGCGGCCGCGCTCGTCGCGCTAGCCGGCTGCAAGGCCGCCGCCACCATCGAGGCGGCATGGCCCGCCGCCTCCACCGAGCGCGTCGTGCCCCGGCCCGTCGGGACGCCGCGGTGGCCGCTGACCGGGCTGCCCGCGCCGTCCCCGGAGGCGACGCAGATCCGCGTGGTGTCGGTGAAGATCGAGAACTCGCCCGAAGCCCGCCCGCAGACCGGCCTGGACAAGGCCGACGTCGTCTACGAGGTGATCGCCGAGGGCGGCATCACCCGTTTCCACACGCTGTTCCAGTCGCAGACCCCTCCGGTCGTGGGCCCCGTGCGCTCCGCTCGTCCTCCCGACCTCACCGTGATCCAGCAGTACCACTCCCTGCTCGCGCACGTCGGCGGTCCGACGGCTGTGCGCGCGGCTCTCGCCGCGAACACCACGCTCTACAACGACATGGACCAGTTCTTCAACCCGACCGCCTACTGGCGCAGCAAGCGCCCGGCCCCGCACAACATGTACCTCGACATCACGAAACTGCGCGGCCTCGCGACGACCAAGCGCGGCTACGCCGCGACCGAGACGATCACCGGGTTCGAGTTCGCGAAGGCGTCGGTCCCCTCGACGCCGACCGTGACCTCGATCACCGTGCCGATGTCGTCGGCGAACAAGGTGCTGTGGCGCTTCGACGCGGCCTCGGGCTTGTACGCCCGCTCCATCAACGGCAAGCCCCACGTCGACGCGGTGACGGGGAAGCAGCTGACGGCGCGCAACGTCGTCGTGCTGTGGGCGAAGATCACGCCGTATCCCGGTGACAAGCACGGCGTCGTGAACATCGGGTTCACCGGCAGCGGACGGGTGTCGGTGTTCATCGGGGGCCAGCGGTTCGACGGGACGTGGGAGGCGGGCGTCGACGCGCCGCCGCACTTCAGGACCGCGGACGGCGTTCCGATCAAGCTCGATCCCGGCAACACGTGGATCCAGGTACTCAACACGGCGCAGACCATCACCATCAAGTAGCCCGGCGCCCGTCCGAGACGCACGGGACGGAAGCGGTTCCGCACCTCCGCCGTGCTTGTTGGGCGGTTCACCGACAAGGTAGACTTACGTCCCCACCGACAGTCATCACCCGGGGACCGGGCGGACCGTTCACATCGGCCGCTCTTCCCGGATAGAAGGAGTGCGAGGAGACCATGAGCGACACCACCTACACCGGCACCGTGAGGGTCAAGACCGGCCTGGCAGAGATGCTCAAGGGCGGCGTGATCATGGACGTGGTCAACGTCGAACAGGCGAAGATCGCGGAGGACGCCGGCGCGGTCGCCGTCATGGCGCTCGAGCGCGTGCCCGCGGACATCCGCGCCGCCGGCGGCGTCGCCCGGATGGCCGACCCGACCATCGTCGAGGCGATCGTCGGAGCTGTCTCC
>JANYKZ010000065.1 GCA_025361505.1 Coriobacteriia bacterium
ACGGCATCGAGCCCTCCGACCTTCCGCCGCTGCAGGAGGACCTGCCGGTGCTGAGGCGCGTGATGTCCGAGGGGACGCGCTTCTTCGTGGCTGTCGACGCAGGCCGCGTCGTGGGCACCGTCCGAGGCTCACTCACGACCGGCGGCGCCGTCGAGATCGGCCGGCTGGCGGTCCGCGCCGATCACGTGCGGCTGGGGATCGGCCGCGGCCTGATTCGGACTCTGGAGCGCGCCTACCCCTCCGCGCGCCGCCTGGAGCTCTACACGGGTCGTGAGTCACACGCGGCACTGGCCCTGTACCGCTCGCTGGGGTACACGGAGATGCTTCCGAAGTTGGATCTCCCGTATCTCATCTGGCTCGAGAAGCCGATCGCGGGTCCTACCCCGTCCGCCGACACCCCGCTACACTGACTCCAATGACTCCCGACGACTCCCTCCTCGATTTCGTCTCGTCCGTGTCCGGCGACCAGTACGTCAAGGTCGAGGAGACGCTCGGCGACGGCTACGTCCGCCTCAAGGTGTCCGAGGCGGAGCGCCGCCAGGCGAAGCACGACATCCGGACCTTCGAGGACGTGGTGGTCGAGGTGCTGCGCAACTCGCGCGACGCTCACGCCCGTCGCATCTACGTCGCGTGCAGCCGTGAGGGCGACACGCGCACGCTGACCGTGATCGATGACGGTGTCGGTGTCCCTCCCGCGATGCAGGAGCGCATCTTCGAGCCCCGCGTCACCAGCAAGCTCGAGACGATGGTCGTGGACCGCTGGGGAGTCCATGGCAGGGGCATGGCGCTCTTCTCGGTGCGCAGCAACGTGCAGAGCGCGGCCATCGTCGCCTCCGACCTTCACAAGGGCGCGTCGCTCGTGATCGTCTCGGACACCACGGAGCTCCCCGAGAAGGCCGACCAGTCCAAGTGGCCGACCGTCGACCGCGATCCGGAGACCGGGCGCCCGGCCGTCGGCACGGGCCCGCACAACATCGTCCGCCGGATCGTCGAGTTCGCCGTCGAGCATCCCGAGCTGGACCTCTACTTCGGCAGCCCCACCGAGATCCTTGCTTCCATGTTCGCGCACGCACGCGGTCGGCTCGACGCGCGTCAGCTGCTCTTCTGCGACGACGCCGCCGATCTGCCCGTCTGGCAGCGCCCGGCTGTCGCGGGCGACGCGGCCGAGCTCGTCGCGCTGGCAGCGTCGGTCGGCCTCGCCATCTCCGAGCGCACCGCACATCGCGTGCTCGGAGGGGAGCTCGGCGGCCTCGACAGCGTTCTCGAGCTGGTGGTCCCCGTTCAGGAGACGGTCGACCCCAAGCGCCCCGACATCTACCGCGACCGTCGCGGTCTGCGCATCCATCACGCGGACATCCGCGAGTTCCAGCGCAAGCTCGAAGAGGCGTTCGACGTGGTGAGCGAACGCTACTACCTGCAGCTGGCCGGGGAGCCGAAGGTCACCGTGGGACGCGACACCATCACGGTCAGGTTCACCGTGGACAAGGACGACTGACCTCCGTCCTCGTCACCCTCGACCTGCGCTATACTGTGCGCGTCACAGGGGCATTCGTACCGATCCAAGCCAGCGCAGCAGCACATCGTCGCAGCGATCCTCACCGCACCGGGGGCAGCAGTGGAAGTACTCAAGGTGTCGTCCCATTCGAGCCCGAACTCCGTCGCAGGAGCCCTCGCGGGCGTGGTCCGCGAGCAGGGTGCCTGCGAGGTCCAGACGGTCGGGGCCGGCGCACTCAACCAGGCGGTCAAAGCCATCGCGATAGCCCGGGGTTTCCTCGCACCATCCGGCATCGACCTGACCTGCGTACCCGCATTCGCCGATATCCTCATCAACGGCGAGGAGCGCACCGCCATACGGATGCTCGTCGAACCGCGGGACATGCACGACCGCTAGAGGCGAGCCCGCTGCGCGACCCACGGAGCCGACATGACCGTGGACCTGCACGTCCACACCACCGCTTCAGACGGCCTGGTCGCTCCCCGCGACGTCGTTGCCGCAGCACTCGACCTCGGGTTGAGCGTCATCTCCATCACCGACCACGACTCCGTCGACGGTATCGATGAGGCGCTCGAGGCCGCTCGCGACACCTCGCTCGAGATCATCTCGGGCGTCGAGCTCTCGGTCCGCTCCGAGGACGGCCCGGACGCCCATCTCCTCGGCTACCTGATCGACCATCACGACCCGGCCCTGCTGTCGGCCCTGGAGCGGCTGCGAGCGGCCCGCCTGGAACGTGCGCGAACCATGGTCGCCGCGCTCGCCCGGGCAGGACACACCGTTGACATCGCCGGCGTGCTCGACGAGGCCGGTGCTGGCGCCGTGGGCCGGGTGCACGTCGCGCGAGCGCTGGTACGCGCGGGATCCGTCGACACCATCGAGGAGGCGTTCGCGCGCTTCATAGGCCGGGACGGACCGTTCTACGTTCAGAAGGCGTTGTTCTACCCGCGCGAAGCGCTGGCGCTGATCCACGGGGCGGGCGGTGTCGCGGTCCTGGCACACCCGGGCGTGAGCGGGGAGGGTCCGCTCGTCCCCCTGGTCGAGGCGGGGCTCGACGGCGTCGAGGCGTACCACGCCGACCACAACGCGTCGCAACGCGACCACTTCCTGGCCATGGCCAGGCGTTTTGGACTGGTCACCACGGGGGGATCGGACTTCCACGGCCCGGGGATGCGCAGCGCGGCGCTGGGCGCCGGAACGTGCCCCGACGAGGCGGTCGGGGAGCTTCGGAGGCGTGCTACCATCTTCCGACCATGAGCACCTTCGAAGTCCGCACCCTCGGGTGCCAGATGAACAAGCACGATTCCGAACGCATCGCCGGCGTGCTGCTCGCGCGCGGGATGACGGCCGCCCCCGATGGTGAGATCGCCGACGTCGTCGTGTTCAACACCTGCTGCGTGCGCGAGAACGCCGACGAGCGCCTCTACGGCCAGGTCAGCTCGCTCGCGGCCGTCCGTCGCGAGCGCGGCACGATCATCGCGGTCGGCGGGTGCATCGGCCAGCGCGACGGCGAGACGCTGCTGAGAACGCTCCCGCAGGTCGACGTCGTGTTCGGTACGCACAACCTCGCACGCCTCCCGGCCCTGCTCGACGCCGCCTCCGAGTCCCGGCGCCCCGTCATCGAGGTCGAAGACCCCTCGGACGGCGACTTCACCTCCGAGCTGCCCTCCCGGCGCGAGCACGCCTGGCACGCGTGGGTCCCGATCGCGGTCGGATGCAACAACTTCTGCACCTACTGCATCGTGCCCTCCGTGCGCGGCCGCGAACGTTCGAGGGGGTTCGAGGACGTCGTGGGCGAGGTGCGTCGCCTCGTCGCAGACGGGGTCGTCGAGGTCACCCTTCTGGGCCAGAACGTCAACTCCTACGGTCGCGACCTCTACGGGGACCCGCGTTTCGCGGAGCTGCTTCGGGCTGTGGCCGCCACGGGAGTGGAACGCGTGCGCTTCACCACCAGCCACCCCAAGGACCTCTCGGACGAGACCATACGCGCGATGGCGGAGACCCCCCAAGTCAGCCGCCATCTGCACCTGCCGGTCCAGTCGGGCTCGGACCGCATCCTCAAGGCCATGAACCGCCGCTACACACAGGAAAGCTACCTCGCCCTCGTGGAACGCCTCTATCGGGCGATGCCCGACCTCGCGCTGACCACCGACGTGATCGTCGGATTCCCGGGCGAGACCGAAGCCGACTTCGAGGAAACGATGCGCACGGTCGAGGCGGCGCGCTTCGACGCGGCCTTCACGTTCATCTACAGCCCGAGAGCGGGCACGCCCGCGGCGCAGATGGCGGACCAGGTCCCCCGCGAGGAGACGCAGCCGCGGTTCGACCGGCTGGTCGCCGCAGTCCAGTCCTCCGCGCTCGCCAAGAACCTGCCGCTCGTCGGAACCGTCCAACGCGTCCTGCTGGAAGGCCCGAGCAAGCGCGACGAACGCGTGCTCATGGGCCGGACCGGCGGCAACAAGGTCGTCCACGTGCCGCTCACTGAGGGCGCGTCCGCGCGCGATCTTGCGGGCACACTCGTCGACGTGCGCATCGACGATGCGCAGACCTGGTTCTGCATGGGTACCCTCATCGGGTGAGGCCGCACGCGGCTCACGCGCCGGAGAGGGAGGGAATCGCCATGCCGTTCGACGTCCTCGGGATCATCGCGCCGCATCCGCCCATCATGGTCGAGGAGGTCGGAGGCGCTGAAGCCCGTGTCACCCATGTCTCCGCCGAGGCGCTGCGAGCGGCTGCCGACCTGCTCGAGCGCTTCGCTCCACAGACGGTGGTGATCGTCTCACCGCATGCCCCGGGCTTCGCCGACGCCTTCACCGTCACCACGGCGAGCCACCTGCACGGCGATCTTGCGCAGTTCGGCGCGCCGGGCGCCGCGCACGACGTCCCGGGCGACCCTGACCTCGCCCGCGCGATCATCGACGAGGCAACAGCCGCCGGACTTCCGATCGCGGCACGCGAGGAGTACCCCCAGCTCGAGCGCGAGCTCGACCACGGAGTGCTCGTGCCCATGAGCTTCCTCGATCCCGCCGACCGCTACGACCTCGTCGAGGCCTCCTTCGCCTACCTGCCGGCCGAGGACCACCGGGAGTTCGGCCGGGCGATCCGGCGCGCTGCGGCCCGCCTCGGCCGGCGCGTCGCACTCGTTGCCAGCGGCGATTGCAGCCACCGGCTCAAGCGAGAGGCGCCCGCGGGCTTCTCGCCCCGCGGCCACCTCTTCGACGAACAGCTCGCAGCGCTGCTGGCGCGCTCCGATTACGAAGGCGTCGCTCACATGGACGCGGGCCTGCGCGAGGAAGCGGGGGAGTGCGGCTGGAGGTCGTTCCTCGTCCTCGGCGGCTTCCTGGAGGGGACCGACGCGGTGACTCGCGTCCTGTCGTACGAAGGCCCGTGGGGAGTCGGCTACCTCACGGCCGTGGCGGCCCCTTCGGAAGAGCTCGAGGGCCTGCGCGCCTACACTCCCGAGGTCGGCGCCAAGGGGGGCCGCAAGGACGACGCGGAATCCGCGCCCGTGCGTCTCGCGCGACAGACCATCGAGCAGTTCATCCGCGAGGGCACCAGACCCGTGCCCCCCGCGGTCGTCGATCCGTCGCTCCCGTCGCGGGCGGGGGCCTTCGTGTCCCTGCACGCGGGCGGCATGCTGAGGGGCTGCATCGGTACGATCGAGCCGACCCGCCCGACCCTCGGCGACGAGATCGTGCGCAACGCGGTGCAGGCAGCCACCGAGGATCCGCGATTCCCGCCCGTACGTGTCGACGAACTCGACGATCTGGAGATATCGGTGGATGTCCTGCACGCTCCGGAGCGGATAGAGACCCTCGAGGATCTCGATCCGAGGATCTACGGCGTCATCACGACCTGCGGATGGAGGCGGGGGCTGTTGCTTCCCGACCTGGAGGGCGTGGACACGTGCGAGGACCAGGTGGCGATCGCGATGAGCAAGGCGGGCATCGCCTCCGGAGAGCCGATCTCCCTCGAACGCTTCAAGGTCGACCGGTATGAGTGAGGCGGAGGCGATCGAGGCATCCGTCTCCGCTCCTCCGGTCATCGCGGTGGTCGGCCCGACGGCGGTGGGCAAGTCGGCCGTCGGCGAGGGCCTTGCGCTGCGGTTCGGCGGCGAGATCGTCTCGGCCGACTCCATGCAGGTCTACCGGGGCATGGACATCGGGACGGCGAAGCAGCCCGTGTCGCATCGTGCGGTGCCCTATCACTGCATCGACGTCGTGGACCCGGGCGCGCCGTACTCCGCCGCGCTCTACCAGAGGCACGCCCGCGCGGCCTTCGCGGACATACGTGCGCGAGGACTGCTCCCCGTACTCGTGGGCGGCACGGGCCTGTACGTGCGCGCCGCGCTCGACGAGATGGAGTTCCCGATGGGCGAGTACGTCTCGCCCGTGCGGACGGCGATCGAGCAGCTGGCCGACGCGCTCGGCCGCGAGGGCCTGCACGCGCTGTTGGAGGAACGCGACCCGGCGTCGGCGGCGCTGATCCATCCGAACAACGTCCGTCGCGTGGTGCGAGCCCTCGAACTGCTCGAGACGGGCGGACCCACATACGCCGAGCAGGCCGCGCACTTCACCGAGAGGCGCGCCGCGGTGCCGGCGACCCTGATCGGCCTGACGCTGCAGCGGTCGGCGCTCTACGCGAGGATCGACGCACGTGTGGACTCGATGATCGCGGCGGGCCTCCTCGACGAGGTGGCCGCGCTGAGCGCCGCGGGCTACCGCAGCGCCCTCACGGCGGCCCAGGCCATCGGCTACAAGGAGCTCCTCCCTGTGCTCGAGCGAGGCGTCGGTCTCGAGGAGGCGGTGGACGCGATCAAGCAGGCCACGCGCCGCTACGCGAAGCGCCAACTGACGTGGTTCCGGGCCGACCCCCGGGTCTCCTGGATCGACGTCACCGAGCTGTCACCGGCCGACGCGGTCTCCGCCGCTCAGGCGCTGGTAGAATCCAGGGAGTGAGACTCGACGGTCCGTTCGCGCCGCGTGGCGTTCGGACGGAGCCGGGGCATCGACGATCGGAGACCCTCGTGGACCTCGCCTTCACCAAGATGCACGGCTGCGGGAACGACTTCATCGTGGTCGACGACCGTTCGCACGAACTCGATCTCGACGCGTCCGCCGTCGCAATGCTGTGCGACCGGCACTTCGGCATCGGCGCCGACGGGATGATCCTGGTGCGCCCGGCCTCTGACCCGGCCGCCGACTACTTCATGCTCTACAGCAACGCCGACGGGTCGCTCGCCGAGATGTGCGGGAACGGCATCCGCGTCTTCGCGAAGTACCTGTCCGACCGGGGCCTGGTCGACGACGGCCGGCTGACGGTCCAGACGCTCGGCGGACTGAAGGTCATCGACGTCGTACCTGACGCCGCGGGTGCCTTCGCCCTCGCCCGCGTCGACATGGGAGCGCCCGTGCTCCACGCCGGGGACATCCCGACGACGCTTCCGGGCGACCCGGTCGTGGACGCTCACGTGGTCACCGAGGCCGGTGAGGCCGACGTCACCTGCGTTTCGATGGGCAATCCGCACGCCGTGGTGTGGGTCGACGACGTCGACGATGCACCGGTCACGACGCTCGGCCCGGCCATCGAGGAACTCGACGCGTTCCCTCGTGCCACCAACGTCGAGTTCGCTCAGATCCTCGACTCGTCGCGCATCAGGCTGCGCGTCTGGGAACGCGGTGTGGGGGAGACCCTCGCCTGCGGCACGGGTGCCTGCGCCACTCTCGTCGCCGGCGTCCTGACCGGCAGGTGCGGCCGCAGCGCCATCATCGAGCTTCCCGGCGGTGAGCTGCGCATCGAGTGGCCCGAGGGACAGAACGTGTTCATGACGGGGCCCGCCGAAGAGGTGTTCGAGGGAGTCTGGCGCATCCCCGACGAGGAGTAGGACCACATCGGCCCCTCGCGTCCCACGCGCAGGCCCGGTGCTACCATGTGCCACACCCCGGACGGCCTGAGCCGCGCGGAGTCGAGACGAGACCGACGAAGGGACACGACAGTCGTGAGGACCGCCAACCGCATCGCGAACCTGCCCCCGTACCTGTTCGCCGAGATCGACCGCAAGGTCGGCCTGAAGAGGGCGCAGGGCATCGACGTCATCTCGCTCGGCATCGGCGACCCCGACCGTCCCACGCCCGAGCGCATCGTCGAGGCGATGGGCCGCGCGATCCACGTCCCGAAGAACCACCAGTACCCGAGCTACTACGGCTCGCAGGCCTATCGCGAGGCGTGCTCCGGCTGGATGAAGCGCCGTTTCGACGTCGACGTCGACCCGAACACCGAGACACTCGCGCTGATCGGCAGCAAGGAGGGCATCGCGCACGCGTTCCTGGCGTTCGTCGACCCGGGTGACGTGACGCTCGTCCCCGGATGCGGCTACCCCGTCTACTACACGGGCGGCATCCTCGCCGGCGGCGAAACGCACTGGATGCCCATGAACGAGGGCAACGGCTTCTTGGCCGACTTCGAGTCGACCCCGAAGGACATCCTCGCGCGCGCCAAGATGATGTTCCTCAGCTACCCGAACAACCCGACCTCGGCCATCGCCAACGAGGAGTACTTCGACCGCGCGATCGCGTTCGCCAAGGCCAACGACATCCTGATCATCCACGACAACGCCTACTCCGAGATCGGCTATGACGGCTACCGCGCGCCGAGCTTCCTGCAGCGTCCGGGTGCCAAGGACGTCGCGATCGAGTTCTTCTCGACGAGCAAGGCCTACAACATGACCGGTTGGCGTGTCGCGTTCGCGTGCGGGAATGCGGCGGCGATCAAGGCGCTGGGCACGGTCAAGAGCAACATCGACTCCGGCGTCTTCACCGCCGTCCAGGATGCGGCGATCGAGGCGTTCGGCGGCCCGCAGTCCGAGATCGACGCGTTGTGCGCCATGTACCAGAAGCGACGCGACCTGGTCATGGACGCGCTCGGCAAGATCGGCATCGAGGCCGCCGTGCCGAAGGCCACCATCTACGTGTGGGCGAAGGTCCCGGATGGCTACACGTCGGCGGAGTTCGCCACCCATATCCTTGAGAAGGCGAACGTCGTCGTTCCCGCCGGTTCCGCGTACGGCCCCGACGGCGAGGGATTCATCCGGATCTCACTGACGACGCCCGACGATCGTCTCGCCGAGGCGATCGAGCGCATCAAGGTCTCTCTCTAAGGGAGTAACACCGCCTCCATGTCGACCAACCCGGACCGGTTCGAGCCGCATGTCGTGACCCAACACTTCGTGGACCGCGCCGTGCTCGTCGGCGTGGACCGCGGGCGCGGTGGACGCGGATGGAGCCTCGACGACTCGCTCGACGAACTCGAACGCTTGGCGGAGACGGCGGGCGCCGAGGTCGTGGCGCGCCTGACCCAGAAGATGGGCGCTCCCGATTCGCGCACGTTCATCGGGAAGGGCAAGCTCGAGGAGGTCACCGAGGTCGTCAAGGACCTTGACGCGACCATCGTCATCTTCGACGACGACCTGTCGCCCTCGCAGCAGGCCAACATCGAGAACATGGTCCCCGAGACGAAGATCGCCGACCGGACCGCGCTGATCCTCGACATCTTCGCGCTGCACGCGACGTCCCGCGAAGGCAAGCTCCAGGTCTCGCTGGCCCAGATGGAGTACCTGCTCCCGCGTCTGCGCGGCCTGTGGCGCCACCTCGACAAGTACGCGGGCGGCGGCGTCATGACGCGCGGCCCGGGAGAGTCACAGCTCGAGACGGACCGCCGGCTCGCGCGGCTCCGTATCGCCGATCTCAAGCGCGAACTCAAGCACGTGGCCAGCGAGCGCACCCTCCAGCGCAAGCGACGGGCCAACAGCGGCGTCTTCAGGATCGCGCTGGTCGGCTACACCAACGCGGGCAAGTCCACGACGCTCAACGCGCTGACCGGAGCGGACGCCTACGTCGCCGACAAGTTGTTCGCGACTCTCGACGCCACGACGCGCACCCTGGAGCTTCCCGAGGGGCGGACCGTGACCGTGACCGACACCGTCGGCTTCATCCACAAACTCCCGCACTCGCTCGTCCAGGCGTTCAAGTCCACGCTCGACGAGGTCCGCGAAGCCGACCTTCTGGTCCACGTGGTCGACGGGGCGCACCCGCAGGCGTTCGACCAGATCGCCGCCGTCGACGAGGTGCTCGGTGAGATCGACGCACGAGGTCCGTCCCTGTTGGTCTTCAACAAGGCCGACGCGATGGACGCCGAAACGCGCGCGGCGCTGGTCGCGCGCTATCCCCACGCGGTCGTGTGCTCGGCGCTGACCGGCGAGGGGATCGACGCGCTGCGCGAGTGCGTGGCAGCCGAGGCCGCGCGGCAGGCGATCACGCTCACGATCCTCGTTCCCTACGATCGCGGCGACATCGTGGCGCTGGCGCACGAGCACGCGCAGGTCGTCACCGAGGAGCACACGCCCGAAGGCACGCGACTGGTCGTGCGCGCGGGTCCGCAGGCGGCCGGACGGCTCGAGCCGTTCGCGGAGCATCGCAGGCCGGCGGCAGGCACCTAGACCGTTCGACACACGAAGAGGCGGTCCCGGTGGGACCGCCTCTTCGTGTCGTGCTCCTCGAACCGGGCGTCGTGGTCCCTACATGCGCCGGAAGACCGCGACTACCTTGCCCAGCACCTGGACGTCGCGCGCGTAGATCGGCTCCATGCTCGAGTTCTCAGGCTGCAGCCGGATGCGGTCGCTTTCGCGGAAGAAGCGCTTGACCGTCGCCTCGTCCTCGATCTGGGCCACCACGATCTCGCCATTGTGCGCGTCCGGCTGCTCGCGCACCACCACGTAGTCCCCGTCGAGGATGCCGGCCTCGATCATCGACTCTCCTTTGACGCGCAGGACGAAGGTGGCGTCGTCACGGACCAGTTCGGTGGGGAGCGAGAGGACCGTCTCGATGTTCTCGGCCGCAAGGGTCGGCACACCGGCGGCGACGGATCCGACCACCGGGAGCTGCACCACGTTCGCCGGGAGGGTGTCCACACGAGCCGGCTTGTCGTCGCGGTCGAGAACCTCGAGCGCCCGCGGCTTGCTCGGGTCGCGGCGGATGAGACCCTTCGCCTCGAGCGCTCCCAGATGGGCGTGCACGGTCGAGGACGAGCGGAGTCCGACGGCCTCCCCGATGTCGCGCACGCTCGGTGGGAAGCCCTGCCGAGCCACCTCGGCCTTGATGAAGTCGAGCACCTGCCGCTGGCGGTCGGTGAGATCTCGATCGCGCACCATGCGTGCGCCCCTTTCAGCGAACGTCTGTTCCTGCGATGAGTGTATCGCGAGCCACGAACGGGTGCAAACATGTGTTCGATTGCCGCTTGAAGTACGAACACGTGTTCGCTATAGTCTGTTACGAACACGTGTTCGTTCCGAGCGATCCGGATGTCAGAGCCGCGGTCCATGATGCGAACACGGACCGAAGGGCGCCGGGAACGCCGGCACAGGGGAGGGCGAAGGGCCATGACGACCACGACGATGCATATGTCACGGTTGCGGACGCGGAGCGACCGTGCCGGGACGCGTCCCGCCGGTCGCGCCGGCCGGTCACTCCTCGATCTGTCTTCGCTGGTCGCACCCGCACTGTGGATGATCGCTGTCGCCGTGATCGTCGTCGGGTCCGGGGCGCTCATGCTGTCGCGTCAGGGTGTTCCATCGGGGGCGTCCGCCACCATCAACGTGCGGGTGTCTCCCTCCGACACGCTCTGGACCATCGCGGCGGCCAACAGGCTGCCCGGGTCGACCACCGCGGCGACGGTCGAGGCGATCACGCGGGCGAACGGGCTTCGCGGCAGCCGCATCGTGTCGGGATCCACGCTCAGGGTCCCGGTCGTCCAGGCACCCGAGGCCGCTTTCGCGCAGGCAGACGGCGCGACGACCGATCGCTAGGCTCCAAGGCGCGCGGCGAACACCACTGATTGTGCGAATCTCCCGCTATTTCCCCATTGTT
Organism: Coriobacteriia bacterium; assembly: GCA_025361505.1. GTDB lineage: Bacteria > Actinomycetota > Coriobacteriia > Anaerosomatales > PALSA-660 > PALSA-660. The sequence continues at coordinate 11,413 of JANYKZ010000065.1, forward strand.
GCACCATATGTTGTGTGCTAGCCTTGTTGGCGACCAACATGTAGGGGTGGGGGAGACGTATGAAGTGCCCGTTCTGCGGTCACGATGAGACGAAGGTCGTCGATTCCCGCGTCTCCGAGTCTCAGGATGCGATCCGGCGAAGGCGCGAGTGCCTCGTCTGCGAACAGAGATTCACCACCTACGAGCGCGTCGAAGAGATGCCGCTCATGGTCATCAAGAAGGATGGTCACCGCGAGCCGTTCGATCGCACCAAGCTCCTCAGGGGATTGACCGCGGCGACCGTGAAGCGCGATGTCAGCCCCGAGCAGCTCCAGCGCCTCATCGATGACGTCGAGGCCGACCTTCACGACAGCTTCCGCTACGAGATCTCCGCGAAGCAGCTGGGTGACCTGGTCCTGGAGCACCTCAAGGCCGTCGACCGCGTCGCGTACGTCCGCTTCGCGTCCGTGTACAAGGAGTTCAAGGACCTCGACGAGTTCACACGAGAGCTCAAGGGGCTGAAGTGACGCGACAGGCCCTCCAGGCGCCCACCAGGCGCCTCGCAAGCTGGCGACCGACAACGATGCGCGAATGGCCGGGCCATGTCGCGACCTCGCTCCGGCTCTGGGGCTGCACCTTCCGTTGTCCGTACTGCTCGACCGCCGACCTTCGAACGCCCGTGGAGACCGACGTCTCATGGGACGATGTCGTGGCGCATCTGGTGGTGCATCGCGACATGCTCGACGGGGTGGTCGTCACCGGTGGCGAGCCTACCGAGGATCCGGACCTGCCTTCGCTGTTGGCCGCGCTGAAGGACCTCGACGTCGACGTCCGCCTTGACACCAACGGCAGCCGCCCGGATGTCCTGTCCTACCTTCTCGCCGAGGGCCTGTGCGACAGCGTGGCCCTCGACGTCAAGGCCGTCCCCGCGCGCTACCGCCAGTTCTCGGACGAGCGGGACATGGCAGCGCGTGTCGCCGAGTGCGTCGATATGCTCATCGAATCCGACCTCGAGCACGAGTTCCGCACGACGGTGGTCCCGGGTGTCGTCGATCCTGAGGAGCTCCCGCGCATCGCGCGCGCGCTCAGGGGCGGGCGGCTCTACGTCCTCCAGCAGTACCGCCCTGTTGCCGGTCGCGCACTGACGCCGTACGACGACGACGTCCTGCGCCGTGCCGCACGCGAGTGCAACCGCTTCCTGCCCACCTCGCCGCGCGGCCTGACGATCGGGGATGACTGACGTGCGTCTTCCCGTCGCCCTTCTCGACACGGCCCTTCCGATCCCGTCGTACGCCCACGAAGGCGACGCCGGACTCGACCTGCGCTCGGCGATCGACCTCACGCTGGCACCGTTCGAGAGAGCGCTCGTGCCGACCGGAGTGGCGGTCGCGATCCCCGACGGTCATGCGGGGTTCGTCCTGCCTCGCAGCGGTCTGGCGGTCCGCAGCGGCCTCAGCCTGGTGAACGCCCCGGGGCTGATCGACAGCCACTACCGCGGCGAGATCAAGGTGATCGCCATCAACCTGGACCCGCTCACGCCTATCCAGATATGCCGAGGCGACCGGATCGCCCAACTGGTGATCCAGGCCGTCGTCCGGGCCGAGCCATACGCCGCCGACGAGCTCGACGGCACGGCGCGGGGGGAGGGCGGCTTTGGCAGCACCGGCGCCTAGGCTTCGGCTGAGAGTCGCGGCCGTGCTTCCCTTCGAGGGTGGCATCGTCCTCGTCCGGCACGTGAAGCGCGACACCACCTACCATCTCCTTCCCGGCGGTGGCGTGGAGCCCGGCGAGACGATCGATCAGGCCCTCCGCCGCGAGGTGCTCGAGGAGACCGGGCTGGTCTGCCAGGTGGTCGCGCCGCTCTTCATCTCCGATTCCATCGACCCTGACGGCAGCCGGCACATGGTCCAGTTGACCTTCCTGGCCCGCATCACCGACGGCGATCTCACGACCACCCCGATGGACCCCGCCGTCGTCAGCGTGGAGGTGGTCGACCCCGCGGACCTGGTGACCCTCGACCTACGGCCTCCGATGGCGCGGGCGCTCCTGGATGCCTCTCTCGACTCCTTCGACGTCCCCGCACGCTACCTTGGCGCGCTGTGGGCGTTCGACCACGGTTCCACAAACACCGGGGCTCCGGCAGCGACCGACTGACGGGCACGGGGTTTCAGGTTTACATAAGAAGTTTCGGGGCGCACGCCGGTCGGCCCGGCGGGAGGGAGGCTTCACCACAGGGGCAGGGCCGCGATCTCCGTCGGAGTTCGCGTCGATAGCAGGGACTGGGATGAGGAAGGCTGGTCATATGAACAAGTTCTTCAAGTTCGAGGAGCGCGGGACAAACCTGCGCACCGAGGTGCTCGCCGGCGTCGTGACGTTCATGACGATGGCGTACATCATCTTCGTTAACCCGGGGCTGCTCTCCGCGGCGTTCGGTCAGGGCGCGGCAGGAGCGGCCTGGATCCCGGCGCTGGCGACGGCCACCACGCTCGGCGCGGGGGTCATGTGCCTCGCGATGGGCTTCTTCGCCAACAGGCCGTTCGCACTGGCCTCGGGCATGGGCCTGAACGCCGTCGTCGCCTTCAGCATCATCATCGGGCTGAAGGTACCGTGGCAGGTGGGCATGTCGGTCATCTTCGTCGAGGGGGTCATCATCACCCTCATCGTGCTGACCGGGCTTCGCGAAGCGGTCATGAACGCCATCCCGCTGAACCTCAAGCGGGCCATCGGCGTCGGCATCGGCCTGTTCATCACGTTCATCGGCCTGGTCGACGGCAAGATCGTCGTCGCCAATCCGGCCACGCTCGTGGCGCTCGGCGACTTCACGACCCCCGCGGTCTGGGTCACCCTCGTCAGCGTGTTCGCCATCATGGCGTTCATGGCATTCAAGGTGAAGGGCGACATCCTGTGGGGCATCCTGGTCGCGACCGTCGCCGCCCTGCTGCTGGGTGTGACCAAGCTGCCGACCGGCGTCCTGGCTCCGCTCGACTTCCGTACGTTCGCCGCCCCGTTCCAGCAGGTGACGATGGCGTCCGGCGCGCACGGAATGGCCGTCATGCAGATCTTCACCGGGGCGCTCGCGCCGACGCTGCTGCTGTTCGTCTTCGCCACCATGCTGTCGGACTTCTTCGACACGATGGGCACCGTGCTTTCCATCGGTGAGCAGGCGGGCTTCGTGGACGCCAACGGCCAGGTCCCGGGCATCCGCAGCATCCTGACCGTCGACTCGATCGCGGCAGCGGTGGGCGGCTTCTTCGGCGCCAGCTCCATCACCACCTACATCGAGTCAGCATCCGGGGTCGCCGAGGGTGGCCGCACCGGCCTCACCTCCATCGTCGTGGGCATCCTGTTCCTGATCTCGGCGTTCTTCTCTCCGATCATCGCGATGGTCGGCGGCGCGGCTCCGATCACCGCCGGCGCGCTCATCATCGTCGGCTTCCTCATGATGGAGACGGTCCGCGAGATCCCGTGGACCGACTTCGAGAACGCGTTCCCGGCGTTCCTGACGATCGTCGGCATCCCGCTGACCTACAGCATCACCAACGGCATCGGCCTCGGTTTCATCAGCTACGTGATGATCAAGGTCTTCCACGGCAAGGCGAAGGAGATCCACTGGCTCATGTGGGTCGTCAGCGCCATGTTCATCGTCATCTTCATCCAGCCGCTGCTCCAGAAGCTCGTCGGCGGCTAGCACGCAAAGGAGAGGGGCCCCGGGCGACGAGCCCGGGGCCCCTCGTCAAGACAACGAATGGGAGGTGGGAGAGTAACGTGGCATTCGACCGGATAATCCAGACTGACGAGAAGCTTCCGATCCTGCAGGCGATCCCGCTGTCGCTGCAGCA
>JANYKZ010000076.1 GCA_025361505.1 Coriobacteriia bacterium
AGCGCGTCGTCGCCGACGTCGCGCCCGTTAAGGACGTCGACGGTTTCCATCCTGAGAACCTCGGCCGGCTCATGCGCGGCCTGCCCGGTCATCGCGCCTGCACGCCGTGGGGCGTCATGCGCATGCTCGACCACTACGGGATCGAGCTGCGCGGCAAGACCGCGGTCGTCGTCGGCCGCTCGCTCCTGGTCGGCAAGCCTATGGGGCTGATGCTGCTCGAGCGCGACTGCACGGTGACCTACTGTCACTCACGCACCGTCGATCTGGCCTCGGTGTGCCGCGGAGCGGACATCCTGGTTGCCGCGATCGGCCGGCCGAAGATGATCGGTGCGGAGTACGTGCGCGACGGAGCCGTCGTCATCGACGTCGGGATCAACCGGACCGAGGCCGGCATGGTGGGAGACGTCGACTTCGAGGCCGTCGCCCCGAAGTGCTCGGCGATCACGCCCGTCCCGGGCGGCGTGGGCCCGATGACGCGCGCCATGCTCATGTCCAACACCGCGGACGCCGCGGAGCTGCAGACCTCCTGACCGGCATCCGGTCCGCCGCCGCACGCTCCCGCTGACGAAAGGCCCCCATGATCTACGCGTTCGCCGTCGCGACGGTCCTCATCGCGCTCGCCGAGCTGGGCGACAAGACCCAGCTGCTCGCCCTGTGTCTCGCCACGCGGTATCGATGGTGGCAGGTCCTGATCGGGATCTTCGGCGCCACGTTGTTCATCCACCTGTTCTCCACCCTCATCGGGCAGGCGGTCGGCAGCCTCATCCCGCAACTGTGGCTCGGGATCATCACGGGCGTGCTGTTCATCGGGTTCGGCGTCTGGACGTTGCGCGGCGAGAAGGACGACGGCGAGGGCGGGACGCCCGCCGGCCGGTTCGGCCCCATCGTCACCGTGGCCATCGCGTTCTTCCTCGCCGAGCTGGGCGACAAGACCCAGATCATGACGATCGCGATCGCGGCGGACCCGGCCGCCGTACTGAGGACGTTCGGCACCGCGGGGCCTGCCATCGCGCATGCCTTGGGAGGCGTCGGTCTGAGCGCCGACGGTCTGACCGCCACCCAGTCCTTCTGGGGAGTCTGGATGGGCTCGACGGTGGGCATGATGATCGCCGACGGCATCGCGATCGTTGTGGGCTCGATCCTCGGCAAGCGTCTGCCCGAGCGTCTGATCACACGCATCTCCGGCGCCCTGTTCATCGTGCTCGGAGTGGCCGCCTTGTGGGCCGCTGTAGCCAAGGCGCTGTGAAGCCGGAACGGACCGACGAGAGGGGAGCGCGACGATGAGGATCATGCTCCACGCCTGCTGCGGCCCCTGTCTCCTCGAGCCGTGGGACGCGCTCTCGGCGGACCACGAGGTGCGGGTCGCCTACGCCAACCCCAACATCCACCCGCTCGCGGAGTACGAACGCCGCCGCGACACGCTGCTCGGGTGGGCGGCCTCGCAGGGCATCGAGGTCGACGAGTTGGCCTACGAGCCCGAGTCCTGGGACCGCGCGGTCGCGGGACTGGAGGACCGTCCCGGCGAGCGCTGCAGGGCCTGCTTCCGTCTGCGATTGGGACTGGCCGCGGCCCACGCGGCCGAGCTCGGCTACGACGCCGTGGCGACGACGCTGACGGTCAGCCCCTGGCAGGACCCGGATGCGATACGCGAGGCCGGTGCCCGGGCGTGCGCCGAGCATGGCGTGGAGTTCCTCGTGACGGACTTCCGCGAACGCTACCCGGAGGCGACACGGCGCAGCCGCGAGCTGGGGATGTACCGCCAGAACTACTGCGGATGCCGCTACTCGGACGAGGAGTCCCGGCAGCAGCGCGAGCGCCGGCGAGCGGAGCGGGCCGCGCGGCGGGCCTAGCGGTCCCTGCGCCTCGCGGGCTTCGGCTCGCGGATCCCCAGGTCGACCTCGCGGGCCTTGCGCTCGCGGTCGCTCGCCATGATCTTCGGCACGTTGCGGGCGTAGCGCAGCATGCGGCGCGGGTTGAATCCGGGACGCGACACGGTGGTGATGCGCGAGTCGAGCGCCGCCCGAAGGTCGTCGGCCGTCTCGCCGGGGAAGTAGGTCCGGCTGGTGCCGATCACGGGGAGGATGTGCGCGTCGCTTCCGCCTGTTGCGGCGAACCGGTCGCCGTGCGAAAGCTGGTAGAAGCGCGCGACCCAGTTGGCGACGAACAGCAGGGGCGTGGAGTTGGCGATCTCGATGCCGTCGTAGTCGACGTTGTTGTAGATGCCGCGGTTCCCCCTACTGAGCCCGGCTTTCGACCACAGGCGCGGCGCGAAGGGGTGGGCGGCCACGGCGAACCCGCCCTGCTCGTGGATCGCGACGACGGTCTCCTCGGCGCTGAGGCCCGGAGGAACGATCCTGGGGGTCCACAGGCCGACGATGTGGCCGTCGGCGCTCTCGACCTCCTGAGCGATGATGACGTCGATCGCCAGCCCGCGCTCCGCGGCAAGCTCCGCGGCTTCGATCGCGCCCAGGTTGGTGTTGTGGTCCGCGATCGCGATGACGCGCAGGTCGGTCTTCGTGCTGACCCAGTCGAGCACCTCTGCGGGTGTGGCGACGCCATCGGACGCGGTCGTGTGTATGTGGAGGTCCGCGGCGGACCAAGAGTCACTTTGCATAGTGCGTAATGTACCCGATGGGTCGCACCGGGGACAGCCGGCCGCGACGGGTGGGCCCGCCCGTCACGCTACACTGGGAGCGACCCCGGACCGACCCGAAAGGCCGCGCGTGCGAACCGACGACTTCGACTACGACCTGCCCACCGGCCGCATCGCGCAGGCGCCCGCCGTGCCCCGCGACAGCTGCCGGCTGCTCGTCCTGGACCGCGAGACGGGAGCGGTCGAACACCGCGTCTTCTCGGACATCGGCGACTACCTGCGCCGCGGCGACCTCCTCGTCGTGAACGAGACACGCGTGCTGCCGGCCCGCCTGCGCGGGGTGAAGCAGGAGGGCGGGGCACAGATCGAGTTCCTGCTCCTGCGCGAGCGCGGCACCGACACGTGGGAGTGTCTCGCGCGCCCCGGCCGCCGGCTCAAGCCCGGCACCACCGTCGTGATCGGCGACGGGGCCGCGACGGCCCTCGTCGTGGGCGCGTCCGACGAGTCCGGGACGCGCCTGGTGCAGTTCCAGGCTCGCGAGGGACGGTTCATCGACGTACTGCACCGCCTCGGCGAAGTGCCGCTGCCGCCCTACATCACGCGCCCGCTCGCCGATCCCGAGGAGTATCAGACGGTCTACGCGACCGACGAACGCTCGGCGGCGGCCCCGACCGCGGGACTCCACTTCACCGAGGCGCTGCTCGACCGGCTGGTGAGCGACGGCATCCACATCGCGCGCGTCGAGCTCGATGTCGGCATCGATACGTTCCGGCCCGTGAGTGAGGACGACCCGACGCTGCATCACATCCACACCGAGCACTACCGGGTCAGCGAGCAGGTCGCCGCCGCGGTTGCGGAGTGCCGCGAGCGCGGCGGACGTGTCGTCGCCGTCGGCACGACGAGCGCGCGGTCCCTGGAGAGTGCGTGGAACGATGAGGCCGGCGCGGTGCGTCCCGTCGAGGGCAACACCAACCTGTTCATCCTGCCCGGCTACGAGTTCCACGCGGTCGACGCGATGGTCACGAACTTCCACGTGCCCCGTTCGACGCTGCTGATGATGATCAGCGCGTTCGCGGGCCGGGAGAACGTGATGCGCGCCTACGAGACCGCGCTCGCTTCCGACTACCGGTTCCTCAGCTTCGGCGACGCGATGCTCATCATCTGACCCGGGAAGGGATCCCGGATCACGGCATCAGCAGCGGCTCCCACCAGGTCCACGTCGGGTTCGAGGCCGCGGGGTCGCTGCTGGGGGTTCCCGGAGCGATGGCGAAGCCCTGGGTCTGCGGTACGCCCTTGGCCGTGTAGGTCTGGACGCCGAGCGCATCGCCGCCCGCGGCGGTGAAGGTGGGAGAGCCATCGGGCGACGTCGGGGCCTGGAACCGGGTCGGCAGCTCCGGCCACACACCGAAGCGCTCGACGGCATTGCCGGCCACGAGCTGGTACTTCACGCTGCTGAACATCCGCGTCACCGGCTCGTAGAGGCGCGACCCGTCCGGGCCCTTGACCACGATCGATCCGTCGGTCAGCGGAGAGCGGTACGCCGTGACCGGCGTGGGCGAGCCTGCTCCGCCGAAGGCGGTCGAGACCGTCCCCACGGACTGCGTGGCGACGCTCGTGTCGGCGAGCAGCGATCCGGGGGCGTAGACGCGCCCCTTGAATGTCAGGTAGTCCGGAGCGCGGGCGGGAGCCGGCGTCGGCGCCGGCGCGGCGGGAGCGGCGCCGGTCGTGGCCTCGGGGGCGACCAGGGACCCCGCCCCTTGGCTCGTCGCCACCGTGACGCGGTCGGAGGCGGTATTGGCCGGAGGCCTACCGGTGCCGATGAGAACGAACATCACGAGCGCGACGGCCGCGACGCCGATGGCGCCGATGGCGGCCCACCGCCTCGTGCCGGTGAACCACTCGAAGTGCAGGGCCTGGCGCTCGCCGGCGCCGGCCGCGACGGACTCGGTCTCGAGGGCGCCGACCGATTCGACTTCCTGGGCGCGCTCGGCCGCGATCGCGGCCACGGCGACCATGATGCGGGCGATGACCTCGGGGGGCGCCTTCGGCATGGGGAGCGCCCCGAGCACTCCGAGGTCGGACGCGAACGTGCGGCACTGCGCGCAGTCGTCGCAGTGGGCCGCGGCGGCCCGTGCGCTCTCCTCGGTCACGGGCTCGCTGTCGTGCAACGCCGAGAGTGTGGCCTGGGTGCGGATGCAGTCCATCTCCACGTCTAGGCACCTCCCTTCGCATCGAGGCTGAGCAGTGTCGTGAGCGCGCGACGCGCGCGGAAGACACGGGACTTCACGGTACCCGCGGGCACGCCGAGGACGGAGCCGGCCTCTGCGTACGGCAGGCCGAACAGGGCCACGGCGTTGAACGCCTCACGGTCCTCGGGAGACAGGGCGCGCATCGCGGTCTCCAGGTCGACCGCGCCCACCGCCTCACCGGCGGTGTCGTCGTTCGCGATCCCGTGCAGCTCGACGGGGTCGATCGGGGTGGCCGCACGGCGGCCCGAGCGCAGCATGTCGAGGCACACGTTGCGCGTGACGCGGAACAGCCATGTGGTGAAGGCCGCGCGGCTTCCGAACCCCTCGAGCGAGCGGAACACTTTGACCCAGACCTCCTGCGTCGCATCCTGAGCGGCCTGGGCATCGCCGAAGAATCGGTACGCGTGCGCATAGACCGCGTCTGCGTGCGCTCGTACGAGCGACTCGAACGCCCCTATGTCGCCTGCCGCGGCCCGTGTCACCAGGTCCGCGTCGTCGCGTGCAGGTTCGGCCATGCCATACCCTTTTCGACGCATCGGGTGCCGGTCCGGTTCACCGACTCATGACAGTCTCCATTAACGGGACGGTGCGCGTCGAGGACTATGCGACGGCTGGAGTAGAATCCGCCCATGCGAATCGGCGATTTCGACCTCATGACCACGGATCCGGAGACCTCGGCGCGCCGGGGCGTGCTGCGGACGGCCCACGGCGACGTCCAGACGCCGCTGTTCATGCCGGTCGGCACGCGGGCGACGGTGAAGGGGATGCTGCCGTCGCGCCTGATCGAGCTCGGCGCACAGACGATCCTCTCGAACACCTACCACCTGTTCCTGCGACCGGGGGCCGACGTCGTCGAGGCGGCCGGAGGCCTCCACTCGTTCATGGGGTGGAACGGGACGGTGCTGACCGACTCGGGTGGCTTCCAGATCTTCAGCCTCGCGGACACGGTCAAGGTCAGCGACGACGGCGTGGCCTTCAACTCGATCCTCGACGGCACGAAGCACTTCTGGACGCCCGAGGACAACGTGGCCATCCAGGAGCAGCTCGGCGCCGACATCTTCATGCAGCTCGACCAGTGCCCTCCCTATCCCGCGGAGAAGGAGCTCGTCGCGACCGCCGTGCGTCGTTCCGCCGAGTGGGCGCGGCGCTGCTCGGATGCGCGGACGCGGGACGACCAGCTGCTCTTCGGCATCGTGCAGGGAGGCGTGTTCTCGGACCTGCGCGCCGAGAGCGTCGAGCGCCTGGTCGAGATCGGCTTCCCGGGCTACGGCATCGGTGGGTACTCGGTCGGCGAGCCCCATGACCTCATGCTGGAGTCACTCGCACCCGTCTGCGATCTGCTGCCGGCGGACCGACCGCGCTACCTGATGGGCGTCGGGAACCCGACGACGATCCTGCGCGCGGTCGCCCTCGGCGTTGACATGTTCGATTGCGTCCTCCCGACCCGCACCGCGCGTCTCGGCACGGCCTTCTCCAGCGAGGGGCGTCTCAACCTGCGCAACGCGCGCTTCGCTCGCGATCTCGGGCCGCTCGACCCGGAGTGCGCGTGCCCCACGTGTGCCTCCTACTCGCGCTCGTACATCCGGCACCTGGTCACGACCAAGGAGATGCTGGGGGCGATCCTGCTCACCGAGCACAACCTGTTCTACCTGCTG
>JANYKZ010000087.1 GCA_025361505.1 Coriobacteriia bacterium
TGCCCGAGCCGATGCCGCCTGTCACCGCGAGCACGTACATAGGTTCCGCTCCGTTCGATGGACGGGGCCGGGAGGCCGCGTGAGCGGCCGCCCGGCCCCGGTCGGTTCGTACCTGCGCGCCGATCGCGCGCGTTCCGCCTACTCGGCGGCGGGGGCGTCCTCGGCCTTGACGTCGGCCTCGACGGCTTCCTCGATGGCCTCCTCGGCGACGACCTCGGCCTCGACGATCTCGGCCACGGCCTCCTCGGCTACGGCCTCGGCGATCTCGGCCTCTTCCTCGGCCTCGATGGCGGCCTCGACGACGTCGGCGTCAGCGCTCTCGACGGCGGCCTCTTCGGCGATCTCGGCGACGATCTCGGCCTCGACGGCCTCGGCGACCGCGACGACCTCATCGGCGATCTCCACGGCGGCAGCCTCTTCGACGCCCTCCGCGATCTCAGCGGCGACGACCTCCTCGGAGCCCTCCTCGGACTCCTCGGCGTCTTCGCGGCCCTCGAGCGCGTCCGGCAGGCCCAGGTCGACATTGGCCGCGCGGATCGACAGCGAGATGCGGCGACGGTCGGTGTCGACGTCCATGACCTTGACGTGGACCTCGAGGCCGACGGACACGACGTCCTCGGGCTTCTCGACGTGGCCCTTGGCCATCTCGGAGATGTGGACCAGACCCTCGACGCCGTCGCCGATCTCGACGAACGCGCCGAACGGGACGAGCTTCGTGACCTTGCCGTCGACGATGGTGCCGACGGGGAACTGCTGGACGAGCTGCTTCCACGGATCGTCCTGGGTCTGCTTGAGGCCCAGGGAGATGCGCTCGCGGCTCATGTCGACGTCGAGGACCATGACCTCGACCTGGTCGCCGACCGCGACGACCTCGGACGGGTGGTTGACGTGGCTCCACGACAGCTCGGAGATGTGGACCAGGCCGTCGATGCCGCCGAGGTCGACGAACGCGCCGAAGTCGACGATCGAGGAGACGGCGCCCTTGAGGATCTGGCCCTTCTGGAGCTTGACCAGGATGTCCTGACGCTCGTGCTTACGGCCCTCTTCGAGGACGACACGGCGGGACAGCACGACGTTGTTGCGGTTGCGGTCCATCTCGATGACGCGAGCGTCGAGGCGCTGGCCCATGTAGGCGGCCAGGTCCTTCACGCGGCGCAGGTCGACGAGAGAGGCCGGCAGGAAGCCGCGCAGGCCGATGTCCAGGATGAGTCCACCCTTGACGACCTCGATGACCTCGCCCTCGACGTTCTCGCCGGAGGTGAACTTCTCTTCGACGCTGACCCAGGCACGCTCGTACTCGGCGCGCTTCTTGGAGAGGATCAGGCGGCCGTCCTTGTCTTCCTTCTGGAGGACGAGGGCCTCGATGTGATCGCCGACCTTGACGATGTCGCCCGGGTTCGCATCCTTGCGGATGGACAGCTCGCGGGCGGGGATGACGCCTTCGGACTTGTAGCCGATGTCGAGGAGGACCTCGTCGCGCTCGACCTTGACGACCTCGCCGGAGACCAGGTCACCGTCGTCGAAGTCCGTGATCGTACCGTCGATGAGAGCGTGCATCTCCTCGTCGGTGTACTGCCGGTCGTCTACTACGCGGATCTCTTCCGGTTCCGTCATGTTCGTGTCACTCATAGTGCTGCGGCCCCTTCCATAGGGCCCCGATCGCGCATTCCGAATCGCTCGCAGTCCGGAGTCAGTTTCCTCGGTCGCTTTGCTTTCCGTCAGTGTCGTCTCGGGGGCGGACAATACGTGACGACGACAGGCATCCAGCCTGTCGCGCCAAGTGCGAACTATATACCGCGCGGGAGCTCAGCGCCAGTCGCACACGCCACCGGGAGTGGACATTCCCTGCGCGGGGCGGCGACGGCCGGCGAGCCGTCCCTAGAGGCCCTCGCGCTCGATCGGGCAGGTCATGCAGTGACATCCGCCGCGGCCCTTGCCCAGCTCGGAGCCCTCGATCTCGATGACCTCGATGCCCTGCGCCCGGAGTGCGGCGTTCGTGGCGGTGTTCTTCGAGTACGCGAGCACGACGCCCGGCTCGACGCACACCACGTTGTTGCCGTCGTCCCACTGCTCGCGCGCCGCGCGGAACGAGTCTCCGCCGGTCTTGATCACGCGCAGCTTCGGCACCTGCAGCGCGTCCGCGAGCGCGTCCACCAGGCTGCGTTCCTCGTGGATGTCGAACGGCGCCCCGTCGTCACCGGGACGGATGCTGAAGACACGCATCGTCTCGACGACCGGCGGATAGAGCGTGACCGCGTCGCGGTCGAGGAACCCGAGCACGGTGTCGAGGTGCATGCAGGAGCGCGACTGCTCCATGCGGCAGGCGATGATCCGGTCGGCCGAGCCGCCGGCGAACAGGGAGCGCGCCAGGTGCTCGACCATGCGGCCGGTGGAGCGCTCCCCCATCCCGACCAGCACCGTGCGGTTGCCGATGGGCATGATGTCACCGCCTTCGAGCGAGGCGCCCTGGCCGAAGTCCTCGAAGGCGAACCGCTCGGAGTCGCCGGAGGGCGGATACCAGAACTTGAACTCCGCCTTGGCGAACATCGGGTGGTGGCGGTAGATGTCGGAGACGTTGGCCACCTCGAGGCGCCGCGCGTTCCAGAACAGCGGCGGCAGCACGACACCGTCGTAGAGCCATGCGCTCGAGTCGCGCGTGAAGACGGTGTTCGGCAGCGGCGGCAGCACGAAGGAGTCCGGCTTGCTCATGACGGCGCCCAAGGAGTGGCGGCGCAGCGAAGCCAGGTCCAGCCCCTTGAGGTCGGAGACGATCAGCCCGCCGAGCAGCACCCGGGTCAGGGCCGCCGCGTCCATCTCCAGCATGAACGCGCGCAACTCATCGACGAGCGAGAGCCCCACGGTGTACGAGGACACGATGCGCTCGACGCTGCGCTGACGCGCGACCGGCGACAGGCGCAGCGTCTCCTCCAGGAGGTCCTGCAGGTAGAGCACCTCGACCCCGCGGTCGATCAGCGCGCCCGTGAGCGCGTCGTGCTCCTGCTGCGCCCGCTCGACCCACACCACGTCGTCGAAGAGGAACTCCTCCTTGTTGGAGGGGGTGAGCCGCTGCATGCAGACGCCCGGCCGGTGCATCAGCACCCGCTTGAGCTTGCCGACCTCTGAGTGGACTCCCGGATCCGACACTCGATGCCCCCTTCGAGCATGAGCGGCGCGCGCAGCGCGTCCGCTCGATGCGATGCCTACTTTGCGCTGGCCCAGTCGTCGCCCCACGAGATCGACGTCTCTATCGGCACGGCGAGTCGCACCACGCCATCCATCTCCGCGTGCACCATCGCGGCCAGCCGCTCGACCTCGTCGCGGGGCGCCTCGAAGACCAGTTCGTCGTGCACCTGCAGCACGAGTCGCGACGCGTAGCCCTCGGAGCTCAGGCGCCGGTCGACGGCGATCATGGCCAACTTCATGATGTCGGCCGCGGTGCCCTGCATGGGGTGGTTCATCGCGGTCCGCTCGCCGAACGAGCGCACGTTGTGGTTCGAGCTCAGCAGCTCCGGGATGTGGCGGCGGCGGCCGTACATCGTGACCGCGTAGCCGGTCTCGTGCGCGTGCACCACGGTCTCGTCGAGGAAGCGCCGCACGCGCGGGTAGGCCTCGAAGTAGCGGTCGATCATCCCCTGCGCCTCGGCCCGCTCGATGCCCAGCTGGGTCGACAGGCCGTGCGCGGAGATGCCGTAGACGATGCCGAAGTTGACGGCCTTGGCGCGGCGGCGGTGCTCGCTGTCGACGGCGTCGGGATCGAGGCCGAACACGCGCGCGGCCGTCTGCGTGTGGAAGTCGTGCCCAGAGGTGAACGCCTCGACGAGGCCGGTGTCTCCCGACAGGTGCGCCAGGATCCGCAGCTCGATCTGCCCGTAGTCGGCGGAGACGATGACGTCGTCGCGGCCTGCGGGGACGAACGCCGCGCGGATGCGCTTGCCCAGATCGGTGCGCACGGGGATGTTCTGCAGGTTCGGGTTGCTCGACGAGAGCCGCCCCGTGGCGGCGACGGTCTGATTGAAGGTCGTGTGCAGCCGGCCGTCCTCGCGGATCAGGCGCGGCAGCGCGTCGATGTAGGTCGACTTGAGCTTGGTCATCTCGCGGTACTCGATGACCCTCGCGGCGACGGGGTAATCGGCCGCGAGCAGGCCGAGCACCTGGGCGTCGGTGGAGAAGCCCGTCTTCGTGCGGCGGCCCGACGGCAGCTGCAGCTTCTCGAAGAGCACCTCGCCGAGCTGCTTGGGCGAGTCGATGACGAAGGTCGTCCCGGCGAGCTCGAAGATCTCGGCGCGGATGGTATCGATGCGCGTCCCGAGCTCGACCGCGAGGTCGGCGAGCACCTCGGTGTCGACGCCGAGGCCCACGTCCTCCATGCGCGCGAGCGCGGGGATCAGCGGGAGCTCGAGCAGGTCGTAGCAGGTCCGACCCTCGTCGCGGACGAGCCGGTCGAACAGCAGGGGGTGCAGCACGAAGGCGCCCTGCGCGTGAGCGGCCATCCGCGCGGTCGCGTCGTCGCACGCGGGCAGCGCGTGCCCGGCGAACTCGGCGTACAGCGTCGGCACGTCGTAGGCGGAGCGGCTCGACTCCGCCACGTAGGCCGCGACGGAAACGTCGAAGGTGCGCTCGGGCGTCCACGCCTCGAGGAAGGGAGCGAGCCGGGAGTCGCGGTCGCCGGCGGGCGCGTAGCGCTGCACGAGCCACTTCAGGTCGGGCGCCACGAGCGTGCCGAGCCGCAACGCGTCCAGCAGCGCCCCGGGGGCGTCGACGCCATCGACGACGGCTACCACCTGCGAAGGGAGCGCGAACGCGATGTCGTCGTTGGGGAAGAGCGAGTCGCCCGCGTCGTCGGCGGCCGCTGCCACGACCGCGCCGTCGGTCAGCGCGGCGCGCAAAGCCCCGAGCGCGTCGGCGCCGGTGATGACGGGCCACGCGTCCGGCGAGCAGACAGCGACGGCGGCGGGCGGCGCCTCGTGGACGTCGACCGGCTGGCCGAACTCCGCTGCCAGGTCGCGGGAGGAGGAGTCGGTCGCGGCCGTCGCCGGCCTGGTAGCGCGCTCCGCCGCGATCGCGGGTGCGGACCCGGGAGCCGGAGCGCCCTCCCCTTCGGCCTCGAGACCTCGGCGGTTGTGTTTGCGGCCGAGCGCGAGCACCCGGTCGACCAGCGAGACCATCCGGTAGGACGTGAAGACGGTGGCCACGGCGTCGGCGTCGATGTCGCCCCACATGCAGGTGTGGATGTCGCACTCCACGGGCACGTCGCGGCGGATCGTGGCGACGGTGCGGCTCTGGAGCGCCTCCTCGGTGTTGGCGCGCAGGCTCTCCCCGACCTTGCCGGGGATCTCGTCCGCGTGAGCGAGCACCTCGTCGAGCGAGCCGTACTGCTGGATGAGCTTGGCGGCGGTCTTCTCGCCGACGCCGGGCACGCCGGGGATGTTGTCGGAGGGATCGCCTTTCAGCCCCAGGAAGTCGGGCACCTGGTCGGGACGCACGCCGAGCCGCTCTTCGACCGCGGCCGCGTCGTAGACCACGATGTCGGTGATGCCCTTCTTCGTGGAGACCACGCTGGTCCGGTCGGTCACCAGCTGGTAGGCGTCCTTGTCCCCGGTGAAGAGCAGGACGCGCATGCCCGCCTGCTCGCCGCGCAGGGCGAAGGTGCCGAGCAGGTCGTCGCCTTCCCACCCCTCGCACTCCACGACCGGGACGTTCATCGCCGCGAGCAGCTCCTTGACGATGCCGAACTGCGGGCGCAGCTCCTCGGGCGTGGGCGGCCGGTGGATCTTGTAGCGCTCGAGGACGTCCGAGCGGAACTTCGGGCGGCCCTTGTCGAACGCGACGATGACGCCGTCCGGCCAGAACGACTCGGTGAGCTTGAGCAGCATGGAGATGAAGCCGTAGGCGGCGTTGGTCGGCCGGCCGTCGGGAGCGGTCATCGTCACGGGGAGCGCGTGGAACGCGCGATGCAGCAGCGAGTTGCCGTCGATGATGGCGATGGTGCGTTCGGGCACGAATGCCTCTTTCGGGTCCGTTCGAGACGTGCCGACGCGCCGGAGGAGAGGCGCACGGCAGATTCTACCCGAGAGGCATGACGCGACGGCGCGGCGCGTGCGCGCTACCGGTTGGACTGCTGGAAGTCGTCGCTCTCCGGTTCGGGCGGCGACTCGACCTTCGACGGCGCGCGGTAGAACGGCAGAAAGGACAGCAAGCGCCGCGGCAGCCCTGTCAGGTGGTGGCTGTAGTCGCGCGCCTCCCTCGTCTGCCAGCCCCGCCACATCGCCAGGAAGCGCAGCGCGACCGCGATGCTGATGGCGAACAGGCCCGAGAACTCCTTGATCACGCCCAGCCACACCGTCGCCAGCACGAAGACGGTGGATCCGATCATGGCCGCCACGGAGTACAGGGCGCCCGGCTGCAGGACCACGGGCACCTCGTTGGAGAGCACGTCGCGCAGGATGCTGCCGCCCGTCGCGGTGATGACGCCGAGCATGATCGCCGGCAGGACGCTCAGGTCGGCGCGCAGCGCCTTGTCGGCGCCGACCACGACGAACAGCCCGAGCGACACCGCGTCGATGTAGGCCATCGGGCGCGTCAGCTTGGTCGCGGTACCCGCGAAGAAGAACACGACGGTGGCGGCTGCGAGCGCCGTCAGCAGGTAGCGATAGTCGAGGAACGCCGCGATGCCGAACTTCTGCAGCAGCAGGTCACGGATGATGCCGCCGCCGAGTCCGGTGACGATCGCGAGCGTGATGATTCCCGCGATGTCGAACTTGCGCCGCACGGCCGCGAGCCCGCCTGACAGGCCACCCACGAAGACCGCGATGAGCTCCCACGCCAGCGGGATCGCGACCGCGACGCCGTGGCCGAACGCGTCGGGGGCGGTGGTGGTGACGCCCGAGGGCAGGATGCTCGCGACGAGGCTCGGGACGGTCGTCGTGATGAACGCCGCGAGGGGGCTCCCGCTGGTGACCGCGCTGGAGGCGGCGTTCGACGCGGCGGCGGTCATGGTTGCGGTGGCGGGGTGCGAGGCCACGGCGAGGAGGAGCGGGAGAGTGATGCTCATGACCCGATGGTACCCGCCGGAAGCGTCGACTCGCCCTACCGCTGCCGTGCCGTTACGGTGCGGGGACCGCTAGCCCCGCCACAGGTAGCCGACGTTGCGGACGGTCTCGAGGCGCTCCGAGAGCTCGCCGCCGATCTTCGAGCGGATGCGGCGAACGTGGACGTCGACCGTGCGCGAGCCGCCGTAGTAGTCGGTGCCCCACACGCGGCGCAGCAGCACTTCGCGGCTGTAGGCGCGGTCGGGGTGCGTGACCAGGAAGGCGAAGAGGG
>JANYKZ010000032.1 GCA_025361505.1 Coriobacteriia bacterium
GGTCGTTGCGCGCCTCGCTCGCCGTGACGCTGATCACGCTGCCTCCTCATGTCGTACTCGTCCCGGGCAGATCATACGGCGGTCGCTAGTTCTTGAGCCCGCCGAGCGGAGCGGGGACCCGGCCGCCGCGCCGCGCGAGGCGCGTCCCCGCCCAGCCGTTGACCGACATGATCGGCGCCGAGCCGAGCAGCCCGCCGAACGCGACCTCGTCGCCGACGGTCCTTCCGGGAACGGGGATCAGGCGCGCGGCGGTCGTCTTCGAGTTCGCGACGCCGATGGCGCAGGCGTCGCCGATCACGCCGGCGATCGTATCGGCGGTCGTGTCGCCCGGGATCGCGATCATGTCGAGCCCCACCGAGCACACCGACATCATCGCCTCGAGCTTCTCAAGGGTGAGCGCGCCGTCGCGGACGGCGCGGACCATGTTCGCGTCCTCGGACACCGGGATGAACGCGCCCGACAGGCCTCCGGCGCGCGACGTGCCCATCGCGCCGCCCTTCTTGACCGCGTCGTTGAGCAGCGCGAGCGCCATCGTGGTGCCGGGACCGCCGCAGCGTTCCACGCCGACGGCCTCCAGGATCGCGGCGACGCTGTCGCCCTCGGCCGGGGTCGGCGCGAGAGAGAGGTCGACGATGCCGAAGGTGACGCCGAGACGGCGCGCGGTCTCGCGCGCGACCAGCTCGCCCATGCGCGTGATCTTGAACGCGGTGGCCTTGATGGCCTCGGCCACCTCGGTGAGGTCGGCGTCGGGGGAGAGGGACTCGACCACAGCGCGAACGGCGCCCGGGCCGGAGATGCCCACGTTGATGACCTCGTCGGGCTCGCCCGAGCCGTGGACCGCGCCCGCCATGAAGGGGTTGTCCTCGACCATGTTGCAGAAGACGACGAGCTTGGCGCAGGCGATGGCGTCACGGTCCGACGTGGCCGCGGCGCACGCCTTGATGGTGTGCGCCATCAGCAGGACCGCGTCCCAGTTGATGCCGGCGCGCGTGGTCGCCACGTTCACCGAAGCGCAGACGCGCTCGGTGGCCGCGAGCGCCGCCGGTATGGAGTCGATGAGCCGGCGGTCGGCCTCGCCGATGCCCTTGTGCACCAGCGCGGAGAAGCCGCCGACGAAGTCGACGCCGACCTCGGCGCCCGCGCGGTCGAGCGCCAGGGCGATGGGGGAGACGTCGCGGGCTCCGCACGAGGCGATGAGCTCCGCGACCGGGGTGACCGCGATGCGCCGGTTGACGATCGGGATGCCGTACTCGCGCGAGATCGCTTCCGCCACCGGGACGAGGCGGCCGGCGGCCTTCGTCACTCGGTCGTAGACGCGTCGGGCGATCTCGTCGATGTCGTCGGCCGCGCACGCGCGCAGCGACAGCCCCAGCGTCACGGTGCGGACGTCGAGATGGTGGCGCGAGATCATCTCGAGCGTCTCGGCGATCTCCTCGGGCTCGATGCGCATGCGGCGCTCCTAGACGCGGTGCATGGCGCGGAAGACGTCCTCGCGCTGCAGCGTGATCTGGAGGCCGAGCTCCTCGCCCACGGCGGTGAGCGCCGCCTGGAGCCGGTCGAAGGGGCAGGCCTGTTCGTCGACGGCCACGAGCATGGTCATCGAGAAGATGCCGGTGATGATCGTCTGCCGGATGTCCTCGATGTTCGCTCCGTTGGCGGCCAGCGCTGCGCTCACGGCCGCGACGATGCCGACGCGGTCCTCGCCCAGCACCGAAAGGATCGCAGGTGTCCTCATGGTCGCTCCCTCGCTCCCTCGCTCGTCAGCTCCCGGCCTTGCCGGTGATGCTCCGGATGTCCAGCCGTGCGATGAACATGCGCTCCCAGTGTTTCTGCCCGTCCAGCTTGTAGTGCGACCACAGCGGGTCGGAGTCGCCCTCGAGCGCGGCGATCAGAAGTCGCATCCCGGCGCGCGCCTCCTCCGGGTCCGTGAGCACGCGCATCGTGCCGGTCATGACGACCGACTCGTAGCGGTGCTTGCACTCGCCCTCGACGTAGCCGCCGTCGACGACCACGGTGGCGCACACGCGCGGGTCGGCCGCGAGCGCGTCGAGCTTGCGGCCCGCGCGCGCCATGTGGAAGAAGAGCGCGCTGGCGGCCTCGTCCCATCCGTACGAGAGCGTCACCAGGTACGGCTCGCCGTCGTGCACCATGGCGATGGTCGCGTACCTGCCGCGGCGCAGGATCCCGGCGATCGCGGTGGGGTCGGTGAGCTCGCGGTCGGCGCGCAGGACGTGGTATGCGGGCATGGGATCGGCCTCCGGTGACGACGGTTCGCGGCTGGCGGGGTACCCCGTACAATGGGTGCCTGCAGACTACCGCACGTGAAGGTCGGAGGAGGCGTCGTGGCCGTTCCCATCACCCCCGTGAAGGTCGGCGACGTCGTGCGGCTGAAGAAGGCCCACGCCTGCGGCGCCAACGAGTGGGAAGTCACGAAGCTCGGCATGGACATCGGGCTCGACTGCGTCGGCTGCCGGCGGAAGGTTCGACTGCTGCGCTCCGAGTTCGATCGCCGGTTCCGTGGGTTCGTGCGTCGGGCCGACGGCGGAGGCTCGCCGGGCTAGTTGTGCCGGACGAGGCTTGGCGGGTCCTGACCCACGACCCAGGTTAGCTGGGGCTTCGGAATGGTGTTCATCTGGACGTGCGTGTGGTTCCCGCCGTTGAGCGTGTAGTTCCGCAGCTGTATCCCCGAGACCGTCTTCGCCAGGTCGCGCACGCTGGCGATCCGCGTCACGCCGCCCACCACGCGCGTCCCCGCGGTGATCGCCGGGTCGGTGACGTGGAGCAGGATGATGTCGACGTCGTTCCAAGCGTCCGGCTTGATGTGGATCTCGAAGTCGTCGTACTTGCCATAGAGCTTGTAGGGGCGGATCTCCATCACGGTGCCGTCGACGGGGGAGAACACGGGGGTGCCGGCGTCCGCACCGCAGTCCGCGGCGCTGTTCATCTTCCCGCCGACCCCGCTGCGCCACAGCTGGAGCGCGGAGCCCGTCCAGACTCCCGCATCGTTCTCCGCGCCGCTCTGCGGCGTGGCGAGGACGGTCGCGGCGTCACCCGCCTTCACTTTCGCCAGGGCCGCGGTCGCGGTCGCGCGCGCCTTCGTGACGCTCCCGAACGGGACCAGGGAAGTCATGGCGACCGTGTCGGTGTAGGAGGACTGGTGGAAGGCGAGGACCGTGACCGACGCGGCCGGGACGGGAAGCCGCAGCTTCACCCCGCGGAACGAGGCGAAGTAGGGGGTCGGCGGTTCGGGCGCGGGTTCGGTCGCGGACGTCTCGGTCGTGGCCGTCCCGATCGTGGAGGGCGCGGACGTCGCGACCGCGCTCCACACATCGGCCTTCGCCGTGCCCGACGCGGCCCTCCCCGGAGAGATCAGAGCCAAGGCGGCTCCGCCGACCACGAACAGGACCGCCACCGACACGGCCGCGATCAGCCGCTCCCGCCCGACGTCGCGGGCCGGGCGCTTGGAGTGGCGTCGGGATGATGCGGGCTCTTGCATGGCTCCCTGCTGGCCGGCGATCGGCGGGGCGGTGTTGTCGCTGCGGTCACAGTATACGGGGTGGGCGTTTCGCGCCACCCGCTCCGGGCGCGGTTCGCAAAACGTTGCCTGAAGACCCTCAAGTCCGAGGCACGATGCTCCGATATACCAGAAGATGGCGGTACGAGTGAGGGCCCGGGAGAGAAGCTCCCGGGCCCTCACTCGTCTTCGGGAACGTCCCGCGCCCCTACGAGGTCCGACCCGTGAAGGTGAACCGCTCCAGCAGCAGGAAGGGGACGAGCGCGCCGCCGTCCTCCCCGACGAGCTGGCGGAAAGCCGAGACGCCCAGCGTGGTGTCGAGGGCCTCGAGCGCCGGCTGCGTGAAGCGCAGGTCCTTGACCGGCCGTGTGACCTCGCCGTTCTCGATGAGGAACGTCCCGTTGCGCGTCATGCCCGTGAGCGTCACGCGCGTCGGGTCCTCTATGTTGACGTAGTGGAAACGCGTGACGTAGATGCCGCGCTTGACCGAAGCGATCAGCCCGGAGGCCTCGGCGTCGCCGGGCTCCAGGGCCACGTCCAACGGTAGCGGGCCCTGGGAGTTGGGCGCGGGCAGCGCGTGCCCGGTGTTGGGCCGGCCCGTGCGCGCCGCCCAGTAGGAGTCGGTCACCGGGGAGCCGGCGACACCGGCGTCGATGAGCGTCACGCGCGTCTTCGGCTGCCCCTCGTAGTCGAACGTCAGCCCGCACGCGGAAGCGCGCAGCGCGTCGTCGACCAGCGTGATCATCGGCGACGTGACCCGCTGCCCGAGCCTGCCGCTCATGAAGGAGCGGCCCTCCTCGACCGCCTTGATCGAACACCCGTACCAGGCGACGAACTGTGCGATCTCGGCGACGGCCTCGGGCGCCAGGACCACGGTGTAGGTGCCGGCATCCAGCTCGATCGGTCCGGCGGAGCGTCGCGCGGTGTCGGCGGCGATCGCGCCGAGCGCCGCGGCGTCGAGTCCGGCGACCTCTCGACCGCTGAACGACGCCCAGCCGGTGCCGCCCTCCGCGCCCGTGGACAGCACGGTCGCGCGCACCGTGGTGCGCGCCATCGCGACGTCGGTGCCGAGCGAGTTGGCAATCGCCGTGACGCTGTGGTCGCGGGAGACGCCTCCGGCGGCGATGGCGCCGGCCTCCGCGGATGCGGCGATCATCGCCCCGGCGGCTCGCGCGCGCTGGTCCGCGTCGAACGCGAGCGTTGAGGCCGACACGCGGTCGGCGTGCTCGCCGTTGCAGCCAGCGGGCAGGCCCGGGAACGCCGGGTCCTCCGGCGCCAGGCGCGCCGCTTCGGCGGCCGCGATGCAGCACGCCTCGAGCCCCTGCGGGTCCACACGGTTGGTCGCCGCGACGCCGATGCGGGTGCCGATGACCGCGCGGACGGAGACCTCGGCGTCCTCGCTCTGCACGTTCTGGTGGATGCGGTTGCCGGCGAAGCGCGTGAGCGCGTGGTCCGTGGCGGACACGAGCGCCTCGGCCTGCTCGGCGCCCGCCGCGAGGGCGAAGGCGACGGCCTCGGTCGCGAGGGCGCGCCCGCGCGTGGAGTCGATCATCGTCCCACCCCGATTCGGACGTTGCGGAAGCGGGCGGGCGCGGCCCCGTGCGCGACGTGCGCGACCTGCATGGGCTCGCCCTTGCCGCAGTTGTCGAGGCCCCAGACACGCCACTCGGACGGCGAGCACACGGCGTCGCAGCTGCCCCAGAACGCGGGAGTGATGCCGGTGTAGTCGGGGTTGCGCAGCATCCTGCCGCGTTTCCCGCCCTTGATCTCCCAGCCGATCTCGCACCCGAACTGGAAGTTGAGGCGCTTGTCGTCGATCGACCACGAATCGTTGGTCTCCATGTACACGCCGCTCGTGGTGTCGGCGATCAGCTCGTCGAGCGTCCCGGCCGTTCCGGGCTCGAGCGACACGGTGGTCATCCGCACGAGGGGCGTGCGGGCCCATCCGTCAGCGCGCATCGCGCCGCTGCTCCCGAGCCCGATCGCCGCCGCGGACTCGCGGCTTGAGAGGAACCCGGCCAGCACGCCGTCGCGGACCAGGTGCTCGCGCCGGGCCGGCACTCCTTCGTCGTCGTAGCCGAAGGACCCGAGCGAGCCCGGCACGGTCGCGTCCGCGGTGATGTTCACGATGGGCGATCCGTAGCGCAGCGTGCCGAGGTCTCCCGGCTTGACCCACGACGTCCCGGCGAACGCCGCCTCGTCGCCCAGCACGCGGTCGAGCTCCGTGGGATGGCCGACCGACTCGTGGACCTGCAACGCGAGCTGGCTGCCGTCGAGGATCAGCGTGGTCGTCCCGCCCGGGCACAGCGGCGCGGCCAGCAGCTGCACGGCTTGCTCGGCGATGCGCGGCGCGTTGCCCGCGAGGTCCAGCGCCACGATCGTCTCCCAGCCGCCCTGGAAGCAGCCGCCGCCGTGCGAGTTGGGGTAGGAGCGCGTGACGACGTCCCCGTCGCCGATGGCATAGGCCGCGATCCCCGCCGAGCTCTCCGTCCACTCCTGCTCGATGAAGGAGCCCTCGCTGGAGGCGAGCGTCGTGCGCTCGTGGAGGAACGACATCCCGCCCGTCGCGATCGCGATACCGTCCTGGGCGCGCATGGCCGCGTCCGCGTCGAAGAGCACGGCCAGCTTGTCGTCCGTGCTCACCGTGAACGGGTCCGTGCCGCACGGCCCGCTCCATCGGTCCGTGTGCGCCTCGAGGGGCGATAGGATGATGGGGCGGGCGCCCACGGTCGCCGACGCGCGGGCGATGGCCACGGCCTGTCGTGCGACGCGCACGGCCGACTCGCTCGTGACCTCGGAGGACGCGGAGAAGCCCCACGCTCCGTCGGCCACGACACGCACGCCGAAGCCGAAGGAGGAGCCGCTGGAGACGCCCTCGACCACCCCGTTGCGTACGGAGAGAGCTTGGGTCCGCGAGTCGGTCACGCGGACGTCGGCGTAGGTCGCCCCCGCGGCGGTCGCCGCGTCGAGACACTCCTGAGTGAACGATCTCATCTGGTGACGCCGTCCCTTCCCTCGGCCGGCTTCTGTCACGCACATCTGCGCACATGGTATCCGACGCGCCCGCGCAGCCGTGATCCCCGGTGGCCCGTCCGGCGCGGCCGCGTACTCCCGCGGTCGTACACCGCGCCTACGCCGTGAGCGCGACGCGCCGCTCGTTCGACAAGGGCTACCATCGGCACATGAACTCCTCCGACGCCATCGCACACAGACCGCTGACCCGCAGCGAGTCGATCTTCGACGCCGCCGTGGCGATCGGCGTGCTCGCCTTGGTCTGGCTCCAGATGTGGGCGCCCGGCAACCTCGTGGACGCCGGACGGCATATCCCCCGCGAGATGCTCCCCTTCGGGCGCCCCGAGAGCACGCCGGTGGCCGCCTACCTGCTGGTCGCCGTGTGCATCCTCCCGCTCGTCTTCCGGCGCCGCCGGCCGCTGGCCGTGCTCGCGTTCGTGGCGTGCTCGACCGCGCTCTACCAGCTGAGCGGGTTCCCGGCCTCGCTCGCGATCCTCGGCATGCTCGGCGCGCTCTACACGGCCGGCACGCTCGTCGACCGCCCGCGCTTCGCACTGTGGGCGGCGGCGTCCGCCGGGCTCGTGGTCGGGACCTCCGTGCCGCAGTGGGGTTCGGCGCTCTTCTGGCCCGACCTCATGCGGACGTTCGCGATCCTGGCCGTCGCCGCGGCGATCGGGGACGCCACGCGCAACCGGCGCGCCTACGTCGCCGAGGTCGAGGAGCGCGCCGCCGAGGCCGAGCGGACGCGCGAGGAGGAGACCCGCCGCCGGGTCGACGAGGAGCGCCTGCGCATCGCGCGCGAGCTGCACGACATCACCGCGCACTCGCTGTCGATCGTCGCCGTCCAGTCCGGCGCGGCGCTGCACGTGCTCGACACCGACCCCGAGGCCGCCCGCGGCGCGCTGGTCGCGATCCGCTCCACCTCGCGCGACGCCCTCAACGAGTTGCGCGCGATCCTCGGCGTGCTGCGCGGGAGCGGCGAGGCCCCGGAGGGCGCGCCCCTGGCCCCGACGCCCGGCCTGTCGCACGTGAGCGACCTCGCCGCGCCGCTGCGCGACGCCGGCCTGAAGGTCGAGATCGAGGCCCCCGGCATCGGCGAGCCGCTGCCGGCGTTCGTCGAGGCCTCGGCCTACCGGATCGTCCAGGAGGCGCTGACCAACGTGTTGCGCCACGCAGGATCCGCCTCGGTGCGCGTCACCCTGCGCCGCGAGGAGAGCGCGCTGGCGATCGAGGTGGTCGATGACGGCGCGGGCTCGACACCGTCCGCGACCGCCTCCGAGGGGCACGGGATCGCGGGCATGCGCGAGCGCGCGCTCGCTCTCGGCGGGACCCTCGAGGCGGGCCCGGTGAGCGGCGGAGGCTGGCGCGTGTCGGCCGTGCTCCCGCTCTCGGCGAGGGGGCAGTCGTGACCAGGGTGCTCATCGCTGACGACCAGGCGCTGGTGCGTGCCGGCTTCCGCGTGCTGATCGACTCCGCACCCGACCTCGAGGTGGTGGGTGAGGCGGGCGACGGTCGCGAGGCGGTCGACCGCGCACGCTCGGCGCACGCGGACGTCGTGCTGATGGACGTGCGGATGCCGGTCATGGACGGCCTGGCCGCCACGCGCGAGCTCTCCGGCGACCCGGACGGTCCGCGGATCATCATCCTCACGACCTTCGACATCGACGAGTACGTGTTCGAGGCGCTGCGCGCCGGCGCGAGCGGCTTCCTGCTCAAGGACACCGAGCCGGCGGAGCTGCTGCAGGCCGTGCGCGTCGTGGCCGGCGGCGAAGCGCTGCTGGCTCCGAGCGTCACCCGGCGGCTCATCGAGGAGTTCGCGACCCGCCCCGACCCCCACCGCGCACCGCCCGAGACGCTCGAGGTCCTCACCGAGCGCGAGCGCGAGGTCATGGCGCTCGTGGCGCGCGGGCTGTCCAACGGCGAGATCGCCACCGAACTCTTCATCTCGCCGGCCACCGCGAAGACGCACGTCAGCCGCGTCATGATGAAGCTCGGCGCGCGCGACCGGGCGCAGCTCGTGGTCACCGCGTACGAGACCGGGCTGGTCACGCCCCGCTCCGCCTAGGTGGCGGGTCCGTACTCCTGCGGGAGTACGCGGGAGTGACGACCGGGGGACGACTCCCGGAGGCGCGCACTCACGCTACTGTGTATGCCAGCGGGCCCGGGTCGCCCCTGGCGCACGGGTCCGCGCAAACGCACCGAGACGAGACATGAGGTGAACGCACATGAGTGACCAGAGTCCCGCCCCTCAGCCCGCGGTCGTCGCCAACGCGACGCAGGCCTTGGCGATCCAGGAGCTCACCGCCGAGATGAGCGGCATCAAGAAGCAGTTCAAGGCGTTGTGGATCGCCGTGGGCGTCATAGGTGTGATCGTGCTGATCCTCGCGAGCCTGACGATCATCCAACGCGTGACGGCCGCCAACCGCATGGGCGGCTTCCGCAATGGCACGTTCAACGGCCAGCAGGTCCCGGGCGGCGCCGGCACGGGCGGACCGGGCACACAGCAGCAGGCGACGCCCGGCCAGTAGGCTCCGGCGCGGCACGGTCCGGTCCGGGAGGAACTCGATGAGCGACGGAGTGGTGAGTCGATGAGTGCACAAGGGGCGCCGAAGAAGCGTCGGCGTTGGATCGGATGGGTGGCACTGGCCGCCGTGGTCGTGGTCGTCGTCGTTGTCGCCGTGTCCATGCTCGGCAGCTCCGGCACCGCCAGCGCGGTCTCGACCGCGAAGGTCGAGCGCACCACCATGAAGGTGGTCGTCAGCGGAAGCGGCAACGCCGTCGTCGACAGCGTGACCGAGGTGCAGCCGGGTATCACCGGGACGGTCACCAGCCTCTCGGTCAAGCTCGGCGACACCGTCAAGAAGGGCGATGTGCTCTTCAAGATCGTGAACGCGGACCTCGACGCCGCGGTCCAGCGCGCCCAGGCGAGCTACCGCCAGTCGGTGCAGTCGGTCGACCAGGCCGAGGCGCAGCTGATCCAGGCGAGGAACGCCCTCTACTCGACCGAGCACCCCACGGCCACACCGTCGAACCCGACGCCCACGGTCGACTCCCGCGCCGTGACGCTCGCCAAGCAGCAGGTCACGGTCGCCAGTGCGGGGGTCTCCTCGGCGCAGGCCAACCTGACCTCCGCCAGGACCGCTGTGTCGCAGGCGAAGAGCAACGCCGCGAAGCGCACCGTGACGGCGCCGGTGTCCGGCATGGTCACGATCCTCAATGCGCAGAACGGCCAGTCGCTGGGGAGCTCCTCCAACGGCGCATCGGGGGCGTCGGCCGCCTCGGCGTCGTCCTCCTCCAACAGCGCGGTCGAGATCTCGGACCTCTCGACGATCAGGGCCCGGGTCTCGATCAACGAGGCCGACCTGGTCAACGTGAAGGTCGGGCAGGCCGCGTCCGTGACGTTCGACGCCCTGACGGGCGTGGTCACGACGGGCACCATCAGCGCGATCGCGCCCACCGGCACCAACACGTCCGGCGTCATCACCTACGACGTCGACATCACGCTCGACGCACTCGACCCCGCGCTGCGGCCGACCATGAGCTGCACCGCTGAGATCGTGACCGAGACCCTGCCCGACACGCTCGCCGTGCCGAGCTCCGCGGTCCACACGGATTCCGCCAGCGGGAGCAAGTACGTGACCGTGCAGGCGACCGACGGCTCGACCGGCGACGTCGTGGTCAAGACCGGGGTCGTGGTGGGAACGCAGACCCAGATCGTCAGCGGGTTGACCGCAGGCCAGACCGTCGTGACCAGTGCGGTCACGACGACGAGCAGCTCGACGTCGGGCGGTGGTCGCGCCGGTGGCGGAGGCTTCGGCGCGATGTTCGGCGGCCGGGGCTAGGACATGGCGCCCATCCTCGAGATACGCGACGCGGTCAAGATCTACAGCACGGCCGCCGACGAGGCGCCGGCGCTGGGCGGCGTGTCCTTCTCCGTGGAGCCCGGCGAGTTCGTTGCCATCATGGGCCCGTCGGGCTCGGGCAAGTCGACGCTGATGAACATCATCGGCTGCCTCGATCGGCCTACCACGGGCAGCTACATCCTCGACGGCGTGGACGTGGCCAGGATGGATGAGGACCAGCTCGCTGAGATCCGCGCGACGCGCATCGGGTTCGTGTTCCAGTCGTTCAACCTGCTGCCCCGCTCCACGGTCATGCGCAACGTCATCCTGCCCATGATCTACACGAGGGTGCCCGTCGGCGAGCGCGAGACGCGCGCATCGAAGGCGCTCGAGGCGGTCGGGCTCGACGAGAACCGCTGGTACCACAAGACCAACGAGCTCTCCGGCGGTCAGATGCAGCGCGTCGCCATCGCACGCGCGCTGGTCAACGACCCGGCGATCATCCTGGCGGACGAGCCGACCGGCAACCTGGACACCCGCACCGGACAGGTCATCCTCGAGACCTTCCGCCGGCTGCAGCAGCAGGGACGCACGATCGTGCTCATCACGCACGAGCACGACGTCGCCGAGTACGCGGACCGCACGGTCCACCTGCGCGACGGCCTGGTCGTCAGTCATGAGGAAGCCGAGGCGCACGATTCGGCCCGCAGCGGGGAGGAGGCGCGATGAGCATCTACGACCTGGTCCACGAGACGATGCTCTCCGTCACCACCAACAAGGTGCGGTCGTTCCTGACCGTTCTCGGCATCGTGGTCGGCATCGCCTCGGTCATCCTGATGGTCGCGATCGGTCAGGGCTCCCAGGCGACGATCACCAACTCCATCAAGGCGGCCGGCTCCAACCTGCTCGTGGTCACGCCGGGCGGACGGAGCGCCGGCGCGTTCGGCGGCGGGGGCGGCGGCTTCGGCGGCAGCAACTCCGGCGCGAAGCTCACGCAGGCCGACGTCAACCTGATCTCACAGCTCCCCGGGGTCGCGCACATCGCGGCGAACAGCACGAGCCGCGAGGCGCTGAGCGTGCCAGGGGCCAACGTCAACATCAGCGTGACCGGCGTGGGCGACGGCTACCAGACCGTCAAGGCCATCGAGACCTCGACCGGAGTGTTCGTCACCCCCGAGGACATCCGCGGCGGCACCAAGGTCGTCGTGCTCGGGCCGACGGCGGTCACCGACCTGTTCCCCGCGGGCACCGACCCGCTGGGCCAGAAGATCCGCATCAAGGGCATCCTGTTCACCGTGGTGGGCGTCACGAAGTCCAAGGGCGGCAGCTCGTTCATGAACGCGGACGAGGTGGCCTACATACCTCTGACGACGCTCCAGCGCTATCTGACGGGCAGCGACGCCATCTCCACGATCAATGTCGAGGCGACGACCGCCGAGGGCATGACGTCGCTGCAGAACGACATCACGACCACGCTGCTGGCCGCCCACCACATCACGGACACGACCAAGGCCGACTTCAGCGTGCTGTCGCAGTCGGACATCCTGTCGACCGCCTCGACGATCACCGGCACCTTCACACTGCTGCTCGCGGCCATCTCCGGCATCTCGCTGGTGGTCGGCGGCATCGGCATCATGAACATGATGCTGACCACGGTGACCGAGCGCACCCGTGAGATCGGCCTGCGCAAGGCGATCGGCGCGCGTCCGGTCGACATCACGTCGCAGTTCCTGGCGGAGGCCATCACGCTGTGCCTGATCGGCGGCGTCATCGGAATCTCGCTCGGCTGGGGGCTCTCGGCTCTCATCACCGCCACGGGCGTACTCACGACCGAGGTCTCGCTGGGCGCTG
Organism: Coriobacteriia bacterium; assembly: GCA_025361505.1. Taxonomy (GTDB): domain Bacteria; phylum Actinomycetota; class Coriobacteriia; order Anaerosomatales; family PALSA-660; genus PALSA-660. Next base: position 12,220 of record JANYKZ010000032.1, read on the forward strand.
TCGGTATCGCGGTCGGCGTCTGCGCCGGCATCGGCATCGTGTTCGGCTACTATCCGGCCCGCCGCGCGTCGAAGCTCGACCCGATCGAGGCGCTGCGCTACCAGTAGGACCGCCTCGTGCGCTGCGTTCGGAGCGGGGTGTCGCGAGGGCTGCGGCGCCCCGCTCCTCGTTCCGGGTCCCACTTCGTACGTGCTAACAGATCCTCCACATCCTCTCGAGAGCATGTCCACATCCGTCCCACAGGTCGGACACCCGCCGGCGGGATGATGAATCCAGCGACCACCCCCCCTCCCCGTCGCTCGCAACACCGCCCACATCGGGTGAAGATCGCCCGCCGGACGCCCCTCCGGCGGGCGATGGTGTGTTCCGGGCCGGGTTCGCGGAAGCCGGTGAGTCAAGGGTGCGCGCCTCGCGATGCGTTACGATTCGGGGGGCGCCCTTCGCAAAGGGCGCACGAAACGCCAGAAGGGGATCGCATGCCACGGATCGCTGCACTCTGCGGCTCTCGCCGCGCGGGGAGCTTCAACCGGATGCTGCTCGAGAACCTGGTCGAGCGCGCCCCGGAGGGCCTCGAGATCGTGGAGGTCGCCATCCGCGACTTCCCGTTCTTCAGCCAGGACGACGAGTCCGACCCGCCTGCGGACGTCGTCGCCGCCAAGGCGCTGATCCAGACGTGCGACTGCGTCCTGCTCGTCTCCCCGGAGTACGACTTCGGCGTTCCCGGCTTCCTGAAGAACGCCGTCGACTGGCTGTCGCGCCCGTTCGGTGACCGGACACTGGTGGGGCGCCCGATGGCGGTGTGTGGCGCGTCCACGGGCTACATGGGCACCATCCGCGGACAGCTCCACTGGCGGCAGAGCTGGTACTTCTTCAAGGCGCCGGTGTTCTCGGAGGCGGAGCTCACCGTGTCGTTCGCGGCGAAGGCGTTCGACGAGGAGCGCCGGCTGACCAGCGAACTCTACGCCACCAACGTGGACCACTTCCTCACGGCGCTGAACGACTGGCTCGTGCGCGGGTGCACGCCGCCGAAGTAGGGGAGGGGCCGGCGGCCTCGTCCAGCGCCTCCGCCCGCGCTCGCCCGAGGCGCTCCGCCGCGTCGGTCAGCGGCGAGGTCGTGTGCAGGTAGCGCAGCGCCGTCTCCATCCGCTTCCACCCGTGGATCTCCATCACCTCGCGCACCGTCGCGCCGCTCGCCAGATACAGCGACGCGCTCGTGTGCCGCAGGTCGTGGATGCGCGTGGCGGGATCGAGTCCGGCGCGGGCGAGCGCGGGGGCGAACACACGCCGGCGGAAGTCGTCGCCGTCGAGCGGCGTGCCGCGCTTCCCGCAGAAGACGACCTCGTCCTCACGACGCGGACGCGCCGCGCGCAGTCGCTCCAGCTCGTCGGCCAGGTGCGGCAGGATCGGGACGACGCGCACGTCGCCGTTCTTCGTGGCGTGCTGCACGCGCTGCCGGTAGCGCGTCTTGTTCACGGCGATGAGCCGGGCGTCCAGGTCGACGTCGGCCCACGTGAGCGCCCGCAGCTCGCCCAGCCGCATGCCGGTCCAAGCCGCGGTGGCCACGAAGGCGTGGTAGGGCTCCGGCGTGGCGGCGACGAGCCGCTCGACCTCCGCGACGGTCAGCACGCGCCGCTCGTCGGCCGCGGGCGCCGCGGCGTCGAACCAGCCCGCCGGGTCCCGCTCGAAGCTCCCCATGCGGTGGTGCCAGCTCAGGCACGCGCGCAGGGGGACGAGCACGTTGGAGAGCCGCTTGGCGGCAACGCCGTCCTCCCCGAGCGCGACCACCAGGTCCGCGATGGCGGTGCCGTCGATCGAGGCGAGTGAGACGCGTCCGAGCCGGGGTCCGATGTGGCGGCGATAGGCGCTGCGGTAGTCCGCCAGGGTCGACAGGCGCAGCGGGCGCTGGCTCACGCTGCGGTAGGCGAGCCAGCGCTCCCAGGCGTCGGCCAAGGTGGGGGCTGGGGCGGTCTCGGGCATTGCCTGACTCTCGGCTCGCGGTCGACGTACGTCGCTCGAGGCTAGCGAAGGCGCCTTACCGGAAGCTGACGTGGCGGGCGTCCTAGCCCGCGCCCCGCCTACACGAGCCCGTAGCCATATCCCGGCCACAGGCCGGTCGGGCGGCGCGTCGCCCGGAGTCACGCTGAGCGCATCGTTGCATGGCATGTACGCTATCGATACAATCATGGTTGTACGGCACAGTCATCGATAGGGAGTATGTCATGGATTCTGTGACGATATCGCCCAAGTTCCAGATCGTCATCCCGAAGAGCATCCGCGAATCCCTGAAGCTGCGACCGGGCCAGAAGGTGCAGGCCGTGCAGTACGGCGACCGCGTC
>JANYKZ010000061.1 GCA_025361505.1 Coriobacteriia bacterium
GACCCCGTGGCTCGTCACCAAGGACATGCTGCCCAAGATGAAGAAGGGTTCCGTCATCGTCGACGTCTCCGTCGACCAGGGCGGTTGCATCGAGACCACGCACGCCACCACGCACGCAGACCCCACCTACTTCGTCGACGGCGTCCTGCACTACGGCGTCGCCAACATGCCCGGTGCGGTGCCGAACACCTCCACCCTCGCGCTGACTAACGCCACGCTCCGCTACGGCCTGGCCATCGCCGACAAGGGCTGGAAGAAGGCCGTCTCCGACGATGCCGCTCTGGGCAAGGGCGTCAACGTCCTCGACGGCAAGGTCGTCTACAAGTCGGTCGCGGACGCGCACGGCATGGAGTACACCTCGCTGGAGTCCCTCCTCGCGTAGGCCCGGGCCTCACAGCACCTCGATGCGGCCGCCCCGGTGCACTCCGGGGCGGCCGCATCGCTTCCGGGGCGCCTGCTGCATACTGGGCCCATGAGCGATCCCCGACCCATGAAGGTGGCGACTCGCCGCGACGACGCTCCCGACGGAGCCCCCGCGTCACGCGCAACGCGCCTGTCCGGGCTCATCGACGACTTCACCGGCTACCTGACGGTCGAGCGCGGCGCGTCGCCCAACACGATCTCGGCCTACCGGCGGGACCTGCGCCTCTACGCGGAGTTCCTGTTGGACCGGGGCGTCACGGATCCGGACCGGATCACCCGCGACGACACCGGGGCGTGGGTCTCTCACCTCCGCGACGCGGGCCTCGCCCCCAAGACGGTCGAGCGTCGTGTCGCATCGGTCAAGTCGTTCCACCGGTTCCTGGTCCGCGAGGGGATCACCGTCAACCACCCCACGGCGTCGCTGCCCCTGCCCCGCATCCCGGAGCGCCTGCCCGACGTGGTGAGCATCGACGACGTCGACCGGCTCCTGTCCCAGCCCTTCCCGGAGGGGCCCTCGGGATATCGGGACCGCGCGCTCCTCGAGGTCCTCTATGGCTGCGGCGTGCGCGCCAGCGAGCTGACGGGACTGGACCTGCGCGACGTGGACCTGACGGAGGGCCTGATACGCGTCTTCGGCAAGGGGAGCAAGGAGCGGGTCGTTCCCGTGGCGGGCGCGGCCGCGGCCGCGCTTGCCGACTACGTCGCCCACGGACGTCCGTACCTGCGGACGAAGGCGGGCGCGCGACGCCAGGACCCCGACGCCGTGTTCCTCAACGCGCGCGGGGGACGATTGACGCGAGTGACCGTCCACACGCTCGTTCGTGCATACGGCGGAAGGGTCGGTCTGGACCTGCATCCTCACACGCTGCGCCACTCCTTCGCCACGCATATGCTCGAAGGCGGCGCCGACCTGCGCGCGTTGCAGGAGATGCTGGGGCACGCGGACATCTCGACCACGCAGATCTACACGCACGTGGACCGCTCGCATCTGCGGGAAGAGTACCTTTCCACGCATCCGCGGGCGCGGCTGCGCCCCTCGTCGCGCCCCTGAGACACCGGCACCACCCAGGCCCCCGATTTGTGTCCTCAATCGGGTGAAATGCGGGTCGGGAAGGGCTACCATGATGGATAGGGATCCAATGTCTGTGGATAGGGGAAGGTGGTAGGTGTGAAGAAGAGCTTCCGCACGATCTGCGCACTGTTCGTCGTCTTCGCGATGGCGACCGTGGTGCTCGCGGGTTGCTCGTCGACGAGCACTCCGTCGAGCAGCACGACCGGAACGACTCCGCCCGCGTCGACGTTCAAGGCGGCCATGGTCACCGACATCGGCGGCCTCGGCGACAAGTCGTTCAACGACCTGAGCTGGGCCGGTCTGGAGAAGGCCAAGACCGATCTTGGCATCGAGACCAAGGTCCTTTCCTCGAAGTCGATCGCTGACTACGAGACCAACCTGACCAACCTCGCGAGCGCCGGGTTCAGCCCCGTCTTCGCGGTCGGGTTCCTGATGACGGACGCCGTGAGCAAGATCGCGTCGACCACGCCGGACACGAACTTCGGCGGCATCGACATCTTCTTCACGAACCCGCCGAAGAACGTCGTGGGCCTGAACTTCAAGGAGCAGGAGGCCGGCTATCTCGCCGGTATCGTCGCCGGTCTCGCGACCAAGGCGTCGTTCGACCCTCGCCTGAACGCACAGAACGTCATCGGCTTCGTCGGCGGCATGCCGATCCCGCCGGTGCAGCGTTACGAGGCGGGCTTCGTGGCCGGCGCCAAGTCGGTCAACCCGACGGTCAAGGTCATCTCGCTGTACGCGGGCAAGTTCGATGACCAGGCCAAGGGCAAGGAACTCGGCCTGTCGCTGATCTCGCAGGGCGCGGACGTCGTCTTCGCCGCCGCCGGCCAGACCGGCATCGGCACCTTCACCGCGTGCCAGCAGTCCAAGAAGGCGCTGTTCATCGGCGTCGACACCGACCAGTTCCTGACGCTCACGAACCCCGGCGACACGATCCTGACCTCCGCGGTCAAGCGCATCGACAACGCCGTGTTCTCGGTCGTCAAGAAGGCCAAGGACGGCGCGTTCCCCGGCGGCCAGAACCTCACGTTCGGCCTCGCGGACGACGGCGTGGGCATCGCCCCGTACCACGACTTCGACGCCAAGGTCCCGCAGGCGATCAAGGACGCGGTCGACAAGGCCACTGCGGACATCAAGGCCGGAACGGTCACGGTTCCCGAGACGCTCAAGTAACTCGTCTCTTCTCGACGCGACCGCGGTCAGCCGCGATGATAGGGGCGGCCGGTGCGAGCCGGCCGCCCCTTTCGCGTGCAGGATCGATACGAACGCAGAACAACGGAAGGACACGAGGAGATGCCGATCCTCGAGCTGCGCGACATCACGAAGATCTTCCCGGGCGTACGCGCGAACGACGGCGTCTCGCTGAGACTCGAGCGCGGCGAGATCGTCGCGCTCCTCGGCGAGAACGGCGCGGGCAAGTCGACGCTCATGAACGTCGTCTATGGCCTGATGGCGCCGGACGGCGGCGAGGTCTTCGTCGACGGCGCGCAGGTGCACATCAAGACCCCGCGCGACGCGATCGCACTGGGCATTGGCATGGTCCACCAGCACTTCATGCTGGTCCAGACGCTGACGGTGACGGAGAACATCATCCTCGGACACGAGCCGTCCCGCTTCGGCGTCATCGATCTCGTATCGGCGCGCTCGAAGGTCTCGGACCTGTCGACCCGCTACGGGCTCAAGGTGGATCCCGACGAGCGGGTGGCCGACCTCTCTGTCGGCATGCAGCAGCGCGTCGAGATCCTCAAAGCGCTGTTCCAGGGCGCCCGGATCCTGATCCTGGACGAGCCCACCGCGGTACTCACTCCCCAGGAGGTCCGAGAGCTGTTCGGGGTCGTGAGGTCGCTCGTCGCCGAGGGGCTGTCGGTGGTCCTGATCACCCACAAGCTGGACGAGGTCATGGGCGTGGCCGACCGCGTCGTGGTCATGCGCGACGGCCGGGTCGTGGGCGAGACCACGCCTGCCGAGACGGACCAGGTCGGTCTGGCGCGCATGATGGTCGGCCGCGACGTCGTGCTCAGCGTGGACAAGGCCCCATCGAAGCCCGGCGAGACCGTGCTCGAGGTGCGTGATCTGGCCGTCCTGGACGACCGCAGGCTCGAAGCGCTCAGATGCATCAGCCTCGTCGTGCGGGCCGGAGAGGTCGTCGGCATCGCCGGCGTGGACGGCAACGGACAGCGCGAGCTGGTCGAGGCCATCGTCGGCTTGAGGAAGCCCACGTCGGGGTCGATATCGTTGCGCGGCAAGGACATCACCCACGCGGCGCCCCACGCGACGATCCACGCGGGCGTGTCCCACGTCCCCGAGGACCGTCAGCGGCGCGGGCTCGTGCTCGAGTTCGACCTGGCTGAGAACCTGGTCCTCGGCGACCAGTCCGACGCACCCTACGCGAGCGCGGGCATCATGCACGGCCGCGTGATAGACGAGACGGCCCGCGAAAGGATCGCCGACTACGACGTGCGCACGCCGTCGATCCGCGTCCTCGCGGGCAACCTCTCGGGCGGCAACCAGCAAAAGCTGGTCCTCGCCCGCGAGATGGGGCGCGACCCTGACCTCCTCGTCGCCGCGCAGCCCACGCGCGGGCTGGACGTCGGAGCGATCGAGTTCGTGCACCGGCGCATCCTGGCCGAGCGGGACAGCGGCAAGGCGATCCTGCTGGTGAGCATGGAGCTCGATGAGATCATGTCGCTCTCAGACCGGATACTGGTCATGTACGAAGGACGCGTCGCCGCCGAGCTGAGCTCGGAAGAGGCCGACGCCGAGAGGATCGGCTACTTCATGACAGGCGGCTCCAACAAGGACGGCGCTCCGCTCCAGAAGCCCGCTACGACCGTGGCCGAGGGTGGTGCGTCGTGAGCGAGACCCACGAGGCATCGGTCGTTCGGGAGAACCTCTGGATGAAGGCGCTGCGGACGGCGGGCGTGCCGTTGCTCTCCGTCGTTCTTGCCATGATCATCGGTTCGATCATCATCAAGGCCTCGGGTATGGACCCCCTCCTGGCCTGGGGCGCGCTCCTGAAGGGCGCTTTCGGCAGCCCGGACAAGTGGGCCGCCGGCAACTTCAGAGAGTTCGGGGACACCATCGGCCGCGCCACTCCGCTCGCGTTCGCCGGTCTGGCGCTCGCGTTCGGGTTCCGGGCCAACCTGTTCAACATCGGGGCCAACGGACAGCTGCTGCTCGGATCCATCACCGCGGCGTGGCTGGGGTTGGTCCTCGCCGGACTGCCGGGGGTCCTCTCGATCCCGATGATCCTCATCGGATCGGCGCTCGCCGGAGCGGCGTGGGCCTTCATTCCCGCGATCCTCAAGGCGAAGGTGGGGGCCCATGAGGTCATCACGACGATGATGTTCTCGTGGATCGGGCTGTATCTGACGTCATGGATCATCGCGGCCCCTCTGAAGGACGCCGCGGGCAACTCCCAGACGCCGATGCTCGCGCAGTCGGTGTGGCTGCCCACGTTCGACAAGATCCTTCCGGGGCTGTTCAGGACGCCGGTGAACGCGCACCTCGGCTTCGTCATCGCCGTTGTCCTCGCGGTCGTCGTGTGGTGGGTCCTGAAGCGGACCACGCTCGGCTACGGCGTCCGCGCCGTCGGGTTCAACCAGTGGGCGGCGCAGAACGGCGGCATCTCGATCGCCAAGACGACGGTGTACGCGCTGTGCATCTCCGGCGCTCTGGCCGGCCTGGCCGGAGCCTCCGAGGTCCTGGGCACGAACCATCGGATGTTCGACGAAGTCTCGGCCGGATCCGGATTCGGGTTCACCGGCATCGCGGTGGCCCTGCTCGCGAAGAGCCATCCCGTCGCGGTCGTCTTCTCGGCCCTGCTGTTCGGAGCCCTGTCAGCCGGAGCGGGCATGATGCAGCTCACGGCGAACGTCTCCGACAGGATCATCATGATCGTCCAGGCGCTGATCATCTTCTTCGTGGGCGCCGAGACGGTCATCACCTGGTTCATCAAGCGCCGCCAGAAACGCGCGCTCGAGGAGAAGGGGGCGACCGATGTGGCTTAGCTTCTTCACCCCCGACCTGTTCGCCTCCGCCATCCGCATGGCGACGCCGCTTGCCCTGGCGGCCATCGGCGGCACGATCTGTGAGCGCTCCGGCGTGGTCAACATCGCGCTCGAGGGCATGATGCTCGTCGGCGCGTTCTTCGGCGTCGTGGTCACCTTGGCGACCAACAACGTGTTGCTCGGGGTTGGAGCCGCGATAGTGGCGGGCGTCCTCCTGTCCGCGATCCACGCGTTCGCCTCGGTCACGCTGCGCATGGACCAGGTCGTCTCGGGCACCGCGCTGAACATCCTGGCGCTCGGCCTCACCGGCTTCCTCATGGAGGTCATCTACGGCCATCCGGGCGCGACGAACGGCATCCAGCACATCATCGGCCCGGTGTTCAACTTCCCCACGGGCGGCACCGGGGTGTTGGCCACCATCTGGACGTGGATCGACCAGATCGTCTTCAGCTACACGCCCATCGTCTACCTGGCGATCATCATCGCCATCGTCGCGCAGTGGGCCATGTTCCATACACGCTGGGGTCTGCGTCTGCGTGCACTCGGCGAGCACCCTCGCGCGGCCGACACCGTGGGGATCCGGGTCCAGGCGGGCCGCTACTCCGCGGTGCTCATCTCCGGAGCTCTGGCCGGACTTGCCGGCGCGAACCTCACCCTCGAGCAGGTCGGTGTCTACAGCGACAACATGACGAGCGGGCGCGGGTTCATCGCCCTGGCCGCCAACATCTTCGGCCGGTGGACGCCGGCCGGGAGCTACCTCGCGTCGCTGCTCTTCGGGTTCGCCGAAGCGCTCGAGATCCGGATGCAGTCCTTCCAGAGCGTCATCCACGTCCCGGTGCAGTTCTTCCTGGCGCTGCCCTACGTCCTCGTCGTGATCGTGCTGGCAGGATTCATGGGGAGAGCGGTGGGCCCGGCGGCGGTCGGGAAGCCGTACGAGAAGGAGTAGCGGTTCGGGCCGTATAGGCCGGGCGCGTCGCTTCGCAAGGCTACGCAAGGAAGGGCACCCCGTCGGGGTGCCCTTCCTTGCTGCGCGTTGGTTCGGATCACGCGTCCGTGGCAGAGCCGGGCCTCAGTCGTCCCTGGTGTCGTCGTCTTCCTTCATCCGCGCGACCAGGGGCCTCAGGATAAGGATCGCGGCCAGGCCTCCGAACACGATCAGGTCGAGGACCGTGGGCCGGAAGTCCCAGCCTCGGAAGGCGGACTCGGCGACGTACAGGACCACCGCGAACAGCGCGATGACCTGCCAGGGCAACCGCATCTCAGGTCGAAGTCGGATGGCGCTCACGAGGCGGAAGGCCCTTCGGGAGCGGGTGAGTCGGTCTTCGGATGTTCGGGGAGCCGGGCGCGGCGCTTCCTGCCTCTGCGGACCACGAGCCACGCGATGAGGGCGACGGGCAGCCCGACGAAGACCAGCAGCGCGACCACGGGGCCGAGGAGCACGATCAGCGCGTTCATCGTGTTCACGAACGCCCGGATAGAGTCGGTCAGCGCCGTGGTGACGCCCCAGTCGGTGCCGGCCGGCCGGATGATGGCCGCGGGCTCCGTCAGTTCGAGCGTCACGGTCGCCATCGCGGCCTGACGCTCGAGGTAGGCGATCTGGGCCTGCATCGACTCGATGTCGCCCTGGACGCGGGTGAGCTCCTGCTCGACGGCGAGCATGTCCTTCACCGTGGCCGCCTTCGCGAAGAGCTGGCGCAGGCGGGCTTCCTCGACCTGGAGGTTCCCGAGGCGCGCCTTCATGTCGACGTGCTGCTGGGTCACGTTGTCGGAGTTCTCGGCCTCGGTGAGTACCTTGCCGAGCTTGGCCGCCTCGGTCACGAAGTCCGCGTAGTGCTCGGACGGGACCCGGACGGTCACGTAGGCGCGCAGCGGACCCGCGGAGGGACCGGACGTGCTGCTGCCGTCGGCCAGGGGCGTCGGGTTCAGGTAGATCGGCTGGTCCACGGCGGTGGCCACCTGCATCGACGAGATCTCGGCGCCGTCCCGCGCTACGAGCGCGCGGATCTTCGCAATCGCGTCGTCGACCTTGGCCGTCTCGATCAGCATCGTCTTGTTCACGACCACGAGCTGCTGCGGAACGACGGCAGAAGGCGTGGCGGCGCTCCCCTGGGATGTGCTCGGAGGCGCCGATCGATCGACCGCGACGCCTCCGCCGATCGCCCCGGTCTTCGAGCTGTCAGCCGGAGAGGGCACACCGGGCGCCACGAGGCTGCTCGTGCCGCTCGAGGACGAGGTGCTCCCGCCGCCGGGCGAGGAGCACGCCGCGAGTGCCAGAAGTACGGCGATCATCGCCAGCGGGACTGCGAAGCGCTTCAGATTCCCCGCACCGGGTCTGCCGTTCATGATGGCTCCTTCCTTCGTGGCGCGCCGCGGGCATGACCGCCGTACGCGTCTCCCTCGATGAGCCGGATCCGACCATACGAACAGCGAACGCCCGTCGCGTCGAGCGAGCGGGCGTCCGAGGGTCGCATCTGTGATACGGAGGCTACTCCGCCTTGTGAATCAGCTGCTCAGCCTTCTTCAAAGCGCGCGCGGCGTAGACGCCCAACGCGATCCCGATGGCGATGACGACAAAGAAGGCGAGAAGCAGGGTGTTGACCACTGCACCTGCCCAGTTGGCTGTCATTCGTTCGTTCACCTCCATGAGTGCACGTGGGTGGCGTTCGTCTCTCGGATTGTATCGGTGGCCCGCGCATGCGGCAAGCGTGCGCACGTCTCCTTACCCGCTCATGTTCGCTGTCAAGGTGCCGGTTCCTGCCTTGTCGACCATACCTTCAGACGTTGTCTTCCCTCCGGTGGTTCGACGCGACTCGGCGGAGGCGTCGTGACGCCGCTTCGCGGCACATCCGCCTCGACGATCGGACTCGCCGCCGGAGGTGTCGCCGGGTGGGTCCGAATGAAGGATTCGTGTTGCAAAGTGGGACGCAGTGTCATAGAGTGGGGCGCGAGGAAGAGGCCGCAGCAGAAGGCGGCCAGGCCGAGACCACGGTGTCATGAGATGGGGGCGGGGGAGCGGTGTTCCTTGGGGAATACCAGCACACGCTGGACGCGAAGGGTCGCGTCTCGCTTCCGCGCAAGTTCCGCGAGGAGATCGGCTCGCGACTCGTCGTCTCCAAGGGCCTCGAGAACTGCCTCTACGTCTATCCGGCCGAGGGCTATCGGGAATTCCTGGAGAACCTGCTGTCGGCGAGCGACTTCGACCGCAACTCCCGGGCGGTCCGTCGCCACTTCACCGCCGGCGCCAGCGAGGTCGAGATCGACAGCGCCGGCCGCGTCAGCCTCACGCCCGCGCTCCGCGAGTTCGCGCAGCTGAAGAAGGACGTCGTCGTGGCGGGCGTCGCCGACCACCTCGAGATCTGGGACGCCGCCGAGTGGGCGGCGTACGAGACCGCCAACGCATCGACGATCGAGGACGCCGCTGAAGAGCTTTCGCGTAGCGGCCTCCTGTAGCGACCTTGAAAACGGAATACCGGCATACCCCGGTCATGCTGGCCGAGGTCCTGCACCACCTCTCACCGCATGAGGGCTCGATCATCGTGGACTGCACCCTCGGGGGAGCGGGCCACGCGGCCGAGATCGCCGCTCTGATCGCGCCCACGGGGCTCCTCGTGGGCATCGACCAAGACGACGCAGCCCTCGCCGCAGCAGCTGACGTACTACGCCTCGGCCAGCAGACCAGACTTCTCAAGGGGAACTTCGGCGATCTGGATGCCCTGCTCGCAGGGGCGAACATCCCGTACGTCGACGGCTTCCTGTTCGACCTGGGGGTCTCATCCCCCCAGCTGGACTTCGTCGAGCGCGGTTTCTCGTATCACGGGAACGCACCGCTCGACATGAGGATGGACCCGGCCGCGGGCGGCATCACAGCCGCAGACGTAGTCAATTCGTACCAGGAATCGGACCTCGCCCGCGTCATACGGGAGTACGGGGAAGAACGGTGGGCCACGCGCATCGCAGCATTCATCGTAGCCGCGCGTGCCCGCCGCCCCGTCACCTCCACCTCCGAGCTCGTCGACATCATCAAGTCCGCTGTGCCGGCGGCCGCCCGCAAGGACGGACCGCACCCGGCGCGCCGCACGTTCCAGGCGCTGCGCATCGAGGTCAACCGCGAGCTCGACGTGCTCGAGAGTGCGCTCGACGCGGCGGTCCGCTGGCTGTCTCCGGGCGGACGGATCGTGGTCATCTCGTACCACTCGCTGGAGGACCGCGCGGTCAAGCAGGCGTTCGCGCGGCTCTCGCAGACCTGCACCTGTCCTCCTGAACTGCCCGTGTGTGTTTGCGGGGTCAAGCCGGTAGTCCGTGTGCTCACGCGGAGGGCGGTCACGCCGACCCCCGAGGAAGTGGAGCGAAACCCGCGGGCACGGAGCGCCAAGCTCCGTGCGGCGGTGAAGTTGTAGGTATCCGTTCGGTCACCCGGTGACGGGCGCCGGTAGCGAAGAGAGGGGAGGTGGACGAGATGGGCCAGGCTGCTCGCCGGATCGAGGCGCCGCACAGCGCGGCTCGTACCGCTCGCCTCCGCCTCGTCGACACGCCGCCGGCGCGCGCGCCGCGTTCTCCGTCCCGCTCAGCGGGCGCGGCCCGTGTGCGCATCGAGGAAGCGCGGGCCCGATCGATCTTCACCGCCTTCGTGCTCGTCTTTGCCGCGCTGATCGTGCTCGGCGGGGCACGCGTGACGCTCACGGCCCGCGCCGCCGAGTTCTCGTTGTCGGAGAACCGGCTCCAGGCGGAGATCAAGCAGGAGCGCATCGTCGTCGACCAGCTCGAGGTCGACCGGAGCGCGCTCTCGACTCCGTCGCGTATCGCCGACATCGCATCCGCCAGCATGTCCATGGGGGAGCCGGCCTCAGTGAAGTACATCACCACATCCGACCTTGCCGGGCCGACGACGAAGCCGACAGCCGGCTCGACGGTCCTGTCCGGAGCGGCGGGAGCGATCCAGCGGGTGGTCGGGACGGTGGTCGACCTGTCGGCCGGCGAGGCGCAGTCCCTGCTCGTGGGCGACCTCGGCCTGGCGGGGTCGCGGTAGTCGATGGCGCCACGCGCGGGCAAGGGCGGAGGTGCGGGGCGCAAGCCGCACAGCCGTCCCACATCGAACCGTCCGGGCATCCTGTTCGTCTTCATGGTGGCGATGCTCGCCCTCGTCGCCGGCCGCCTCACCTGGATGCAGGTGGTGCAGGCGAAGGCGCTGTCCGCCTCGGCGGGACAGCAGCGCCTCCGCGACCTGACCCTTCCCGCGCGACGTGGGTCGATCTTCGACCGTGAGGGCATGCCCCTTGCGGTGACCACGGACGCCAAGACCGTCTACGCCGTCCCCTCGCAGGTCAAGGACGCGACTGCCACGGCATCGTCGCTGTCTCAGGTGTTGGGCGGCAACCCGCAGGACTACCTGGCTCGCCTGCACAGGACCGGCTCGTTCGTGTACATCGCGCGCAAGGTCGACCTGCCGCGAGCGACTGCGCTCGAGAAGCTCGGGATCGAGGGCATCGGATTCGTCGACGATTCACGGCGGACCTACCCGTCCGGCCACCTTGCCGGGCAGGTGCTGGGTTTCGTCGGCATCGACGATCAGGGGCTCGCCGGGATCGAGAAGCAGTACGACTCGGTGCTCTCCGGTACTCCCGGGCGGATCGTGGCCGAGCGCGACCCGAAGGGGCACCTGATCCCGGGCAGCATCGTCACGCAACAGGACGCCGTCGACGGGCAGGACATCTACCTCACGATCGATAAGGACATCCAGAACAAGGCGGAACTCGAGCTTGCGGCGGCCGTGAAGAAGTTCGGGGCAAAGGGCGGTTCGGTCGTCGTCATGGACCCCAACACGGGCGAGATCCTCGCGATCTCCTCGACCCCGTACCTGGACCCGAACGCCTACGGCGCCGCTACGGCCGACTCGATGCGCAACAAGGCGATCACGGACACCTACGAGCCGGGGTCGACGATGAAGGCGATGACCGCCGCTGCGGTCATCGACAAGGGCCTGTTCACCCCCGACAGCATGTTCCATCTGCCCCCGACGCTCACCGTCGGTGGGCACGTGATCCACGAGGCGCATGCGCGCGGGACGGTGGACTACTCGCTGACGCAGATCGTCACGAAGTCGAGCAACATCGGAGCCGTGAGGCTCGGGCAGGCACTCGGCAAGACGGCCCTCTCTGACTACATGGACCGCTTCAAGCTGAGCCGCAAGACGGGCGTCGACTTTCCCGGTGAGGCGAGCGGCTGGAGGCCGCCGACCTCGTCGTGGTCGGCATCGTCGATGGGCAACCTGCCCTTCGGCCAGGGCCTGTCGGTCACGCCGCTGCAGCTCGTCCGCGCGGTCTCCGTGATCGCGAACGGTGGCACGCTCGTTACGCCGCACTTCCTGCGCGCCACGGGATCCGTCATGGCGACGTTCCCGGCGTCTCCGGTGCCCGTGATCACGAAGGCGGCCGCGACGGCCACCACGCGGATGCTCACCGACGTCGTCCGTGACGGAACGGGCACGTCGGCGGCCGTCGCGCAGTACGAGGTCGCGGGAAAGACGGGAACGGCTCAGAAGGCCCGGCCGAACGGCGTCGGCTACCTCAGCGGTGTGTACGTGTCTTCCTTCGTCGGGTTCCTTCCGGCCAGCGCTCCCAAGATCATCATCCTGGTCACCATCGACTCACCGAAGAGCGGGCTGTTCGGCGGGACGGTCGCCGCGCCGGCCTTCGCGAACCTGGCGCGCTTCTGCGTCGATCACCTGAAGATCGCGCCGGCGCCGTCGGTCGGCCCCGTCGAGACGAAGCGCACGGGATCTTCGCAGGTCGGCAACGAAGCGCCATCGGGGACCGTCCGGAAGACGACAATCGCTGGAACGACTGACGAAACGACCTCGACACACCGGTGAGGACCATCAACCGTGCCCGTACTCTCAGAGCTGCTCGCAGAGATCGCCGCGTCCGGAGCGGCCGCCCTGGCGGTCCCGGTCTCAGGCGTCGCCTACGCGTCCGGTTCCGTGAAGCCGGGAGACGCCTTCTTCTGCATACCGGGCTTCCGCTTCGACGGTCACGGGTTCGCTGCTGACGCCGTTGCTCGGGGCGCCTCGGTCATCGTGGCGGCCCGCGAGATGCCGGGCATGTCGGTACCCGTGGCGGTCGTGGCGGACACGCGCGTGGCGCTGGCGAGCGCCTCGGCGAGACTGTTCGGCGATCCGTCCCGGCACCTCGATGTCATCGGCATCACGGGCACCAACGGCAAGACCACCACGACGTACATCCTGGACTCGATCCTCCTCTGTGCGGGTCGTACGACCGGCCTCATCGGCACGATCGAGGCCAGGATCGGCGACGAGAGATTGCCCTCCGTGCGCACCACGCCGGAATCGCGCGACCTGCAGGAGCTGCTCTCGCGCATGGTTGACGCCGGCGTCGGGGCGGTGTCGATGGAGGTGTCGTCTCACGCCATCGACCTTCACAGGGTCGATGCGATCGCGTTCGCGGTGACGGCGTTCACGAACCTGAGTCAGGATCACCTCGACTACCACGCGACGCTCGAGGAGTACTTCAGCGTCAAGTCGCGGCTGATGCGATGCGTGAGCGAGGAGCGCAGGGTCGTCAACATCGACGACGAGCACGGCCGCCGCCTCTCGGAACACGTGCCGGTCATCTGGACGGTCGGCTTCTCTGAGGACGCGACGGTCAGGGCCGAGAACGTCACGCTCGGGCCGGCCAGCAGCGCCTTCGACCTCGTGACACCCGTTGGTTCCCTGCACGTGACGCTTCCGCTCGCCGGGGGGTTCAACGTCAGCAACGCCCTCGTCGCTGCGGCGTGCGCTATGGCCCTCGGGATCGGTCTCGACACGGTCGCGGCCGGCCTCGAGAGCGCGCCGCAGGTCCCGGGGAGGCTCGAGCGCATCGAGGCGGGTCAGGACTTCACGGTCCTCGTCGACTACGCACACACACCGGATGGACTGGCCAAGACGATCGCCGCGGTCCGCGCGGTCACTCCCGGACGCGTCATCACGGTGTTCGGATGCGGCGGGGACCGCGACCCCGACAAGCGGCCGCTGATGGGGCAGGCTGCCGGGGAGCTCTCGGACGTCGTGGTGCTGACCAGCGACAACCCGCGCACCGAAGACCCTGTGGGAATCATCCTGCAGGTCCAGGACGGCCTCGCCCCGACCGGCTCCGAGCATCACACGGAGATCGACCGCCGCGCCGCGATCGCGCTCGCGCTGAGCATGGCGCGCACGGGGGACGCAGTGCTCATCGCCGGGAAGGGCCATGAGGACTACCAGATCTTCGCCGACCGCACCGTCCACTTCGACGACCGCGAGGTCGCACGGGAGGAGCTGGGCGCGCGATGGTGAGGATGTCCGCAGGCCGTCTCGCCGAGCTGACCGGCGCCACGATCGTGGCGGGAAGCGGGGACACGGTCTTCAAGGGTGTCGAGATCGACTCGCGGGCGGTGCCCGTGGGCGGTGCGTTCTTCGCGCTACCCGGCGAGCATGTCGACGGTCACGAGTGGGTTCCCGCGGCTCTCGGCTCGGGCGCGAAGGTGGCCGTGGTGTCTCGCTGGGACGCCGATGCCGCCTCCGCGGCGTCGGAGGCGGCGCGCGGTGAGACCGCGGTCCTGCTCGTGGACGATACCGCGGACGCGCTCAGGGCCCTCGCGGCGGCGCACCGGACCTCGCTGCGTTGCCCCGTGGTCGGCGTGACCGGTTCCACGGGGAAGACGAGCACCAAGGACTTCATCGCGGCGGCGCTGCAGGCGGGGCGCCGCGTGGTCGCCACGCGCGGCAACCGCAACAACGAGCTTGGCGTCCCGCTCACGCTGCTCGAGGCCGACAACGCCACCGACGTGCTCGTGGTCGAGATGGGTATGCGCGGCGAGGGTGAGATCGCCGCTCTGTGCGCACTGGCCCGTCCGACGCTCGGCGTCGTCACGAACATCGGTCAGACGCACATCGAGGTCCTCGGCTCGCAGGACGCGATCGCGCGCGCCAAGGGGGAGCTCGTGGCCTGCGTGCCCGCTGCCGGCAGGGTCTTCCTCAATGGTGACGACGAGTGGTCGCGGTCGCTCGAGCCGCGATCGGCGGCACCGGTCACGTGGTACGGCCTGTCGGACGGAGTCGACGTGCGCGCGACGGACATCGAGGTGGACGAGGCCGGAAGGCCCATCCTGACGCTCGTGACGCCAGGCGGGTCCGTCCGCACCCGCCTGCCGGTCCCCGGGCGTCACAACGCGTACAACGCGGCTGCGGCGACGGCCGTCGCGCGGTACCTCGGCGCGACACTCGACGAGATCGCCACGGGGCTCTCTACCGCGCTGACGACCGACATGCGCATGCAGGTGTTCACGACCGCCGGCGGGGTCGTCGTGGTCAACGACGCGTACAATGCGAATCCGACATCCATGCGCGCGGCCCTCGTCGCGCTGGGAGACATCGCGACCGAGGGGAAGCGCATCGCCGTCCTCGGGGACATGGCCGAGCTCGGCTCCCTGACCGCGCTGGCGCACTTCTCTCTTGGGGAGGCGGTCGGCCGCGCGGGCATCGATCGACTCGTCACGGTCGGGGAGCGTGCGCGGCGCGTCGCGGACGGCGCACTCGCCTCCGGAATGCCGGCGTCGTCCATCAGTCGGTGCGCGAGCGTCGAGGAGGCGTCCCGGGTAGTCGACGACCTCGCCACCGCGGGTGACGTGGTGCTCGTGAAGGCGTCACGCTGCATGGAACTCGAACGGATCGTCGAAGGGATACTGAGCCCGCATGCCTAGCTTCAGCCTGCTGCTGCAGATCGGGCGCTACCCCACCTACCAGGTGTTCCTCGTGGCCGTGGTGGCGCTCGGCGCCGCCGTGGCCCTGTTCCCGCTGTGGATCCGGCTCGTCCGGTACCGCAACATCGGGCAGCAGGTGCGCGCGGACGGTCCACAGGGCCACCTCGTGAAGCAGGGGACGCCGACGATGGGCGGCGTGCTCATCATGCTGGTCGTGACGGTCGTCTACGTCGCCATGGGGTCGATCGACCGGCAGAGCTTGCTGGTCCTCGGGGCCATGCTCGCGTGCGCGCTCCTCGGGTTCCTCGACGACTACGCCAAGGTCGTGAAGGAACGCTCCCTGGGACTGACAGCCACCGCCAAGATCCTGTGGCAGGTGCTGATCGCGTTGAGCGTGGGGCTTCTGGCCGTGAACTGGGCCGGAGTCACCGCGGTCGTGAGACTCCCTCTCATCGGCGGCTCGTGGAACCTGGGAGTACTGTCGTCGACGCTGACCATCGGCGGCTTCGCCATCGTCGTACCGTGGCTGTACGTCCTGCTCGTGGCGCTGATGGTCGTGGCGGCCAGCAACACCGTGAACCTGACCGACGGGCTCGATGGCTTGGCCGCCGGCACCGTCATGATCGTGATGTTCTCGTTCGCGGCGATCGCGTTCCGCCAGAACCACCTGCCGATCTCCCTGCTCGCAGCCGCGATCGCCGGGGCCTGCGTCGGCTTCCTCTGGTACAACAGCTACCCTGCCGACATCTTCATGGGTGACACCGGGTCACTCGGACTCGGCGCGGCTGTGGCCACCATGGCGATCGTGACGAAGTCGGAGTTGCTGCTGCCTCTGATAGGCGGGATCTACGTCATCGAGGGTCTCTCCGTGATCCTGCAGATCCTCTCCTACAAGCTGACAGGCAAGCGCATATTCCGCATGGCCCCGATCCATCACCACTTCGAGATGAAGGGCTGGAGCGAGACGAAGGTGATGATCCGCTTCTGGATCGTCACCGGGATACTCGCCGGCGCGGGTTTCGCCCTCTACTTCTTGTCGAGCCTTAAGAAGGTGGGGTAGGGGTGGGTCGTGTCGTCGAGCGGGTCGCGGTCCTCGGGCTCGGCCGCAGCGGGGACGCGGTGGTGCGGTGGGCTCTCGAGCGGCCCGACACCTCGCCTTCCGACGTCGCGGTCTTCGTTGAGCACGACAACCCCCGGTTGTCAGCGACCGCGGAGATCCTGCGGGCTCAGGGCGTGCGGGTCGAGCTCGGGGTGGAGACCGTGCCCGACGAGGGATGGGACCTCGTCGTCGCCAGCCCCGGTATCTCTCCGTCGCGGCCCCTGATGCGTTCGGCCTCACGTCTCGGCGTGCCCGTCATCTCGGAGCTCGAGCTTGCCTACCGGCACTCGGTCGCCCCCTTCGTGGCCGTGACCGGCACCAATGGGAAGACGACGACCACCGCGCTGGTCACGCATCTCCTGCGGACAGACGGACTCGACGCGGTCTCCGTCGGCAACATCGGCGTGCCCGCGATCGCCGTCGCTCCGACCACGGGCGCAGACGCGATCGTCGTCGCGGAGTGTTCCTCTTTCCAACTTGCCCTCACCCTCGACTTCCACCCTAGGGTGGCCCTTCTCCTCAACGTCACTCCCGATCACATCGACTGGCACGGTTCCCTGGAGGAGTACGCCGCCGACAAGGCGAAGGTGTTCGCCAACCTGGGAGCTGGGGACGTGGCGATCATCGACGTCGACGACCCCGGTTCGGCGGAGTGGGTGGAGCCGGTCGTCGACCGGGGGGTCCGCGTCGTCCGCGTCGGCCTCTCGGGAGGGGACGCGCGCGTCGAGGACGGGATGCTGGTCGTCGACGCGGGCGAGGGCGATGTCCGCTTGGTACGCGTGGTGGAGCTGCTGATACGGGGTGTCCACAACGTCTCCAACGCGCTCGCGGCCGCGACGGCGGCCCTGCTCATGGGTGCGGCGCCCGACTCGGTCCGTGCCGGTCTGCGCTCCTTCGAGCCCATCGAGCATCGCTTGGACCCGGTCGGGACCGTCGACGGAGTCGAGTACGTCAACGATTCGAAGGCGACGAACCCTGACGCCGTGATGAAGGCCCTGACCGCGTTCGGGACCGCACCGCTGCTGGTCCTTCTCGGTGGGCGGAACAAGGGCAACGACTTTCTCCCGCTCGCCGAGGCGTGCGCGACGCGATGCCGTCTTGCCGTCCTCTACGGTGAGTCTCGACCTGAACTGGAGGTCGCGTTCGAGGCAGCCTCCGCACCCTTCCTCGTGACCGACACGATGCTCGGCGCCCTGACGCTGGCGTCGGAGTCGGCGCATCCGGGCGACGTCGTCCTGCTGTCTCCCGCCTGCGCGAGCTTCGACGAGTTCAGCGACTACGAGGAACGCGGCCGCCACTTCGCCGACGCCGTCGTGCGCCTGTCGGGGGAGGGTCGGTGACTCCGCCGAGGCCTCAGGCCGCGCCCATGGCCCGGTACCTGCTGCTCGGCGCGACGGTGTTCCTCGCGCTCGGTGGTCTGCTGATGATCTTCTCGGCGTCGGCGGTCACGGGCATCAAGGAGCACGCCGACACGATGTACTTCGTGAAGCGTCAGGCGATCTTTCTGGCGCTCGGATTCGTCACCCTCCTGGCGGCGTCCCGGTTGCCGCTCCCGATGATCAAACGGCTGGGTGTCGCCGTCTTGGCGGCGGGCGACATCATGCTCGGGCTCGTGCTGTTCATGGGCAGGGCGAACATGGGTTCGGTGCGCGCCCTCAACCTCGGCGTGACCACGATACAGCCCGCGGAAGTGGCCCGACTCGGGTGCGTGCTGGTGATGGCGGCGCTGTTCGCTGATAGGGCTCAACGCCCCCGTCCCATCAGGGAGGACGCGCTCAGCATCGTGCTGATCGCGGGTATCCCGTTCACCCTCGTCATGCTGCAGCCGGACATGGGCGCCGCGATGTCGATCCTGATCGCGGTCTTCTTCGTGAGCGTGATCGGCGGCCTTCCGTGGAAGTGGGTGGGCGCGACCGTGGGCGGGATCGTCGCCGGAGTCGCCGTGCTGCTGCCGATCGCCGCATACCGCTCCTCGCGCATCGCCGCCTGGCTCGACCCGAGCAAGGATCCCCTCGGCAACGCCTATCAGGTCCTGCAGGCACGTCTGGCGTTCGGCTCGGGAGGCATCCTCGGCCTGGGCCTGGGCATGTCCCGTCAGAAGTTCTTCTATCTTCCCGCTGCCCACACCGACTTCATCTTCGCCATCATCGGGGAGGAGCTCGGGCTGCTGGGGACGCTCTCGATCGTGGTCGCATTCGGGCTCTTCTGCTACGCCGGTGTTCGCATCGCCCTTGCCGTCAAGGACCCGTATGCGCGCATCGTCGCCGGAGGGCTGACCATCACGATCACGACACAGGCGCTGATCAACATGGCGTCGGTGACGGGGCTCATCCCCGTCGCCGGCGAGCCGCTTCCCATGGTGAGCTATGGTGGCTCGTCCCTGCTCTTCACCATGGGGTGCATCGGACTTATCCTAGCCATGACCCGCGGAAGCGCACGGGAGCCGTCCCGTCCGCGTCCGCATGCCGAAGAAGAGGGGAGCGCCCGTGCGCGTTCTGGTGAGCGGAGGGGGAACGGCCGGCCACGTCTATCCGGCATTGACGGTGGCCGCGCTGGTGTCAGCCGACGCTCGTGACCGGGTCGCGTACGTCGGTGCACCGGACAGTCTCGAGCAGCGTCTGGCGGCCGAGGCCGGCATCGGGTTCGTCGCTGTTCCCGTCACGGGCTGGGATCGCGCGCGTCCGCTGACGCTGCTCACCGGCTTCGCGACCGCTATCGCATCGACGTTCCGTTGCCTCAGCCTGCTGAATCGCGACCGGACGGACGCGGTCGTCGGCTTCGGCGGCTACGTGTCCGTCCCGCTCTCTCTCGCCGCCGTGCTGCGCGGGGTGCCGCTCGTGCTCCACGAGCAGAACTCGGTCCCCGGCGTCGCCAACCGGATCCTCGCCCGCTTCGCGCGGGCGGTCTGTGTGACCTACGAGGACTCGGTCGCGTTCCTGCCGCATCCCGACCGCGCCGTCATCACCGGCGACCCTGTTCGGGAGTCCGTGCTCAGCGCGGGACGCGCGGCCGGACGTTCGGCGTACGGGGTCGGAGAAGGACAGACGCTTCTTCTCGTCTTCGGAGGAAGCCGCGGAGCGCGGCATCTCAACTCCGCTCTGATCGGCTTGCGCGACCGCCTCGCGGCCATCGAAGGGCTGCGGGTCGTGCAGATCGCCGGGCCCAGCGAGGCGCCCGCGGTGCGCGAGGCGCTGGCGGCCCCGGGCGGCGTGCCCGCATGGTGGCGGGTCCTCGACTACGTCGACGGGATGGGCGATCTTCTGGCCGCTTCGGACCTGGTGGTGTGCCGGGCCGGCGCGACGACGCTGGCCGAACTGTCGGTCCTCGGCAAGGCATCGGTGCTGGTGCCGTATCCTTTCGCGACGGACGATCACCAGACGCGCAACGCCCGGCCCTTCGTCAGAGCAGGCGCGTCCGTGGCATACGCGGACGCGGACCTCGACAGCGAGGCGTTCGGGGACACGCTGACCGGCCTGCTGTCGGATCCGGATGCGCGCGGGCGCATGGAGGTGTCCGCCGCCTCTCTCGGGCGGCCTGACGCCGCGGCTGCCGTCGTACGGACCGTGTCGGAAGCGATCAGGAAGCGGGTGGCGGTGTGACGGGTACCTACGCACACTTCATCGGGGTCGGCGGAGCGGGGATGAGCGGCATCGCGCGCGTCCTGCACGACCGCGGCCTCGTCGTCACCGGCTCGGACCTGCGCGCCTCGCGCTACTCGGCCGCGCTCCAGAGCGCGGGTATGGCCATCCACATCGGGCACGACGCCGCGAACGTCGGCGACCCCGAGGTCGTGGTCGTGTCGACGGCGATCCCCGCGACGAACCCGGAACTCGTCGAGGCGCGCCGCAGGGAGATCCCCGTGTGGCCCCGGGCCCGCATGCTCGCCGAACTCGCGGGGGAGCGTCTGACCGTGGCAGTCGCCGGCACTCATGGCAAGACGACGACCAGCTCGATGGCTGCCGCCGCTCTCATCGAGGCGGGCGCCGATCCGACGTTCCTTATCGGGGGGGAGCTCACGGACGTCGGAAGCAATGCGCGCTGCGGCGACGGTCCGCACTTCGTCGTCGAGGCCGATGAGTCCGACGGGTCCTTTCTCTACCTCGACCCGTACTGCGCCATCGTGACCAACATCGAGGCCGATCACCTCGACCACTATGCGTCGCTCGGGGAGATCGTCGACATCTTCCGCGAGTTCCTGTCGCGCGTGCGCGCCGACGGTGTCGCGGTGCTGTGCGCCGACGACGAGCGGCTCATGGGCCTGGCTCCGGGATGTGCCGCCCGTGTGGTCACGTACGGTCGCTCGACCACAGCCGACGTCCGGCTTGTGTCCTACGAGGCGACTCCGGAGGGCGGATCGTTCTCGGTGGCCCTGCCCGGCGGCACGATCGTCGCATGCGCGACGCGAACACCCGGCGAGCACATGGCGCTCAACGCGACCGGCGTCTTGGCGGCGGCGTGGGCGATGGGCGTCGACGTCGGTGCGGCCGCGCGGGGCATCGCGGGGTTCAACGGGGTGAAACGCCGGTTCGAGCATGTCGGCGTCGTCGACGAGGTCTCCGTCGTCGACGACTACGCGCACCATCCGACGGAGGTGCGTGCGACGCTCGCCGCCGCGCGCACGGCTACCTCCGGTTCGAGGTGGGTCGTGTTCCAACCGCACCGCTACAGCCGCACCGCCGCATTCGCGCGCGACTTCGGCGCGGCCTTCGACGACGCCGACCGTGTGGTGATCCTCGACGTCTACAGCGCCGGTGAGGCGCCCGTCCCCGGCGTGTCCGGCAAGACCGTCGTGGACGCGATCCTGCGCCATCGTCCGCGCACCCGGTTGGCCTACTTCCCGCACCGGGGGGATGTCGCACAGTACGTCGCCGATCGCGCGCGGCCCGGCGACCTCGTGATGACGATGGGGGCGGGTGACGTGACCGCTCTCGGGCCCGAGATCGTTCGCGCGATGACCGAGCGTTCCGCGGGAGGCGCGGCATGAGCGTCGAGGACGCGCTCCGGCGTCTGACGGCCGAGCTTGCGGGGGAGGTCCGCGCCCGCGAGCCGATGGCCAAGCACACGACCTATCGCGTGGGCGGGCCCGCGGCGATCTTCGCCGTCCTGGAGACGGTCCACGACGTCGTGACCGCCCTTCGGATCCTCGAGGAGGAGGAGGTCGAGTGGGCGGTGGTCGGAAAGGGCAGCAACCTGCTCGTCTCCGACGCGGGCTACGAGGGGGCCGTCCTCGTCCTGGGCCGTGAGTTCAAGCGGCACGCGATCGAGGATGACACCCTTCGAGCGGGCGCCGCCTCGGTCCTCGCGCACATCGTTCAAGAGGCGTTCAATCTCGGCCTCTCCGGTCTGGAGTGGGCCGTGGGCATCCCGGGTACCTTGGGAGGCGCCCTGGCGATGAACGCCGGGACCCCCGAGGGATGGATCGGTCAGATCGTCGACACGGCGACGCTGTTCGTGCCGGGGTTGGGACTCACACTCGTGCACGGCCGGGACGTCGTCTGGGACTACCGGCGCAGCGGGCTGGCCGGCCGCGGTATCATCCTCGAGACAACCCTGAGGGTGAGCGAGGGTGAGCCGGTGCGCATCCGGGCCGAGATGGAGCGCAACCTGAAACGGCGCAAGGAGAGTCAGCCGATGGGGCTGCCGTGTGCGGGCAGCGTCTTCGTGAACCCCCCGGGCGACTCCGCCGGCCGCCTGATCGAGGCGGCGGGGCTGAAGGGGCTGCGACTCGGCGGCGCGTGCGTATCGCAGGTGCACGCCAACTTCATCGTCAACGAAGGCGGAGCGACCGCGGCGGACGTAGTCGGGTTGATCCGCACGGTACGGATGAGCGTGAAGGACGGGTGCGGTGTCGACCTCCGACCGGAGATCAGATTCCTCGGGAGCTTCGAAGAAGCGTAGGAACGTCTACATCTCGACGTCGCCGAAGAAGGAGAGCAAGGGCGCCGACGTGGCCGGGCGCACGGCGCCGCCGCGCGTCGGACGTCCCGCGAAGCGAGCGGCGACGGCGGGCGCGGCGGGCGAGAGCCGGTCCGCGCCAAGTGCTCCGAGCGCGGCGCGGGTGCGCGCGGAGCAGCGCAAGACCCAGCGACAGACGAGGATGTCCGCGCAGATGCGCGCGCGCAGGCTGCGGACCGGCGCCGTGCTCGCGGCGGTCGTGCTGGCGCTCGTGGGCTGTGTCGCGATCTACAACTCGCCGTTGTTCACCATACGCACCATCGAGGTCGTCGGAGCGCAGCATGTGCCCGCCGCGCAGGTGCGAGCGCTCGCGGCCGTCCCTCCTGATGCGACGCTGATCAGGTTCCCCGCCGATGCGGTCGCGCAGCGCGTCGGAGCGGACCCCTGGATCGCGTCGGTGACGGTATCGCGTGTGTTCCCCTCCGGGATGCGCATCCGCGTGGTGGAACGCGTCCCCGTCGCGATCGTGGACGCCGGCCCGTCGATGTGGCTGATCGACGCGAGCGGGAGCGTGATCGCCACCCCCTCGGCCGACGCGAGCGGGACGCTGCCGGTGATCACGGACGTGCCCGGGCTCGACCTGAAGCCCGGCCGGCGTACGGTCTCCGAGCCGCTGCTGAACGCGATCGGGGTGTTGACGGGCATCAGCCCCGCTCTCGCCGCCACCGTGCGCTCCGTTTCGGCGCCGACCATCGACGGTACGGCGCTGACGACAGCGGACCACGTGGAGATCGTGGTGGGAGAGGCCGTCGACCTCACGACGAAGGACGCGCTCGCCCAGCGCATCCTGCGGGAGCATCCGGGCAAGGTCGTTTCCATCGACGTGCGGATACCCGACCGATCCACGTGGCGAGGACTGAAGTAGGGGGCAGCTCATGATCGCGACCGGGACCTTTCGGCGCATCGTGCGTCGCGCGGCGGTGTGGACGCTGGTCGCGGTCCTCGCCGGCTTGGTGCCGGCCAACGCCCTGACGATCTCGGTGTCCCGCGACGTCACCGGCCCGTTCGACGTGCTCGTCACGCTGGCGTCCGGCGACCCGACCGGGACCGTCTCACTGTGGGACGGAGACGTTCGCCTCGGGGAGCTGCGGCCGGCCGCAGGAGCCGCGGTGTTCGCCGGCGTCTCGCTGTCGCCGGGTGCCCACGAGTTGCGGGCCGCGGCACGGGCGGACGGGGCGGCGACCTCGACCGCACGGGCCGCTGTCTACTCCTGGTCCGCTCCCGGTCCTCCGTCGTGGAACGCACCCGGCTCCGGGCCTGTCATCAGCCCGTGCGCGGTCACGGTCCGAGCCGGGTCCTCCGCCGCGACGATGACCCTGAGCGTGGACGGCAGGATCGTGGGCACCGTCGCGTGCCACCCCGGAGACATTGTCACGTTCCCTCGGGTGACCCTCGGCACGCGTCTCGCGATGCTGACCTTGCGGGAGCAGAGCCTGACCGGCGAGACGGCGAGCTACACGCACCGGGTGACCCGTTACCAGTTCCCCTATGCGACCTGCATCGTGATCGACAAGAGCGAATACCGTCTGTACTGGGTGAAGAACCAGCAACTGATCAAGAAGTACCCGGTCGCTCACGGGCGCCACAACTGGACGCCCGTGGGAGTCTGGAGAGTGCTCGCCAAGTACAAGACAGACTCGAGGGGCGTGTACGGTCCGCGCAAGATGCGCCTGTTCCGCAGGGTCGGATCGCCCGGGCGCTATCGCTACGTGTTCACGGCCTATGGCATCCACGGCACCGACCAGCCTTGGGTCATCGGAACGCAGGCCAGTCACGGGTGCATCCGAATGTACAACCGGGACGTGCTCGAACTCTGGCCGCAGGTGCCGCTCGGAACGTACGTGGTGACCAGGTCGTAGGGGGTCGCGAGCCGGTCAGCCGGTCCAGCCCGATCGGGCGTCCAGAAGACCCCTTCGCAGATTCGTTGCGCGGGGGTCTTGCATTCACCATAACCTTTATGCAAAGATTGAGCGTTGCACGCAATGTATGACCCTAAACTGGACCCTTAGACTTCGGTCGACAGACGACCTGGCCCGAGGGGGAGGAGGCTTCAGATGCTCGAGACCGGTGCCAACTATCTCGCGGTGATCAAGGTCGTCGGTGTGGGCGGTGGCGGCTCGAACGCTGTCAATCGCATGGTCGAGGCCGGGGTCAAGGGCGTGGAGTTCATCGCGGTGAACACGGACGCCCAGGCGCTCCTCATGTCCGACGCGGACTACAAGGTCCACATCGGGGTCGGGCTCACCAAGGGCCTTGGCGCCGGCGCGGACCCGGACGTCGGCCTGCAGGCGGCCGAGGAGTCGCGTGCGGAGATCAAGGAGGCGCTCCAGGGCGCCGACATGGTCTTCATCACGGCCGGCGAGGGCGGCGGCACGGGTACGGGCGCCGCGCCCGTCATCGCGCAGATCGCCAAGGACGAGATCGGCGCGCTCACGGTGGGGTGCGTCACTCGCCCGTTCAAGTTCGAGGGCCGCAAGCGCGCGGAGGTCGCGGACGAGGGCATCAAGCGGATGCGCGAGCACGTCGACACGCTCATCGTCATCCCGAACGACCGTCTGCTCCAGGTCGCCGAGAAGAAGACCTCGATCCTGGACGCGTTCCGCATCGCCGACGACGTGCTGCGTCAGGGCACCCAGGGCATCACGGACCTCATCACCGTCCCGGGCCTGATCAACCTCGACTTCGCCGACGTGCGCACGATCATGCAGGACGCGGGCTCCGCGCTCATGGGCATCGGCCTGGCGACCGGCGACAACCGCGCTCACGAGGCCGCCAAGGCCGCGATCTCCAGCCCGCTGCTCGAGTCCTCGATCGAGGGCGCACAGGGCGTACTGCTCTCCATCGCCGGCGGAAGCGACCTCGGACTGCTCGAGGTCAACGAGGCCGCCGAGGTCGTCCAGGCCGCAGCACATCCAGACGCCAACATCATCTTCGGCGCCGTCATCGACGACTCGATGATGGACTCGATCCGCGTCACGGTCATCGCGACCGGCTTCGAAGGCCGTCGCAAGCAGGGCGCTCTCGCGTTGGACGCCGAGGGCGAGGACGTGCTGCCGAGTGCCGCGTCGGTTCCTTCCTTCGAGCCCATCAACGACGACGATGACGGGATCCCGGTCTTCCTTCGTCGCAGGAGCTAGCGCGACGGTCCTGCGCCACGCGGCGTGGGGCCTGATGAGACGGACGTCCGCCCGGCCGATACCGGGCGACGAATACGCGGCGGGGTGACGAGGCGCAGGGACCTCGTCTCCCCGCCGCGGTCGTTCGGCGGGCTATCATCACCGCATCGGTGACGCTCGGCGGGAGGCCTTGGTCGGGCGGATGCGGAAGGGGAGCGACGCGCATGATCGGACTCGTCCGACAGCAGATCGGTGATGTCGGCGTGCACGTCGACCCGTGGCTGCGCGAAGAGTACGGGGTGGTCGTGGCATTCTCGGAGCGTGGCGGGGGGCGCAGTGCCGCGCCGTTCGACTCCCTCGACCTTGCCGCCCATGTCGGCGACGACCCTCTCTGCGTCGACGACAACCGCATGGTGCTCATGACGGCGCTGGGACTCGGCCGGCTGCGGGACAGGCTGACCGTGCCCGAGCAGGTCCACGGGACGGTCGTACGCGAGGTCGCCGGCGCCATGGCGGGTCTGGGAGCGTTCGCCCGACCGGGTCGTCCTCCGGCGGTGCCCGGCACCGACGCGCTGTTCACGACGGATGCGGAGACACCGATCCTGCTGTGCTTCGCCGACTGCGTCCCCATCGTCCTGGTCGCGACCGGCCCCCGGCGGGCAGTCGCGGTGGTGCACGCCGGGTGGCGTGGAGCCCTCGGCCGGATCGTGGAGGAGGCTGCCCGCAAGCTGGCCGCGACGGCCGGCTGCGAGCCGTCCGATCTGTTCGCGTACGTGGGTCCCCACATCGGCGCGTGCCACTACGAGGTCGACGAAACGCTTCTGTCGCAATTCGTTCACTCCTTTGGTACCATTGCCGCGGCCCAGGGCCGTTTGGACCTGGGCGCCGTCGTGTCAGAGAGCCTGAATGGGGTAGGAGTGCCGTTCTCGTCTCGGGTCCGCAGCGGTCTCTGCACCGCTGAGCGGACCGACGCGTTCTACTCGCATCGCGCCGAAGGCCCCACCGGGCGCCACGGCGCATTCGCGTGCATCCTCGAGGATCTCCGGTGAACCTGCGGCGTGCTGTGGCGCTCCTTGCGCTGTCGCTCGTGCTCGTCGTGTCCGGTTGCGCCCGGTCGGTCGGAGTCTCGCTGACCACTCTGACCGTCACGGGGTCGACGACCGTGCTGCCCATCGCCGAAGTCGCGGCGACCGAGTTCGAGGCCGCCAACCCGGGCAAGCGCGTGCTCGTGTCCGGCATCGGTTCCTCGGCCGGCATCGAGGCCGTCACCAAAGGGACCTGCGACATAGGGACCTCCTCGCGCGACCTCAAGCCCGAGGAGAAGAGTCTCGGGCTGGTCGACATCAAGATCGCCCTCGATGCCATCGCGGTGATCGTCAACCCGTCGAACCCGGTCAGCGGGCTGACCAAGGCGCAGGTCTCCGATATCTTCCAAGGCAAGATCACGAACTGGAAGGGCGTCGGCGGCCCCGACCTCCCGATAGGTCTCGTCAACCGTGATGAGGCCTCGGGAACGCGTGAGGCTTTCTCGAAGTTCGTTCTCGGCACCGCCGACTTCGACCCCACTGCGGCCGTTCTCCCGGGCACCGGTCAGGTCCGCTCGGTGGTGGCCCAGGCGTCCGGCGCGATCGGCTACATCTCCCTGGGCTTCGTCGACCCGTCGGTGAAGGCTCTGGCAGTCGACGGCATCCCGGCCAACGAGACGACGGTCGGGAACGGGACCTATCCCTTGTCGCGCTACCTGCACTTCCTGACCAAGGGGCAGCCGTCGGGCTTGGCCAAGGCCTACATCGACTTCGTGCTCTCACCGAAGATCCAGGAGTCCGTCGTGCGCGACGCCGGCTTCCTTCCCGTCGCGGAAGGGGGCAAGTAGATGTCGGATTCCCGCGACCCGCGGACCGGCGAGCCGATCCCCGAGATGTGCGCCGATCCGAAGAGCGCCGAGAACTCCCCACGTCCTCCTGCGCGACAGGCGCTCATGACGATCTCGAAGGCGACCTACTTCAAAGAGGCTGCCCTCAAGAACCTGTTCCTCGTCTGCGCCTGCGTGGCCGTCGCGGGTGTGGCCCTCATCTTCCTGTTCGTCGGGCTCGAGGGGTGGCCGATCTTCGCGAAGGTCGGCGTCTTCAACTTCCTCGGTGGCCTCAAGTGGTACCCGACCAAGCAGTTCTTCGGGATCCTCACGCTCATCGTCAACTCGATGCTCGCCATGATCGGCGCCCTGGCCATCGGAGGCCCTCTGGCGGTCGGGACGGCGGTGTTCCTCTCGGAGGTGGCGAGCCCGCGCATGCGCGAGATCGTCCGCCCGGCTGTCGAGCTCCTCGCCGGCATCCCCTCCGTGGTCTACGGCTTCTTCGGCCTGGTCATGCTGCGTCCGATCGTCGCGCACGTCTTCGGAGGCCTCGGTTTCGGCCTGTTCACGGTGTGGTTGATCCTTGCGGTCATGATCGTTCCGACGATAGCCACGCTGACCGAGGACGCGCTGCGGTCGGTCCCCGACGGGATCCGCGAAGCGTCGTATGCGATGGGAGCCACCAAGTGGCAGACCATCTGGCGGGTGCTGCTGCCCGCTGCGAAGATCGGCATCATCGATGCGATCATCCTCGGCATGGGCCGCGCTATCGGCGAGACCATGGCGGTCGTCATGGTCGCGGGCAACGCACGCGTCATCCCCGACGGCATCTTCAAGCCGTTCCTCACGTTGACCACGGTCATCGTCCTGGACATGCCCTACGCTGCGGGGGATCACCGCACCGCGCTCTTCGGAGTGGCGATCGTCCTGTTCATCATCTCGATGCTGTTCGTTGCGGCGATCCGGGTCATCTCGAGGTTCGGCAAGGAGATGAGCTGACGTGCAGTCCCGAGAGCGCATGAACAAGCGCGCCACCAACGCGGTGGCGCTCACCGTCATCTGGATGGCTGCGATCGCGACGGTGGCCGCACTGGGGACGATCCTCGTCTATGTCTTCGTCAACGGCATCGGCCAGATCACCCCGTCGTTCATCTTCACGTGGCCGCACGGCGTCAATATGGAGGGCGGGATCTGGCCGACCATCCAGGCGACCGTCTACGTGACCGGGCTCTCGATGCTGATCACGACGCCCATCGCGGTACTCGCGGCCGTCTACCTGGCGGAGTACGCCGTGCAGGGCCGGCTGGTCTCCACGATCCGGTTCGCCGCGGACTCGCTCGCAAGCGTGCCGTCCATCGTGATG
The DNA here is from genome assembly GCA_025361505.1 of Coriobacteriia bacterium. Lineage (GTDB taxonomy): Bacteria > Actinomycetota > Coriobacteriia > Anaerosomatales > PALSA-660 > PALSA-660. Next base: position 28,626 of record JANYKZ010000061.1, read on the forward strand.
GGTCTCTTCGGACTCGCCGCCTTCGTCGAGGGCATGGGGATGCGCCTGTCGGTCCTCGCCGCCGCGCTCGCGCTGTCCTTCCTGTTGCTCCCGATCATCGTGCGCACCACTGAAGAGGCCATCCGCGCCGTTCCCAAGTACATCCGTTGGGGCTCGTACGGACTGGGGGCCTCCAAGTGGCAGACGGTGTCCCGGATCGTGCTGCCGTCCGCCATGCCACGCATCACCACCGGCGTCATCCTTGCGGCGGGGCGCGCGATGGGCGAGACCGCGGTCGTCATCTACACGATGGGCACCATGATCAACGGACCCGTGTCGCCGCTCGATCCCGGCCGTACCATGCCCGTCCACCTCATGCTCATGGCCCAGGAGGGGATCAACATGCCCGGGGCGTACGGCACCGCGCTGTTGCTCGTGCTCCTGGTCCTCGGATTCAACCTCACCGCCCGATACATCGGACGCAGGAACAGGAGGATGCAGGGATGAGCGACAAGCTCCCCTCGCATGTGGTGACCCCGGGCGCCGGCCCGGCGTACGACCATGGCGACAAGTTCAAGGTGGAGAAGCTGGACTTCTTCTACGGGGGCTTCAACGCGCTGACGGACATCTCCGTCAGCATCAAGAGGCACGCCGTCACGGCCTTCATCGGCCCGTCCGGATGCGGCAAGTCCACCTTCCTCCGCTGCCTGAACCGCATGAACGATCTCATCCCGGGCACGCGGGTCGAGGGCAGGATCACGCTCGACGACCATGACGTCTACGGCTCCGGCGTCGACCCGGTGGACCTGCGCCGCCGCGTCGGGATGATCTTCCAGCAGCCGAACCCGTTCCCCATGTCGATCTACGACAACGTCGCCTACGGTCCCAAGCTGCACGGCGTGCGCAAGAAGAGCGAGCTCGACGCGATCGTCGAGGAGTCGCTCAAGCGCGCGAACGTGTGGAAGGAGGTCAAGGACATCCTGAGCAGGGGAGGCCTGACGCTCTCGGGAGGCCAGCAGCAGCGCCTGTGCATCGCACGCGTACTGGCGGTCGAGCCGGAGGTGCTGCTCATGGACGAGCCGTGCTCGGCCATCGATCCCACCTCGGTCCAGAAGATCGAAGACTTGATGGCCGAGCTCAAGGATCGCATCACCATCGTGATCGTCACGCACAACATGCAGCAGGCGGCACGTGTCTCGGACTACACGGCCTTCTTCTTGCAGGAGGTCGCGGGCGAGCCCGCGCACCTGGTCGAATACGACCGCACCGCGTCGCTCTTCACGACCCCGAAGGACCGCAGGACCGAGGACTACATCACCGGACGGTTCGGATAGGCGACGCGAACCGGACACGCCGACGGCACGCCCGGCCGACTCCCGCCGTCAGTCTAGGGTTCGACTGGACCTTGATGTTCAGCGGTGTCACCGGAGGGTCACACGGAAGTCACATCCGTGAAACCGACGGAGCGGTGCTGTGGGGTACTATTGCAGCACCCACGTCGCATCCGCGGCACGTGAGAGAAGACACCGGGCACACGGCGCCCGTGGACGAGCGTACGAAGAAAGGGCGTGAGCGCCATGCGCGAAGGCTTTCGGCAAGAACTGAAGGATCTGAAAGCCGAGGTGCTGGCCATCGGCCGTCTGTGCACGGAGCAGACGACGCTCAGCGTTCAGGCGTTGGTCGAGGGTGACGTCGAGCTCGCACAGCGGGTCATCGACGGTGACGATGCGATCGACCACCGCACCCTCGCGCTCGAGGAAGCGACCCTTGAGGTCATGGCGACTCAGTTCCCGGTCGCCCGCGACCTGCGGCTCCTGCACTCGCTGACCTACGTGGCCTGGCACATGGAGCGCATGGGCGATCTGGCTGTCAACATCGCGAAGGCCGCTCGCCGCACCGCCGACCGCAAGGGCCCTCAGACGCTGTACGACCTGATCCAGGCGCAGGGCAACCTCGTGCACCGCGTCCTCGACGCCTGTATCGAGTCGCTGGACCACAACGACCTCGAGCTGGCACTGAAGCTCCAGGAGCTGGACGAGCCGATCGACCACCTGTACAAGCAGTTCTTCCGCGAGCTGGCGCGCCTGCAGGACGAGGACGACATAGAGTGGGCGTCCAACATGGTCATGGCCGCCCGCTACCTCGAGCGCATCGCCGACAACGCCGTGGACATCGGAGAGCGGGTCCGCTACATGCTGACCGGCACCTTCGAGGCCATGCCCGAGTCGCCCATCGCCGAGTAGCGCGATGAGCGCGGTCGCGGAGCGATACCGCAAGGTGCTCCGCGCGATCGCCGACGCGGCCGACGTGGCCGGGCGCGATCCGGCGGACGTCCGCCTCATCGCTGTCACGAAGACCGTCGGCATCGCCGAGGTCGCGCAGGCCATCGCCGCGGGCATGCACGAGTTCGGCGAGAACCGCGCGCAGGAGTTCGTCGGCAAGCAGGCGCTGTTCCCCGACGAAGCCTGGCACTTCATAGGCACGTTGCAGTCCAACAAGGTCAAGCAGGTCGTCGGCCGGGCCACCCTGATCCACAGCGTCGACTCGCTCGGCCTGCTCGTCGAGGTCGATCGCAGAGCGCGCGAAGCCGAGGTCGTTCAGGCCGTCTTGCTCGAGGTGAACGTTTCCGGGGAGAGCACCAAGCACGGGATGACCTATGACGAGGCCGAGGAAGCCGTGCGCCGCGCCTGCGGTCTGCCGGGCGTCACGGTGCGCGGGCTCATGACGATGGCGCCGCTCGGGCGCCCCGAGTCCGCGCGGCGCGTGTTCCGCGAGTGCAGCCACTGGATGGGACGTCTGCAGTCGCTGCACTGCGACGCCGTGGACCTCACGGAACTGAGCATGGGCATGTCGAACGATTTCTCCGTGGCGATAGAAGAAGGCGCTACAATCGTTCGCGTGGGCAGAGCCCTCTTCGGCCGGTAGCTCCCGTGCGTGCGCGGGCAGCTTTGGAAACGTCAAGGAGATCGCGCGATGGGTTTCATGCACCGCGTCAAGGTGATGCTCGGGCTTGCTGACGAGTACGACGACGAATACGAGGACGACGACGAGTCCGGCGCCGAGTACGACGACGATGACGCCGGCTATGACGCTCCTCCCGCGCGTGCCTACACCTCGCCGTACGGAGCCGAGCCTCTGTCCGTGCGCCGCGTGAGCCGCGAGCCTGACGTCGCACGCGCCCGGGACGCCGCACCGCTGCGCGCGGTGCCGAGCGCATCCGATCGTCCTGCGGCGCCCCAGGTCAAGATCCACACCATCGAGCCCCGCAGCTACGCCGAGGCGCAGTCGATAGCCGACAAGTTCAAGGCCGGGCAGCCGGTCATCGTGAACCTTGTCGGCACCGACGCCGAGCTGTGCAAGAAGCTCCTGGACTTCGCCGCCGGGCTGACCTACGGCCTCGACGGAAGCATCCAGAAGGTCTCGGACAAGGTCTACATGCTCTCTCCCCGCAACGTCGACGTGTCGGTCGGCGATCGCGTCCGCTCGCGTGGCGCCAACGTCTTCGGAGAGTAGGGCGTGACCGTGGACGCCCTCGAGGGCCGGCTGGCCGTCATAGGCGGCGGGCGGATGGGCGAGGCGATCGTCGCCGGACTCGTCGGCTCCGGTTCGCTGGCCTCCTCGCAGATCACCGTCGCCGACCCGAACGAGGACCGTCGTTCCCGGCTCGCTTCCGAGCACGGGGTCTCCGTCTTCGCCGATGGCAGCGCAGCGATCGCGGGCGCCGGCACCGTCATCCTCGCCGTGAAGCCGCAGGTGATCGATGCGGTCGTGCAGGCCTTGGCGCCCGCTCTGGAGGACGCCGTCGTCGTCAGCATCGCCGGCGGGGTCACGTGCGCGCGCCTCGAATCGATGCTGCCCGCCGGCACGGCGGTCATCCGCGTCATGCCCAACACGCCTGCGCTGGTCGGTTCCGGGATGAGCATCGTGAGCGGGGGAGCCGAGGCGACGCCCGAGCAGGTCAGACGCGTGGCCGCACTGTTCGCCTGCGTCGGTACCGTCATCGTCCTCGACGAGAGCCTCCAGGACGCGTGCACCGCCATATCGGGATGCGGGCCCGCCTACATGGCCCTCGTGATCGACGCGCTCGCACGTGCCGGCGTCCGCGAGGGTCTCAGCCGCGACACCGCACAGATGCTTGCGCTCGCGACCATGCGCGGCACCGTCGACCTGATCGAGAAGACCGGCCAGCATCCGGAGGCCGTCATCGACGCCGTCTCGAGCCCGGGAGGGTCCACGATCGCCGCCATCAACGAACTCGAGGTCCACGGGGTCCGCGCGGCGTTCGCCGCTGCGGTGCGCGCAGCGGTGGACCGCTCGCGTGAGATGGGACGTCAGTCGTGAGGTGGGGACTCGTCGCGTCGCTTCTCGACCTGTACGGATACCTCATCATCGCCTACATCATCCTCAGCTGGTTCGTCGCGACCAGCCGGTCCGGCCTGCTGGCCGACATCTATCGCGTGCTGGGGAGCGTCTGCGAGCCCTACGTGGGGTTGTTCCGCCGGATCGTCCCGCCGATCCAGGCCGGCTCCGCCGGTCTCGACCTCTCACCCCTCGTCGCGCTGATCGTCCTGCAGATCGTCGCGGGATTCATGCGACAGGCGGGCTGACGACGGCTTCTGCTATCGTGCAAGGGCAAGCACCCGGGGCATCGCACGCGGTTTGAAAGGAATCACCCGAGATGAAACTCACTCCGCTGGACATCCACCACAAGGAGTTCCGCAACTCACTGCGCGGCTACAGCCCGGAAGAGGTCGACGACTTCCTGGATGAGGTCGCCGACGAGTTCGAGCGCCTCTTCAAGGAGAACATCGACCTGAGCGAGAAGCTCGAAGCGGCTTCCGCCCGGGTCCGCGCCTACGCGGACATGGAGCGCACCCTTCAGAACACCATGGTCGCGGCGCAGGTCTCGGCCGATGACATGCGCTCGCGCGCCGAGGCCGAGGCCTCCCGCATGGTGAGCGACGCCGAATCCAAGGCCCAGGAGATCGTGTCCGCGGCGCTCGAGGACAAGCAGCGCTCGCAGACCGAGTACGCGCGCCTCAAGGCCGCCGAAGAGGAGTTCAGAGCCCGCTTCCGCCGCATGCTCGAGGGGTATCTCGGCGGAGTCGAAGCGCAGGCCGTGGCACCGGTCGCCGGTGCGCCGGAGCCCGTCGCGGCGCCCGAACCCGTCGCCCCGCTCGTGCCCGAGCCCGTCGTCGTCCCCGAGCCCTCGGTTCCCGGGACCGTCGTCTCTCTCACGCTCGGCGAGACCGGCGAGATCGCGATGGACGAGCCCGAGGTCCCGACGCTCGACGTGCCTGACGAGTTCGCGATGCCGTCCCGCGGCCCCGTGGGCGAGCGCGACGACGACATGGACATCGAGGAGATCGACTAGGAGCGGCCCGTGCCCGCTCGTATCACCGTGCGCGTCACCCCCCGTTCCGGCCGAGAGCTCATCGAGGCCGGAACGGGGGGTGTCTTGTCGGTGAGGGTGACGTCGCCTTCGGACGAGGGCAAGGCGAACGCAGCGGTCTGCAGGGTGGTGGCCCACGCACTGGGCGTCCCGAAGACGTCGGTGTCCGTCGTCCGCGGCCACACCGCGCGTGTGAAGACGCTCGAGGTCGAGGGCCTCACGGACGCCGAGGTGGATCTCCTGCTGCCGCGTTGACCCTCCTCCCGCGCCGCGCTACCCTTGGCTGCATCGCATCGGGCCGTTGTGCGGCCCGGGCGGAACACATGAACAACGGCGACGACGAGGACGAGTAGGGGCGGCCACCTTCGGCCATCCAGCGAGCGGGAGCACGGTGAGAGTCCCGCGGCGGGTCCGCCTCGAACATCACCTCATCAGCTCCGGACCGATACGGCGCCGCTCGGGCGCCGGGTAGGCTCCGGCGGGGCCCGCACCCCGTTATCGAATGCGGCCGAGTGGCGCGCGGGCCTTCGCATCGGAGGCGGCGCAAGCTGGGTGGTACCGCGGAGTGCCCATCACGATGAGGCGCGCTTCGTCCCGGCGACGAGACGACGTGCGCCTTTTGCGTGCAGGGGCGCCGGACTGAAGGAGCGAGATGGCCGACAAGCCGGACTACAAGCAGACGATGAACCTTCCGTCGACCGAGTTCCCGATGCGGGCGAACCTGTCCGCGCGCGAGCCCGGCTGGCTCGAGTTCTGGGACGAGATGGACATCTACCGACTCGCGCTCGAGGCCAACGCCGGAGGGCCGACCTTCGTCCTGCACGACGGCCCTCCGTATGCCAACGGGCACATCCACATGGGCACCGCGTTCAACAAGGTGTTCAAGGACCTCGTGGTCAAGTACAAGACGATGCGCGGCTACTACGCGCCGTACGTCCCCGGCTGGGACTGCCACGGCCAGCCCATCGAGCACATGGTCGAGAAGAACCTCGGCCCCGTGAAGATGAAGGCGGCGTCGCAGGCCGAGGTCCGTGCGCTGTGCCGCGAGCACGCGCTGAAGTTCGTCGCGGTCCAGGCGGAGGAGTTCAAGCGCCTCGGCGTGCGCGGCGACTTCGACGACCCGTATCTGACGCTCAATCACGCGTACGAAGCGGGCAACGTCAAGATCTTCAAGTCCATGTACGACCGCGGGATGATCTACAAGGGCGCGAAGCCGATCCACTGGTGCGTCCGCTGCGGCACGGCTCTGGCTGAAGCTGAGATCGAGTATTCCGACGAGCAGTCCGACAGCATCTACGTGAAGTTCGAGTTCACGTCGAGGCCTGAGGCATGGGCGGACCGTCCCGAGCCCGTCTCCGTGCTCATCTGGACGACCACTCCGTGGACGCTTCCGGCGAACGTGGCCGTCACCCTCGCCGCCAAGGCGCCCTACGTGGGCGTCCTGCACGACGGCGAGGTGCTGGTGATGGCCGAGGCGCTCGTGGACCAGGTCGCCGCCGCCGCCGGCTGGGACGCGTGGGAGGTCCTCGCGCCGCGCGTCACCGGCGCTGCGCTCGCCGGGCTGCGCTACCGTCAGCCGATCCACGAGGGCGTCGAGGGAGTCATCATCACCGGCGAGCACGTCGAGCTCTCCACCGGCTCGGGAGCGGTCCATACGGCTCCCGGTCACGGTGAGGACGACTACCTCGTCGGTCAGAAGTTCGGACTGCCCATGCCGATGCCCGTGCTCGACGACGGGACGTTCGACGCGGGAGGAGGCCCCTTCAAGGGGCTCGACGTGCGCACTGCCAACCCGGTGATCGTCGAGTGGCTGCGCGAGCGGGGTTCCCTCGTTGCGGCAGGCAAGATCTCGCACAGCTACCCGCACTGTTGGCGGTGCAAGCAGCCCGTCATCTTCCGGGCCACCGAGCAGTGGTTCGTGGCGATGGACGCGGCTGCCGACGGTGTGCGTCCTCTTCGCGAAGGCGCGATGGAGGCCATAGCGAAGGTGAAGTGGATCCCCGCCTGGTCGGTGAACCGCATGTCGTCTATGGTCGCCGACCGCCCCGACTGGTGCATCTCCCGCCAACGGGCCTGGGGCGTTCCCATCCCGGTCTTCACGTGTGTCGCGTGCGGCGAGACGGTCGCGAACAACGCCACGTTCGACGCCGTCATCGACCTCTTCGAGTCGGAGGGCGCCGATGCCTGGTTCACCAAGGCGCCGTCGGAGTACCTGCCGCACGGAACCGAGTGTCAACGCTGCGGCGGGACCGAGCTGAAGCCCGAGAAGGACATCCTCGACGTGTGGTTCGAGTCGGGCGTCTCGCATACGAGCGTGCTCGAGGCGCGCCCCGAGCTGCGCCGTCCGGCCGAGCTGTACCTGGAGGGGTCCGACCAGCATCGCGGCTGGTTCCAGTCGTCGCTGCTGACGAGCGTCGGCGCCTACGACGAGCCGCCGTTCCGCGCCGTGCTGACCCACGGGTTCATCGTCGACGGCGACGGTCGCAAGATGTCGAAGTCGCTCGGCAACACCGTCAGCCCCATCGACGTCGTGGCCAAGTCGGGCGCGGACATCATCCGCCTGTGGGCGGCGAGCGCCGACTACGGTCAGGACATCTCCGTCTCCGACGAGATCCTCGACCGCACGAGCGAGGCCTACCGCCGGATCCGCAACACGTTCCGGTTCCTGCTCTCGAACCTGAGCGACTTCGACCCCGCCGACTCGGTGGCGTTCGACGACATGCCCGAGCTGGACCGCTATGCCCTCGTGACGCTGTCGGACCTCGTGCGGGACGTCACGGCCGCGTATGACGAGTGGCGTTTCCACGCGGTCTATCGCCTGCTGTACGAGTACTGCGGCGCCGATCTGTCGTCGTTCTATCTCGACGTGCTCAAGGACCGCCTCTACGCCGACGCGGCCGACTCGGCCGGGCGGCGCAGCGCCCAGACGGTGCTGGCCACGATGCTCGGCGCGATGGTCCGGATGGTCGCACCGATCCTGACCTTCACGTCCGAGGAGATCTGGCAGCTCACGCCGGAGGCCCTGCGTGGACCCGCGGTGTCGGTGCAGCTCGCCGGCTGGCCCGATCTCGCCATCGAAGAGCGGGTCGCCGCTCCGCTCCGTGCCGTCTATGGGACGGTGCGCGCCGTCCGCGAGGACGTCACCAAGGCCCTGGAGGACGCGCGCGGCGCAGGGCTCGTGGGCAAGAGCCAGGAAGCCGCGCTGACGATCTCGGCGTCCAACGACGCCGTCGCCGTGCTGGCCGACCGGCCCGCTCTGGCGGACCTCTTCATGGTCTCCACGGTCGCGCTGAACGGCGGAGCCGAAGCCGTGACCGTGGACGTCGCGCGCGCGGCGGGGGACAAGTGCCCGCGGTGCTGGAACATCAGGACCGACGTCGGTTCGGACCCCGGCCACCCCGACGTCTGCGGTCGCTGCGCGGCCGTTCTGGAGCGCCTCTGAGCGCACACGATGGTACAATCCGAGTGTGGCTGCGACCCCCGCCGACCGCGGGGGTCGCGCCTCTACGGATGACTCGCATCCGACCTGAACCACCGACCGGAGGATCGCACATGGACGCTGCCACGCTTGCGAACATCAAGGCCGCCCTCGAGGCCGAGCGAGACCGGCTCGCCCATGAGATCAGCGACCTCGAGCGCGACAGCGCGACCAACCTCTCCGACACCTCGGGCGAGAACAACTACCGCGACCATATGGCCGATCAAGGTTCGGCGACCTTCGGCAAGGAACTGGACATGACGCTCGAAGGTGCGGCCCGCGAGATGCAGGCGACGGTGCTCGCCGCGCTCGCCAGGATCGAGGCCGGGACCTACGGGACCTGCCTGCGGTGCGGCCAGCCGGTCGACGCCGAGCGCCTCGTCGCGATGCCTGCCGCTGGCCTGTGCATCGCCTGCAAGGAGTGGGAGGAATCCCGCTAGTGCGTCGCCGCGGCGCGCTCCTCACGGCGGCGATCGGTGCGGCCATCGTCGGCGTGGATCAGGTGACCAAGGCGGTCGTGCGCGCCGAACTGGCGCCGCTCGGCCGGTCGGTCCCGGTGATCGGCGACGTCCTCCAGCTCACCTTCGTACGCAATCTCGGGGCCTCCTTCGGCATGATGCCCGGGTACCGCCCGCTGTTCATCGCGGTCTCGGCGTGCGTGCTCATCGCCATCGCCGCGTTCGTGCTGCGCCGGCGGCCCGAGCGACCGTGGGTCGTGGTCGCGCTCGGTCTGGTGGCCGGCGGCGCGTTGGGCAATCTCATCGATCGCGTGGCCTTCGGGTGGGTCACCGACTTCATCCGGATACCCTTCGACTTCCCGGTGTTCAACGTGGCGGACTCGTCCGTCGTCGTGGGGGTGGCGATGCTGATCTGGTGGCTGCTGTTCGGGCCGGCGTCCGCCGAGCCCGTCCCCTCGGCGGTCCCCGTCGCCACCGAGGACCCCGAGGCCACGTCCCCCGACCGTTCCGAGGTGCGCTAGATGGCGACCCAGGGCATCCTGACCTATCGTGTCCGCACCGACGACGTGGGCATGCGCGTCGACGTCCTCATCGCCGAGGTCGGGCTGCTTCCCAGCCGAGCGATGGCCCAGAAGCTCATCGAGCGGAACTGCGTACGGGTGAACGGCCAGACCGTGACGAAGCGCTACAAGGCGTGCAGCGGCGACCAGCTCACCGTCGAGGTCCCTCCCTCCGAGTCGTCCGACCTGATCGCGGAGGACCTACCGCTCGATATCCGGTTCGAGGACGAGTCCCTGATCGTCCTCTCGAAGGCCGCGGGGATGGTCGTGCACCCCGCGCACGGCCACTGGTCGGGCACGCTCGTGCACGCGCTGCTCGGCTACTCCGACGACCTGGGGACCCTGCAGGGCGACGAGCGGCCCGGGATCGTCCACCGCCTCGACAAGGACACCTCCGGGCTGATGATCGTCGCCAAGAACGACGATACGCAACGCGCGCTGCAGTCCATGATCCAGCAGCGGCTGGTCGAGCGACGGTACGTGACGCTGGTCCACGGACGGGTCGTGCCGGACACCGGGCTCATCGACGCGCCGATCGGGCGCCACCCCAAGGAGCCGAAGAAGATGTGGGTCAGCGACGCCGCGGGTGCGCGCCAGGCCGTCACGTCCTTCCAGACGCTCGAGCGCTTCGAGTCCGATGGTCTCGACGACGGATACTCCCTGCTCGAGTGCAAGCTGCAGACCGGGCGCACGCATCAGATCCGCGTCCACTGCGCCTACATCAAACACCCGGTCGTCGGGGATCCGCTCTACGGCCGCCGGAAGCTTCGCGAGGACCTGGGCCTCACGCGGCAGTTCCTGCACAGCTACCGCCTGGCGTTCGATCACCCCGTGACGGGCGAGCGCGTCGCGCTGACCGACGGCCTGCCGGACGACCTCGCCACCGCACTCCGGTCGATCGGCGATCGCAGCGCGGGGCGCACCACCTTCGGCGACGAGGCTATGCCGCTGCTGTTCCCGCCCGCTTCGGAGGCGACCGGCTGACGCTCCCGCCTGTGGGGTTGCGGTGGAGATTCGCAGGTCATGTCGCGCGGCGAGCGTGTGGCGCGCTATCCTCGGAGCGTCTCCGCCATCACGGATGCGGAGCGTGCGATCGGAGAGGGACACCATGGAGGCTACCCAGCGAGTCCTGGTCGTCGAAGACGAGCGGTCGATCCGCGAGGCCGTGACGGCCTACCTCGAGCGCGAAGGCTACTGGGTCACACCCGTGGCCGACGGAGCCGAGGCACTGGAACAGGCCGCCAAGAAGGCCTTCGACCTGGTCGTCCTCGACCTCAACCTCCCGAAGGTCTCCGGCGAGGAGGTCTGCCGGCGCATCCGCGACACCTCCGACGTGCCGATCATCATGCTCACGGCGAAGGGTGCGGAGGAGGAGAGGGTCCGCGGCTTCGAGATCGGCGCCGACGACTACCTCGTCAAGCCGTTCTCGCCGCGCGAACTGATCGCGCGCGTCCGCGCGCTCGTCCGCCGCGCGCACGCGGAGTCCGATCCCCAGCGCGACCGCATGGACTTCGGTGACCTGGTCATCGACCTGCGCGGGCACCGCGTCCATCTCGGGGGAGTCGAGGTGGAACTCACCGCGAGCGAGTACAAGCTGCTCGTTACGCTGGCCCGCTATCCGGGCCGCGTGTACCCCCGCATGGAGCTCGTGGAGAAGGTCCTGGGCTACGACTTCGAGGGCTACGAGCGCGCCATCGACTCCCACGTGAAGAACCTGCGCGCAAAGCTCGACGACGACCCGCGCGAGCCGCGCTTCATCCAGACCGTTACCGGTGTCGGATATCGTTTCGAGCCGCAGGCCAAAGAGGACGGGACGCCGGTTTCATGAGGCGGGTCGGCCTCGGGGCCCAGCTCGGGATCGCCTTCGCCATCGTCGCGGCATCAACCGCGCTGCTCATCGCCATCGGCATGGCGTTCACCTGGCAGCGCATCTTCGAGACCTACGTGGGCGACCGCGTCGAGGCCAACGCCTCGGTGTTCGCACAGATAGCGAGCGAATCGTTCGACAGCGTGGGCCGCTGGAACAGCGAGAGCCTGCTCAGCCTCGTCGGCATGGCACGCAGCCTGAAGCTGCGCGCCCAGGTACTCAACGCTCACGGCTTCGTGCTGGCCGACAGCTACTACCTCACGGGCCAGCCGCCGCTCCCCGGGGTCGACAGCGAACTCCAGCCGGGACTGCCGGCGACCAGCACCCTCGCGCCCATGAGCGAGCCCGTACGCACCGCCGACATCTTCGTGGGTACCGTGCGCGTCGGCTCGATCAGGATGGCGTCCGCATCACCCGGCTCGTTGCTGACCGACTCCGACCTGCAGTTCAGGGACGCCTCGTTCCAAGGGCTCGCCCTGGCTGCGATCCTCGCCATGGCGTTCGCGACCGCCGGAGGACTCCTGTACTCCCGTGTGTTCGCGCGCCCGATCGAGCGGGTGACGCGGACCGCCGCCGCGTTGAGCGCGGGCACGCGCGAGGCCCGCACCGGGATGTCGGGTGACGACCCGGTCGGGGTGCTCGGGCGGACTCTCGACGAGATGGCCGAGTCCATCCAGGCCGAGCGCGAGTTCGAGCGGAGGCTGACGGCGGACGTGGCGCACGAGCTGCGCACACCGCTGCAGGCCATCCAGGCCACTGTGGAGGCCATACAGGACGGCGTCCTGCCCGCCGAGAAGCTGGAGGTCGTCCACGACGAGACGGTGCGCCTCGGTCGTCTGGCCGACTCGATCCTGGAGCTCTCCCGCCTCGAGAACCGCAGCGTCCAGTTCCGCATGGCTCCCCTCGATCCCGCCGTGCCGCTGATGCGCGCGGTCGACAGCCATCGGGCACTGTTCGAGTCGCTCGAGTTGACGCTGACCACCGACGTCGAGGAGGGCGTCTGCGTGTCGGCCGACCTCGACCGGCTGACGCAGGCGTTCGGGAACCTGCTCAGCAACGCCGCACGGTACACGCCGACCGGTGGCTCGGTCGCCGTGCGACTCGCGGCGGACGCGCGTCAGGTGGTCGTCACGGTGCGGGACTCGGGCATCGGCATACCCGAGGATCAGCGGGACCGGATCTTCACGCGCTTCTACCGCTCTGAGGCCGCTCGCGAGCGATCGCGTTCGGGGTTCGGCGTCGGACTAGCGATGGTGCGAGAGATCGTCGACCAGCACGGCGGATCGGTGTCGTTCACCTCGAACGAGCCGGAACAGGGGACGACCTTCGCCATCACCCTTCCCGTCGTGCGCAAACGCCAGCGGATCTGAGACCCGTCGTCGGCGACCCTTTCCAGCTTCCGGCCGGCAGCTCCTAGGGCTCGATCGTCACGGGGACCTTCACGACGTGGATCGGCGAACCGTCCTTCGCCGAGGGCTCGTAGACGCGGATCGAACCCACTCCCGGCTTGGCGCCGCTGAGTGCCGGGGTGATCGTCCACGTGCCGCGTGTCCCGGTCCCGCTCGTCGCCTTGACCGCGCTGGCGAAGACGACGGAACCGGCGGAGTCTCGCACCTCGATCCGGAAGACGGCCTCGAACACGTCGGCTGTCCCGGCCACGGCGTCTCCCGCCTTCAGCGTACCGCCCCACGCGGGACGGTCGATCAGGATCGCCGGGGTCTCTCCCTCGCACGACCTGCGGGTCCGCGGGTGGTCGACGATGATCCCCTCGCCGCCAAGGACTTTGATGTCCTTGCCGTCCAGCTGGAGCGACACGGAGTCGACGCCGGGGAACTGCGTCGCCGTGTAGACGACCTGCGCGAGCCGGTCGGTCATCGACAGCGACCCGCCGCCCGAGGCGAACGCCGCATTGAAGTCGACCGTGGCCACCGTGCCCGAGAGCCTGACGCCGCGAAGCTTCGTGCCCGCAGGCACCATGGTCACGAGGCCAGCGGCCTTCTCGCTCGCGGTGGGGCCGGCGACGAGCGACTCGAGCGCCGCCTTCAGCAGGGCTTTCGTGCCGGCCGGCGCGGTGCGCGCCGCGGGCTGCATCTTCTCGTGGTAGGCGAAGTAGACCTTGATCGACGTACCCGCCACAGGCGCGGGAGTCGAAGTCTCAGGCGACGGGGTGACCGTCGCCGGCGCGGTCGCGGTGGCGGCGGGGGTGGCCGGCGCGGGTCCGGGCGGCACGACGGGTGCGCAACCTCCGGCGGTGATCGCCGCGATCGCGGCCACGAGCAGAACGGACATCAATCGCTTCATCCCGATCGACCCCCTCCAGGATGCCGGACCGCTGACCGCGGTCCACGGGCGCACATACGGTGGTCCCGGATGTCTTCACAGAATGTTCCCGGTGGGGTAGTGTTCATGTCGACCTTTAATCCGGTTCCGTGAGGCCGGCAAGGGACGACACAAGAACGCGACACGATCGTCATCCAAACGTCGCGGGAGCACATCTCCGCTTGTCTCGATGCCTTTCGCCAAGCCGCGGAAGGCATTTCTGTTGCGCCCGCACCCTTCGGGAAAGGCGCGACGGGAGAGGTGGGAGGACCGATGACGAGTCGCACGAAAGCCGTGGTCATGGACGCTACGGCCGTCGACCGGGCGATCACGCGCATCGCGCACGAGGTGCTCGAGGCCAACAAGGGCGCTCACGGCCTCGTGATCGTGGGCATCGTGACGAGGGGCGCGCACCTCGCGCACCGGCTGGCGAACCGCATCAAGGAGATCGAGGGAGCCGAGGTGCCCGTGGGCACGCTCGACATCTCGTTCTACCGGGACGACGTCTCGACGCGGAACAACCCGGAGGTGCACCGCACCGACCTGCCGTTCGAACTCACCGACACCTGTGTCGTGCTTGTCGACGACGTGCTGTTCACGGGCCGCACGATCCGCGCCGCGATGGACGCGCTCATGGACTACGGGCGCCCCTCCTGCATCCGGCTCGCCGTCCTGGTCGACCGCGGCCACCGCGAGCTCCCCGTCCGCGCCGACTACGTCGGCAAGAACGTTCCGACCTCCAGTCGCGAGCGGGTGCACGCGCACCTCACGGAGACCGACGGCGAGGACGTGGTCTTCATCTCCGAGGGCGAGGAGGAGAAGGCATGCTGAGCTCCCGCCACATCCTCGGGATGGACGACCTGAGCACCGAGGACATCACCCGCATCCTCGACACCGCGGAGTCGTTCGCGGCGGTCAACGAGCGGCGTATCAAGAAGCTGCCGACGTTGCGCGGCCTCACGGTGGTCAACCTCTTCCTCGAGCCGTCCACGCGGACGCGAACGAGCTTCGAGATCGCCGCAAAGCGCCTGTCCGCCGACGGCATCAACTTCACGGCCAGCGCGTCGGCCACGGTCAAGGGCGAGTCGCTCCGCGACACAGCCGCGACGCTGGCCGCGATGTCGTGCGACCTGGTGATCATCCGGCACAAGTACGCGGGCGCTCCGCGCATGCTCACGGAGATGATGGACTGCTCGATCGTCAACGGCGGCGACGGCATCCACCAGCACCCGACCCAGGCGCTGCTCGATCTCTACACGATGAAGCAGCGTCTCGGACACCTCGAGGGGCTCCGTGTGGGGATCGTCGGCGACATCGCCCACTCGCGCGTCGCCGGGTCGCTGATCCCGGCCCTGCTCAAGGTCGGCGCCATCCCGGTCGTCATCGCGCCGCCGACGCTGCTGCCGGCACGTCCCGACGTGCTGGGCGCCGAGGTCTCGTGGGACCTCGACGAGGTGCTGCCGACGCTCGACGTGGCCTACATGCTGCGGATCCAGATGGAGCGCGCGGATGGGATGCCGTTCCCGTCCCTGCGCGAGTACGCACGCTTCTACGGCATGAACTCGGCGCGGCTGGCGGCCATGAAGCCATCCGCGATCGTGATGCACCCGGGCCCGATGAACCGCGGAGTCGAGATCTCCGCGGACGTGGCCGACTCCGATCGCTCGCTCGTGCTCGAGCAGGTCGAGTCGGGGGTCGCCGTCCGCATGGCCGTCATGTACCTGCTCCTGGGAGGTGCCGACAGTGGCGCTGCTGCTTAAGAACGCGCGAGTGGTCGACCCGGCGGTCGGGCTGGACGCCGTCTGCGACATCGTCATCCGTGACGGCTTGATCGCCGAGATCGGGACCGATCTGAGGATCGCCAAGGGCGAGACGGTCGAGTGCGCCGAGAAGGTCGTGCTCCCGGGGCTGGCCGACATCCACACACACCTCCGCGAGCCGGGGCGCGAGGACGAGGAGTCCGTGCACACCGGGACGCGCGCAGCGGCGCATGGCGGCTACACGGCCATCTGCGCCATGCCGAACACCGAGCCGGTCGCCGACGAGGGCTCGTCGGTGCGCTTCCTGCGCGAGCGGGGAGAGGCGGAGGGCGCCGTCCGCGTCTACCCGCTGGGCGCCATCACCGCGAAGCAGGAGGGCCGCGCGCTCGCCGAGATCGGCGACATGGTGGCGGAGGGCGCCGTCGCGCTCTCGGACGACGGCCACGGTGTGCAGAGTGCCGGGATGATGCGCCTGGCCATGGATTACGTCAAGCGCTTCGGTGTGCCGGTAGTCAGCCACTGCGAGGACGAGGCGCTCGTGGGCAAGGGCGTCGTGAACGAAGGCGTCGTCTCCACGCGGCTGGGCCTGTCGGGCTGGCCCGCGGCGGGTGAGGAAGTGCAGGTCGCCCGCGACATCCGCCTCTGTGAGCTCACGGGCTGCCGGCTGCACCTCGCCCATCTCTCGACCGCCGGATCGGTCGAACTCGTCCGCCGGGCGAAGGCTGCCGGTCTTCCGGTGACCTGCGAGGTCACCCCGCACCACCTGTTCCTGACGGAGGACGACCTGACCGAGTCCTACGACACGAACCTCAAGATGAACCCGCCGCTGCGGACGGCCGAGGACGCCGCGGCGCTGCTGGCGGGCCTGCTCGACGGGACCGTCGACTGCATCGCGACCGACCATGCCCCGCACGCGCCGCACGAGAAGGCGCTCGAGTTCGAGCTTGCTCCGTTCGGCACGACCGGGCTCGAGACGGCACTCTCGCTCGTCATCACCCATCTGGTGGCCACGAAGAAGGCCGACTGGGCGCAGGTGGCGCAGTGGATGTCGATCGGGCCGAGGGCGGCGCTGGCGCTTCCCGTCGTGCGCATCGAGGTCGGCGCGCTCGCGGACCTGACCATCGTGGATCCTGAAGCGAAGGTCGAGGTCGGGGCCGAGTGGTTCGTCAGCAAGAGCCGCAACTCGGCGTTCCTCGGGCAGAAGCTGCTCGGGAAGGCGAGCGATGTGCTCGTCGGCGGGTATTTCGCCCTTCGTAACGGTAAGGTGGTCGTGTGACGCGCGCGCGGGAGACCGCGCGCCTGCGCACACGTGAGGAGGACGCGGCGTGAGCGGACAGGCGCGGGCGATGCTCGCCTTCGAGGACGGGACCGTCTTCGAAGGCTGGTCGTGCGGCGCTCCGGGAGAGGCCGACGGTGAGGCGGTGTTCAACACCTCGCTGGTGGGCTACCAGGAGGTCGTCACCGATCCCAGCTACGCCGGGCAGATCGTCACGATGACGATGCCCCAGATCGGCAACTACGGGGTAAACGGCGCCGACATGGAGTCCCGTGGCTCGTTCCTGCGCGGCCTGGTCGTGCGCGAGATGAGCCGCATCACGTCCTCCTGGCGCTCGGAGATCCCGCTTCCCGAGTTCCTGGTCCGTGAAGGAGTGGTCGCCATCGAAGGCGTCGACACACGGCGCCTCACCCGGCACCTGCGGGAGTGCGGAGCGATGCGGGCGGTGATCTCGACCGTCGACCTCGACGCGGCCTCACTGGTCGCCAAGGCCGCGGCCTCACCGGGGCTCGTCGGCCGCGACCTCGTGCGCGAGGTCGCCGTCACCTCCGCTTTCGAGTGGGGGACCGAGGACCCGACCGGCTGCCTGCCGATCGACACGGGCATCCTGCCCGTCACTGCGGCCTACCGCGTCCTCGCGTTCGACTCCGGCGTGAAGTTCAACATCCTGCGCCGGCTGTCCGAGGCCGGGTGCGCCGTCCGTGTCGTCCCGCCGACGACCAGCGCCGCGGAAGTCCTCGAGTTGGGCTGCGACGGCGTGTTCCTCGCGAACGGCCCGGGAGATCCCGCGGCGGTGGACTACCTCTACTCGACCGTTCGCGACCTGCTCGGCGTGGTGCCGATCTTCGGCATCTGTCTGGGGCATCAGATGCTCTCTCTGGCCGTGGGAGCGACGACGTTCAAACTCCGCTACGGGCATCGGGGTGGGAACCAGCCGGTCATGAACCTGCTCACGGGCAGGGTCGAGATCACGAGTCAGAACCACGGGTTCTGCGTCGACTTCGGCTCGATCGGTCCGCTCGACCAGGGGCTCAGTGGCGGTCTGAACCACGACCCGGGCGACGTGCGGGCGTGGGTGGACGCGGGCGTCGCACCGGTGGTCACGAGCGAGGCGCACGGGCCCGTGCAGCTGACGCACGTGAACCTGAACGACCTGACGGTGGAGGGCGTCCGCGTGCTGGATCGCCGCGCCTTCTCGGTGCAGTACCACCCCGAGGCGGCGCCGGGCCCGCACGACGCGCGGTACCTGTTCGGTGCGTTCGCTTCGCTGATGGACGGACGCGAGGAGTACTTGTCCGGCGCGGATCCGCGCTATCGCGCGCGGGACCCGAGAGACACTGAGATGGGGGGCTAGGCGATGCTTCGGACGGTCCTGCTGCCGATCGACTTCAGCGCCGACTCGGACCTGGTGATGCGATTCTGCACCGGGCTCGGAGAGCTGGGGACCCGCCGCGTGGTGTGCTGCCACGTGGTCGACGCGACGGGGCTCGAGGGACCCGTCATCGCGACGAGGCTCGACGTCGCGCGCGAGCGCATGCGCACGGCGACGAAGGCGCTCACGGATGCGGGCTTCGACGTCGAGGTGCGGCTGCCGACGGGGGATCCCGAGCGCGAGCTGCTGGCGCTGGCGACGGAGAACCACATCGACGCGGTCGTGTGCGGCACCACGGGGAAGACGCTGGCCGACCGCATGCTCTCCGGGTCCGTGTCGGAGCGCCTCGCGAGCAGCTCGGGGATCCCGGCGCTCACGGTGCGTCACGACCTGCTGCACGGCGTCTCCGACCCCGCCGCCCTGGCGCGCGGGTTCGGCCGCATGATGCTCGTCCCGACCGACTTCTCAGGAACGGCCGCGCGTGCGCTCAGCGTCGCCCTCTCGATCCCGAAGAAGGCCGTCGGGACGATCCGGATCCTGCACGTACTTCCACAGGCCAAGGACGCCGGCCGGGCCATGCAGCAGGAGACGGGCGCCGACTTCCAGCTCCGCAATCTTGTGGCCATCGCCAAGGAGCGCGGGCTGTCGGCGACGCCGGTCATCGGGCACCGTGTTCCCGAGCGCGCGATCCTCGGCGAGATCGACGCGAGCGGAGTGTCGGGCGTGGTCATCGGCTCGCGCGGCCGCACGCCCCTCCAGGAAGTCCTCATGGGTTCGGTGTCCATGACGCTCATGCGCCAGGCGCCCTGCCCCGTCCTCATCGTCCCCTAGACCGCCCTCTCGAAGGAGTCTTCTTTGCCGCGACGCGACGACATACGCACGATCCTCGTCATCGGTTCGGGACCGATCGTGATCGGCCAGGCGTGCGAGTTCGACTACTCGGGAGCCCAGGCCTGCAAAGTCCTGCGCGAGGACGGGTACCGCGTCGTGCTCGTGAACAGCAACCCCGCGACGATCATGACCGACCCCGAGTTCGCCGACCGTACCTACGTCGAGCCGGTGACTCCCGAGTTCGTCGCGAAGGTCATCGAGGCCGAACGTCCGGATGCGCTGCTTCCCACCCTGGGCGGTCAGACCGGCCTCAACTGCGCCGTCGCTCTCGCCGAGTCCGGTGTCCTCGAGCGGTTCGGCGTCGAGCTCATCGGCGCCACCCTCGAGGTCATCAAGAAGGGCGAGGACCGCCGGCTCTTCGCCGCCGCCATGCAGGCCATCGGCCTGGAGGTGCCGCGCGGCGACTACGCCTACGAGGTGGCCGACGCGGAGCGCTTCGCCGGCGCGTCGGGCTTCCCGGTCGTCATCCGCCCGTCGTTCACCATGGGCGGTGCGGGCGGCGGGATCGCCTACAACATCGACGAGCTGCGCGACATCGTCAGCCACGGCATCGCGCTCTCGCCCATGGGTGAGGTGCTCGTCGAGGAGAGCGTGATCGGCTGGAAGGAGTACGAGATGGAGGTCATGCGCGATCGCAACGACAACGCGGTCATCGTGTGCTCCATCGAGAACATCGACGCCATGGGCGTTCACACCGGCGACTCGATCACCGTCGCGCCCGCGCAGACGCTCACCGACCGCGAGTACCAGACGATGCGTGACGCGTCGCTCGCGATCCTGCGCGAGATCGGCGTGGAGACCGGCGGCTCGAACGTGCAGTTCGCGGTGAACCCCGTCGACGGGCGCATGGTCGTCATCGAGATGAACCCGCGCGTCTCGCGTTCCTCCGCGCTGGCGAGCAAGGCGACCGGGTTCCCCATCGCGAAGATCGCCGCGAAGCTCGCGGTCGGCTACACCCTCGACGAGATATCGAACGACATCACGAAGGTCACGCCCGCGTGTTTCGAGCCCTCGATCGACTACACGGTGGTCAAGGTGCCGCGCTGGGCCTTCGAGAAGTTCAAGGGCACCGACACGACCCTGACCACGCGCATGAAGTCGGTCGGCGAGGCGATGGCGATCGGCCGCACCTTCGCGGAGGCGCTGGGCAAGGCGTTCCGCTCGCTGGAGAACGGCCGCTACGGGCTGGGCGCCGACGGCAAGGACGTGTTCGACGAGCTGAAGTTCGACCGGGGCCTGACGGTCCCGAACGAGAACCGCATGTACTACGTGGCCGACGCCCTGTGGCGCGGGCGCACCGTCGACGAGGTCGCCTCGCTCACGCATATCGACCCGTGGTTCCTCGACAGGGTAAAAGCTATAGTCGAGGTAGAGGGTCTGGTGCGGAAGGTCACGGTCGAGACGATCGACGGACCGCTGATGCGGAAGGCGAAACAGCACGGGCTGTCCGACCCGCAACTGGCCTACCTCATGAAGTCCGACGAGGCGTCGGTACGTGCGCGCCGCATCGAGGTGGGAGTGAAGGCCACCTTTAAGTCCGTCGACACCTGCGCCGGCGAGTTCCTCGCGACCACGCCCTACTACTACAAGACGTACGAGGAGGAGGATGAGGTCGCTCCCGCGACGCGTCCCCGCGTGATGATCCTGGGTGCGGGTCCGAACAGGATCGGCCAGGGCATCGAGTTCGACTACTGCTGCGTCCACGCCAGTTACGCGCTGCACGACGCGGGCTTCGAGACCGTCATGGTCAACTGCAACCCTGAGACCGTCTCGACGGACTACGACACCTCCGACCGGCTCTACTTCGAGCCGCTCACGTTCGAGGACGTCATGGACGTCGTCGATGCCGAGAAGCCGGTCGGGGTCCTCGTCACCTTCGGCGGACAGACCCCGTTGAAGCTGGCGCGCCGTCTCGAGGAGGCGGGCGTCCCGATCCTCGGGACGAAGCCCGAGGCGATCGACCTCGCCGAGGACCGCGAGCGCTTCGCGGACGTGCTCGACCGGCTCGGTATCGTCTACCCCGCCGCCGGTTTGGCGCGCTCGGCCGCCGAGGCCGTCGAGGTGGCGGCGCGCATCGGCTACCCGCTGCTGGTGAGGCCGTCCTACGTGCTGGGCGGGCGCGGCATGGTCATCGCCTACAACGAGGAGTACCTGCTCAAGCAGTTCGCCGAGGCGGTCATCGTGAGCCCCGACCATCCCGTGCTGCTCGACCGGTTCCTCGAAGGCGCGATCGAGGTCGACGTCGATGCCGTGTGCGACGGGCGCGAGGTCTACATCGGCGGGGTCATGGAACACATCGAGGAGGCGGGCATCCACTCGGGCGACTCCGCGTGCTGCATCCCGCCGTTCACGCTCTCGGACACCGTGACGCGGGAGATCTGCGGACATACCCGCCGCATCGCGCTCGAGATCGGGACGCACGGCCTGATCAACATCCAGTTCGCGGTGAAGGACGAGACCGTCTACGTGCTCGAGGTGAACCCGCGCGCGTCGCGGACGGTGCCGTTCGTGAGCAAGGCCACGGGCGTGCCGCTCGCGAAGGTGGCTGCGCGTGTGATGGCGGGCGAGATGCTCGCCGATCTGGCGCTTCCGGCCGAACTGCGCGAGACCGGGCGCTTCTGCGTGAAGGAGGCGGTCATGCCGTTCGGCCGCTTCCCGGGCGCCGACTCCGTGCTCGGGCCCGAGATGAAGTCCACCGGCGAGGTCATGGGCTCGGCCGGCGACTTCCCGGCCGCGTACGCCAAGAGCCAGCTCGCGATCGACTACTCGCTGCCGACGACCGGAGCGGCGTTCATCTCCGTGTGCGACCGCGACAAGCGGGCGATCGCGGGCGTCGCCCGTCACCTTCACTCGCTCGGCTTCGAGATCCTCTCGACGCACGGCACGGCGCGGACCCTGCGCGCGGCGGGCCTCCCGGTCACCGAGGTGCTCAAGGTGCACGAGGGGCGTCCGAACATCGTGGACAAGCTGACCAACAACGAGGTCCACCTCGTGGTCAACACGCCCTTCGGCCGCGAGACCAGGAGCGACGGCTATCACATCCGCGCGGCGGCGATCCGGCACGGCGTGACCAACATCACCACCATGGAGGCCGCCCAGGCGGTCGTGCAGGCCATCCAGG
>JANYKZ010000024.1 GCA_025361505.1 Coriobacteriia bacterium
CGCGCCGCGTCGCGCTCGCGCGCACCGAAGCGTCCGCACCCCGGCGAGGAGATCCCGCACGTGAACGCACGCACCGTCGCACAGGCCGGGATCATCGCAGCCGTCTACGCCGCGCTGACCTTCCTCGTCATCCAGTTCATGTCGGTATTCAGCTTCGGGATCGTCCAGTTCCGGCTGAGCGAGGCGCTCACCGTCGTCGCCTGCCTGACCCCGGCGGCCATCCCGGGACTCTTCATCGGGTCCGCGCTCGCCAACCTCTCGAGCGTCGCCGCGTTCGGCGCGCTCGGCCTGCTCGACGTCGTGTTCGGCTCCCTCGGCTCGCTGCTCGGCGCCGCGTGGGCGTGGCGATTCCGCCGGAACACCGGCGTGGCGCTGCTCGGCCCGGTCGTCTTCAACGCACTCATCGTGCCCGCCTACCTGCCCTTCATGCTCGGGGCCAGCGGGCTCACCACGATCCCGGCGCTCGGCATCACCGGTACCAGCCCGTGGATCGTGCTGTACCTTGCGGGCGTCGTGGGCGTGGGCGCCGGCCAGGCGGTCGTCGTCTACGGTCTCGGGTTGCCGCTGCTTGCGGTGCTGAAGCGCATGCGACTCCCTGGGCTGTCCGACCGCCTCGAGAGCGTCGCCGATGGCGGGGGTGGCGCGAAGGCATGAGCGCGCGGCCGCCACTGATCAGCGTCGACCCGCAGGCCTGCAACGGCTGCTGGCGGTGCGTGCACCTGTGCCCCACCCAGGCGATCAGGACGACCGATGGCTCAGCGGAGGTCATTCCCGAGAAGTGCATCGGCTGCGGACTCTGCGTCTCGGCGTGCCGTAACAAGGCGTTCGTGGTGCGCAACGACGGCAAGGGGGTCGACGCACTGCTGACGAGCGGCCGGCCGGTGGTGGCGCTGCTCGCGACCGAGTTCGTGGCCGCGATGTACCCGATGGCGCCCGAGTCCGCGGAGGGCGCCCTTGAGGAGATGGGCTTCTACGCCGTCGAGTCCACGCTGCTCGGGGCCGAGGTCGTCGCGATGGAGTACGAGGTGCGCCACGCGCTGGACAGCGGCGTCCCCGTCATCCGCTCCACCTGCCCGGTGGTCAACGAGTGGGTCCGCCGCCGCCATCCCGCGCTCGTAGGCGCGCTCGCCCCGCTCGTCCCGCCCTACGTCGCCCAGGCGGCGATCATCAAGGCGCTCTACCCTCCCGGCACCGCGGTCGTCTACGTGTCGCCCTGCTATGCGCGCAAGGACGAGGCGCTCTCGCCCGAGTTCGAGGGGGTCGTCGACGTGGCGATCGGGTTCGACGAGCTCAAACGCGCCCTCGGCCGGGTGGGCGGTGCGAGCCCGTGCGCGCCTCCGGCCCGCCGGACGCGTCCGGTGCGGCGTCCCGAGCCCCTCAAGGAGGTCTCGCTGACCGACGGCTACCCGCGCTCGACGCTCGCATCCCATCCGCTGACCGACACCGCGGTCAAGGTCGTGCGCGGCATCACCGAGCTCGACGCGCTCCTTGTTGCCATCGAGGCAGGGGAGGCCGCGCCCGCGATCATCGACGCCCTGAACTGCGAGGGCTGCATCGACGGGCCCACCGTGGGCCCCGGCACGTCGCTCTTCGCCAAGCGCAACATCGAGGCGGCCGACAGCCACCGGAGGGCTCGTACGAGCGTCTCGAGCCGCGAGATCGCGCGGCAACTGCCGCGGATCGACCTGCGCCGCGCCTTCGAGCCGGCTCCCGCCGAGGCGCCTGCGCCGCCCGTGCCGGTCCTTCGCGAGATCCTGCGCGACGCCGGCTTCGAGAGCGACGCGGACCTGCTCGACTGCCGCGCATGCGGCTACGACACCTGCCTCGAGGAGGCGGCGGCCGTTCACCGCGGCGACTCGACGTGGGAGGCGTGCTTCCCGCTGCAGCGCCGGAGGCTCACGGCGCAGATGGAGCAACTGCAGGAGTCGGCCACGCTCGACGCGCTCACCGCGCTGTGGAACCGCCGGGTCTTCGCCGACCGCCTGAAGGAGGAGTGCGCGCGCCACGCCCGCTATGGCGGCGCGCTGTGCCTGCTGATGCTCGACCTGGACGGCTTCAAGGCGGTCAACGACCACCACGGTCACCTGTGCGGCGATGTCGTGCTCACCGCGGTCGCGGAGCTCCTGCGATTCACGCTGCGCGAGACCGACCTGGCGTGCCGCTACGGCGGCGACGAGTTCGCGGTGATCCTGCCCGCGACCTCGAAGACCGACGCGTTCGCGGTCGCGGAGAAGGTGCGCAGCGAGGTGGCGGGCCTTGTCGTCGAGGCGACCTCGAACGGCTGCGCACAGTCGCTGCAGGTCCGCGCGTCGATCGGCGTGGCCGCCGCCGGGCAGGCGACCCAGCCGCTCGAACTCCTCGAGGCGGCGGACCGTGCCCTCTATCAGGCGAAGGCGATGGGGCGCAACCAAGTGCGGTTGGCGCCCGGGTAGGAGAGGAGGTCGTCGATGGATCCTCATGTGGCCGACCTGTGGGTGGCGGAGGGTGACGCGATCCGCTGCGGGCTGTGCCCGCACGCGTGCCGCATCCGTCCGGGCGCGTCAGGAGTGTGCGGCGTCCGCCGGAACGTCGACGGCACGTTGATCGCGCTCACCTACGGGCGCGTCTCGTCGGTGGCGGTCGACCCGATCGAGAAGAAACCGGTCTTCAACTACCGGCCCGGCACGCTGGCGCTGTCGATCGGCTCGGTCGGCTGCACCATGAAGTGCGGTCACTGCCAGAACTGGCAGATCAGCCGCGCGAACGTCGATGACGGCACGCTGAGCGACCTCGCGCCCGCGGCGGTCGTCCGGCTCGCCCGCGACCACGGGTGCGCGGGAGTGGCGTTCACCTACAACGAGCCCGTGATCCAGGCGGAGTACGTGCGCGACACAGGCCGGCTCGCCCACGAGGCCGGGCTCTACACGGTCATGGTCACCAACGGCTACATCACGCCCGAGGGACTCGACTACCTGGCCGGCGCCATCGACGTGTGGCGGGTCGACGTCAAGGGGATGACCGACGAGGCCTACCGGACGCTGTGCCACGTGCCGACGGTCGCGCCGGTCCTCAGGGCGGCGGAGCGCGCGAAGACGCTGCACGGGATGCACGTCGAGGTGGTCACCAACGTCGTGCCGGACATCAACGACGACGAGGGTCAGCTGCGGGACCTCGCGGAGTGGATCGCGGGCAACCTCGGGCTGGACACTCCGTGGCACATCACGCGGTTCTTTCCCTACCTCGAGTTCGCCGACAAGGAGCCCACCCCGCTGCCGACGCTGCGCCGCGCGCGCGAGCTCGGGCTGGAGGCCGGGCTGCACTACGTGTACCTCGGCAACGTGTCGGAGCCCGGGTCGGAGGACACCCTGTGTCCGGGCTGCGGAGCCGTGCTGGTGAGGCGCGACGGCTACGCCGTGCTCGAGCAGAGCGCGGTGGACGGATCGTGCGCGTCGTGCGGCCGTCCCTCGGACGTGGTCGGCTGACCGAAGCGGTACACTAGGCGTCGGTCGCGCACGCGCGCGACCCTGTCCGGCGCCGCCGGCGCGGGTCGGACCGAACCCCACACAAACGTGAGAGACACGATGACAACCTGCATCGTCATCCCGACCTTCTGGACCCGCCGCGGCGGCCGTTCCAGCGATCGTCTCGTGAACGTCTACGACCACCCCACCCCGATCGACGGCGAGAGCCCGCTTCCTGCGTGCCTGCGCTCGCTCGAGGGCGTGCGCGACGTCGGCAAGATCGTGGTGCTCGTCGCCGCCACCGACGCGTCGACCTCCCACGAGGCCGAGGACCGCGTGCGCTCCATCGCCGACGACTTCCCGGGTCTGGACACCATGGTGTTCGGGCCCGCCGAGCTGGGGTCGCTGCATCGCAGGCTCGAGCAGCTCGAGTTCTCGGACATGGTGTCCGGCGTGAGCCTCACCGGCTACGGCGCCGTTCGCAACACCGGGCTCACCGTGGCGGCGACGCTCGGCGCCGACGTCTGCGTCTTCATCGACGACGACGAGGTCATCACCGACCCGGACTTCCTGCACATCGGCGTCGAGGGCCTCGGCATGAAGACCCCCGAGGGCAAGGCCGTGTTCGCCAAGACCGGCTACTACGTCGACGCCATGGGCGGTCACCACATCAAGGACGACGCTCACTGGTCCGATGCCTTCTGGCGCCAGAACGACGTCTACAACCAGGCGATCGGCGTTGTCGACGCGCCTCCGCGCGTGAAGCCCTCGAACCTCGCGTTCGGCGGATGCATGGCGCTGCACCGCGACATGTACTGCAACGTCTCCTTCGACCCGTGGGTCCTGCGCGGCGAGGACCTCGACTACGTCATCAACGCGCGCATGCACGGCGGCGACGTGTTCCTCGACGGCGAGTGGAAGGTCGTGCACCGTCCGCCGGAACCCGTCAGCACCGCGCTGCAGTTCCGGCAGGACGTCTACCGCTTTGTCTACGAGCACCGCAAGCTGGAGTTCGCCAAGTCGCAGATCGACCTCCGCCGCGTGACCGCAGTCTCGCTGCGGCCGTACCCGGGCGACTTCGTCGGCCAACTCGTCTCGTGGCGCGCGTTCGCGACCGCGGTCCTGCGTGCGCTCGCGGGACGCGAGCCCGGCGCCAACCTCGCCATCGCGAAGGCCGTCTTCGGCGACGCAGCGCGCTACGCCCGCCGCAACTGCGACAACTACTTCAGCTTCCAGCGCCGCTGGCCGCTGCTCATGGAACGGCTGTGGGAAGACGTGGCGCTCGGGTCGCTGTTCAGCGGCGAGCGCCAGATCGACCGCACCGGCATCACCGGGCGGTTCCCGGTCATCCCCGGCCATTAGGCGGCGCCCGTGTTGATCGCCGCGACCATCGCCGTGGGGCTCGCCTCCGGCGTCCTGTCGGGAGCGTTCGGCATCGGCGGCGGACTGCTCACGACGCCCGCGATCACGCTGCTGCTGGGCTATCCCGCCCTCATCGCCGTCGGGACGCCCCTGCCGGTCATCATCCCCGGCGCGCTGACCGGCGCCATCTCCTACCACCGTCGCGGCCTCGCGGACATCCGCGCGGGCATCGTCATGGCCCTCGCGGGCACGATCGGGTCGGTGGCCGGCGCGTTCCTGTCGCGCGTCGCGGGCGGCACCATCGTCCTGCTCGCGACCGCGGTCGTCATCGCGGGCGCCTCGATCGACATGCTCCTGCAGCACTACTCCGCGGCGGGGAAGGCCGTCCCCGGCGAGGGGGAGAGCGACGAGGGACTCGCGCCCGAGCCGACTCCTGCGCCCGTACGCGCCCGTACGCTCGCCTTCGTCGCAATCGGGGCCGTGGCCGGTCTCTACTCCGGGTTCTTGGGCCTCGGCGGCGGCTTCGTGGTCGTCCCGGCGCTGACGCGCTGGTGCGGGATGCCGGTCAAGCGCGCCATCGGTACGAGCCTGGTCACCGTGGCGATGCTCGCGATCCCCGGCACGCTCACGCACTGGTACCTCGGGCACGTCGACTGGACGCTCGCGTTGCTGCTCGCGATCGGCGTCGTGCCGGGCGCGGTGATCGGCGCGCGCCTCACCGGCCGCGCGTCCGACCGCTCCGTGCGACTGGCGTTCGCCGCGCTGCTCGCGGTCGTCGGCGTGTGGCTGGCCGCCACTCAGCTGTGGGGCCTGCGGGGATGAGCGGGCTCACACGCCCGGCCACGGCCTCCGACCTCGCCTGGGTCGCGCCGGCCGCGCTGCACGCCCACCTCGTCGACGACCTGCCCGAGCTGCTCGCGATCTCGCAGGCCGAGCCGTGGCGCGTCCGCGTGACCGAGCGGGGAGAGGCGGCCTTCCTGGGCCGCTGGCGGGCGCAGCTCGACGACCTCGCGGTGCTCGGGCTGTGGTGCGCGCCGACGCGCGTCCCGTTCATGGTCGGCGACCTGATCGAGGTCGCCCGCGCGCAGGGCTTCGGCCGCCTGCTCGGGCCGCTCGTGCCGGAGTCGCAGGCCGGGCCCTACCTGGACGCGGGCCTGCGCATCGTCGAACGCGTCGACGTGCTGAGGCTGGAGCGCCCCGGTCGCGTGGCGGTCACGCCGCCTCCCGCGGGCGTGACGATCCGGGAGGCGGGCCCGTCCGACCTCGACGCCATCGGGCGCATCGACCGCGCCTCGTTCCCGGCGTTCTGGCGCTACGATCCCGCGCAGCTTGCCCGCCTTCTGAGCACGGGCCGGGGCGCCGTGGCCGAGGGAGAGGGCATCGCCATCGGCTATACTCTGGCGACGATTTCCAGCGGAGGATCGAGCCTCGGGAGGTTGGCGGTCGCTCCCGCGGACCGGCTTCACGGTGTTGGAACGGCGCTCGCTTCTGAGGCCGTCGCGTGGCTTTCCGGACAGGGAGCGCGGGCGGTGACTCTGAGCACGCAGTCGGACAACGAGGCGTCGCGACGCCTCTACGGCCGGCTCGGCTTCCGCCGGCTCCCCGACACGCTCGTGGGCTGCGCGTCGGGCCCGCTGGCCGCGTCCCACTAAGGAGCGTACGTGCCCCACCGCAGGGTCCTCATCGACTGGCTCACCATGGTCGCCGTGCTCGCGCTCGGCGCCGTCGCGGTGGCCGGTCATGGGCTCGGGCTCCCGGGCTGGTTCGTCACGAGCTGCGCGGTCCTGCTCGCGGGACTGGCGGCGTGGGCGATCTTCAGCCGTCTGCCGTCGCGCCCCGACCACCTGCGCGCCGTGCAGTCCCAGCAGATCCTCGAGATCGCCAACGAGTCGCTCGCGTACATGCGCCGGGGGTTGAGCGCCGCCACAGCCCAGGAGGTCTGCCGGCTCGCGCTGCGCCAGACGGAGGCCGCGGCCGTCGCCATCACCGACCGCGACACCGTGCTCGGCTTCGCGGGGCTTGGGGAGGACCACCACACCGTCGGCGGGCCGATCATCACGCGCGCGACGCACGAGGCGCTGGAGACCGGCGAGCACCGCGTGCTGGCGAGCAAGGAGGAGATCGGCTGCCCGAAGCG
>JANYKZ010000046.1 GCA_025361505.1 Coriobacteriia bacterium
TACGCGAAAGGGTCTCGGACGCACCGACGAGTCGAGGCCAATCTCTCAGGTAATCACGATGAGGTGCCGATTAGTATGGTGCGATATCGATGATATTCCGCACGTCTGAGCGCAAATACGGCGGTGACCCGTGAGATGAACATGTGGACACTCTTAGATAAACCATATTCCACTAGACTAGTAGTAAGAGCGAGAGTATGGTAGGTCGCACGTCGGCTCCAGGAGAGCGGCGAAGCACCATCTAGCAACAACCGCCATCGCTGGCATCTGAACGTCATCGGTACGGCCGAAGCGACGGCGGTTCACACAAAAGGGACCAAGTGACCAGCAGACCGGCATCTGCGGCGTCCACACGCGAGCGGCTCGGCACCCGCTTCCCGGACTCCGATCGCGTACGACCTCCGTCGTGCCCGTCGCCTGCTGCCCCTCCTTCCTCCACCACACACGAACCCGCGCCCGGAGTCTCCGTGTCCACGACACGACTCCGCGGTGTCACCAGCTCAGGTAGCCACGGCCGGGACGCCGGCCGCACAGCTTCAAGACGACTCTTAGTGAGGAGCGGCATGTGAAGAGACGGGGTTGGAAGGCTGGGACACCAAGTCCGGCTGGCCCACACAGGAGACCCTGAGCAAGCTCGGTCTCGACAACGTCGCCGCGGAGCTCAAAGCCGCCGGCAAACTCGGCGCATAGGAAGGGACGAACATGTCTATCGAACTGACACTGCCGTCGCGGTCGATGGCCGAGTCCATGACCCGCGAGCTGGGCTGGGACGAGCGCATCACCGCGCACAAGATCAGCCCGATCGTCGGCAACATGCCGGGGGAGCTCTTCAGCTTCCGGGCAGCCGCTGACTTCCTGCACTTGGGAAGCGGCGAGCAGATGAAGATCCACGGCAATCACGCTCACATCGGCTACATCGACCCCACCGTTCTGAAGGCGTGGCTCATCGCTCAGTTCGGCGACACGGAGCTCGCCGGCGCGATCGATGCCGCGCTCGCCCAGGGGCTCAACCCCTGGATGGTCATGTCGCCGATCCGCGACGCGATGCAGCAGCGGCTCGAGCAGGTCCGCTCGGCCGTCAAGGCGTAGGCCGACCCCCCGATGCGGGGGCGTTCGTCGCCCCGCGTCGTAGCCGGAAAGAAGACCGGACCCTGCCGGGGGTCCGGTCTTCGCATGTCCGGGAGCGTACGGGCCCTCCGAGCGTCAGGCCCCGAAGTGGGAGAGCGCCTGGAGGGCGCGCAGCGTCAGCCACTTCGAAGGCGCGCCTTTCCTCTCGACGTCGGCGATCATCTTGCCGTTGAGCGAGTTGCGCATCGTCCAGCGCGTCTGCGGGTCCGCCGCCGCGCGCACGACGGCGATGGCCGCCTCGTACTCCGGCCGTCGCTTCTCGCCGACGACCGCGAGCGCCAGGAGCGCCTCGAGCGCGTCCGAGTTGTAGGACAGCGGGAACCCGAACCGTAGCCAGCCCGGCTTGTCGCCGTAGTGCAGGTCGGGGTGTTCGATGAGGAAGCGCTCCCGGAAGGCCTCGCGCTCGGCCGCGGGAAGCGACCAGACCGTGTCGGTGAACTCCCGCGACTCGGAGGGCAGGCAGCGGAAGACCTCCTTCTCGCGCAGCCTGGCGACACACTCGTCGCGCAGTGCCTCCGCGCCGTCGGGCCACAGGTCGCGCGGCACCTCGCCGAGGAGCAGCAGGAGCTTGGGCGTGAGCATGTGGCAGTAGCCGTTCAGCTGAAGGCCCCAGCCGCGGCTCTGGTCGCAGTCGACGACGCCGAGCTCGCGGTACAGCTCCACGCAATAGCGCAGTGCCGCAACGACGCGCTCATCCCGCTCGAAGCCCAGCCGCGCGAGCCCGCGCCCGACGTTGGCCGTGAGACACGGGATGCATCCGGCGGGGCGCATGTTGCTGGCGCTCCACGAGCCGTCGGGAAGCTGACGCGAGAACGCGTAGGCGGCGCCGCGCTGCACGCGATGGCAGTCGCCGCTGGCGTGCAGCTCGCCCAGGAAGACGATCTGCCACAGGGACCCCCCGTACTTCTGGTAGTCGCGGGACGGGACGTCCCACGAGCCGTCGTCGCGGATCGCGCCGAGGATGCGCTTCACCGGCTCGTAGTCGTTCCGGTGCGCCCACAGCGTTGCGGTCTCGGGCGAGTCGGGTTGGTGCAGAAGGGTGCGTCGCGTGAGCACGGCCACGGCGGGGTTGCCGGGGTCGAGCAGCCACTCCCGGGTCGCGGCCGGAACGGACGCGAGCATTCCCCGGTCGGGCTCCATCGCGTCGCCTCCCTTCGGGGTGCATGTACCCAGCCGTGGGAGGCGCCCGCGTCGCGCTTCGGGTACATCCACCTGTGACCCGTCGCCCGTCAGGAGGACTCATGCGCCGGATCGTTCACACCGGAGCGCTCATCGTCGTGCTGCTCTCGATCGCCGGGTGCGCTGCCGCATCCGGCGGCTCGTCCGCCGTCGCGCCGTCGTCCGGTGCGGCCGGCATCGTCGCCGCGCGCTGCACCCGCTGCCATTCGCTCGACCGCATCAAGGCCGCCCGGCACGATGCGGGCGCCTGGAAGGTCACCGTCGACCGCATGCGCGGCAAGGGAGCACAGCTCACCGAGTCCGAAGAGCAACAGGTCGTCGACTTCCTGGCCGGGGGTGGCGCGGCGGGGCTCTAGGGCCGGCCCCGGCTACAGCCTCTCGAGCACGTCGATCGCGCGAATGTCGTTCGCCGTGTGCAGGACGATCACGGCCTCGTCACACTCGGGGAAGGTCGACGCGTAGACCTGCGTGATGCCGATGCCGGCTTCGGATAGCGCGCGAGTGATCACGGCCAGCTGCCCCGGGCGGTTGGGAACCCGGGCGACGATGACGGGGGTGGCTCCCGTCTCTCCATCGAGCTCCTCGAGGGCCCGCCTGGCGAGACGGCTGTCTTCGGCGTAGACGTGCACGACGGCCGTCCCTCCTTCCTCGTGGCCGCGCAGCGCCAGAACGTTCACGCCGTTTCCGAGGAGCCGGTCCGCGCCGTCGGTCAGCAGTCCCACTCGATCGGCCGTGCTGAAGATCAGTTCGTTGCACAGGCTGAACGTCGCCATCGCGTGCTCCTCCGTCCCGCGAACCGCTCGGCGCACATGCGGCGACTCGGCATCTACCCTCGTGGGAAGGCGGCATCCCCGGGGCGCGGTCGGGCGGGGCAGGTGTGCTGCTATGCTCCGGCGGCACTCAGACACCTCCGCGAAAGAGTTCCCGTGACCCAGCGCTGGACCGCCATCGACTTCGAGACCGCGTCGCGCGAACGCGCGAGCGCGTGCGCTCTCGGGCTCGCGGTGATCGAGGGCGACCGGATCGTGGAGAAGCGGGACTGGCTCATACAGCCTCCCGGCAACTACTTCGAGCCGATGAACACGCACATCCACGGCATCCACGCCGACCTCGTGGCGCAGGAACCGGAGTTCGACGAGCTGTGGTCCCAGATCGAGCCGTACCTGCGCGGCGCGGTCGTCCTCGCGCACAACGCCGCATTTGACATGAGCGTCCTGCGCGCGTCCCTTGCCCGCTACGACCTGGAGTCGCCGCGCATCGACGGGTACCACTGCACGGTCACGATGTCGCGCCGGGTGTGGCCGGATCTCGAGAACCACCGTCTCTCGAGCGTGTGCCGCTTCTGCGGCATCGAACTCAACCATCACGAGGCGGCCTCGGACGCGCTCGCGTGCGCGTCGATCGCGCTGCGATGCCTCGCGCAGACCGGCGAGCCGACGCTGGACCACATGGCGGGCGCCCTGGGGATGCGGCCGCGCCGCCTGTAGCCGGTACCGCCCGGCGTTGCCGTATGCTTCGAGCGCTCGCGGGAGCGCCGCGGACCACACCTTAACGAACGGGAGTCGCATGTCATCCAAGGGTGGATCGAAGGTCGCGGTCATCGCGGCGGTGGTCGGGAACCTGCTCGTCGCGATCAGCAAGTTCGTCGCGGGCGGGATGACCGGGAGCTCCGCGATGCTCGCGGAAGGCATCCACTCGCTGGTGGACACGGGTAACGGCGGGCTGGTGTTGCTCGGGATGCGCCGCAGCGCGCAGCCGGCCGACGCCGAGCACCCGTTCGGGCACGGCAAGGAGCTCTACTTCTGGACGCTCATCGTTGCGATCTCGATCTTCGGCATCGGCGGCGGCATGTCCGTCTACGAGGGCATCCTGCACCTCGTCCATCCCGTCGCGGTCGAGAACCCGTGGCCGAACTACGTCGTGCTCGCCATCGCGCTGATGATCGAGGGGACGTCGTTCTTCGTCGCCATGAAGGAGTTCGGCAAGGCGCGCGGTTCGAGACGGGTGTTCGAGTTCATCCGCGTCTCCAAGGACCCGAGTCTGTTCACCGTCGTGTTCGAGGACAGCGCCGCGATGCTCGGCCTGGCGATCGCGTTCGTCGGCCTGTTGCTCGGCCAGATCACGGGGAGTCCGCTGTTCGACGGCGCCGCGTCCGTGCTCATCGGACTCATCCTTATGGGCGTGGCGTGGCTGCTCGCCCGCGAGACGAAGGGCCTGCTGATCGGCGAAGGTGTCGAGCCCGCAGTGCTGGAGCGGATGCGCGCGCTCGTGGTGTCCGATCCGGGCGTCGCGCACGTCGGTGAGATCCGCACGATGTACCTCGGCCCGAACGACCTGCTGGTCAACCTCGACGTCGCGTTCCGCGAGGGTCTGGGCCACGCCGAGGTGTGGGCCGCCATCGAGCGCGTGGAGTCGTCGCTCAAGGCCGACCAACCGGAGATCAACCGCGTGTACATCGAGGCGCAGTCGCTGCAGCGCGCCATGGAAGCACCGCAGGCATCCGAGGGCTTCGAGGACTAGACGGCGCTAGGACTTGGCACCCTCGAGCAGCGCCATGATCGGGCCGAGGTAGTAGTCGTCCCACCCCGCGTCGATGTCGGACGCGTCCTCGTCGGGCACACCGGTGTTCTCGAGGTCCAGGCGGGTGCCGCCGGCTTCGGCCGTCAGCGTGAAGCGCGCGATCGAGGGAGCATCCCAGTTCCCGCCGTACCACTCCTGCACCATCGAGCGTCCGGGGTCGACGTCGACCACGGTCCCGAAGATGGACCCTCCCCACAGCGAGAACGCGAAGTCCGGCTCAGCGGCCATGTCGGCCGGTCCGCCGCCCCAGCGCTCGATCACGTCGGGGTCGGTCAGCGCCGCCCATACCTTGTCGGTCGGGGCTGCGATGACGTAGGTCTTCCGGATGTCCACGGGTTCCTCCTGCTGTGGTGGGTGCTGCTCTTGTTCGTACCCGGCGACGCGGGCTACTGCGTGTTGTCCGCGTGGCGGACCTGCAGGATCGCGGCGGTGACCCCCGCCGCGAAGGTGAGCGCCAGGACCATCAGGCTGCCCGGTGGCAGCACCGTCACGGGCTTCCCCACCATGCCGATGAGCAGGGGGACGATCGAATAGGGGAACCACCGCGCCCAGCCGGTGTGGGTGAACACGTCGCCCAGCGCCAACGAGGCGAGCGCGAACGCGAGCGGCGGCAGGTAGCCGCGGCCGAGGATCGTGATCCACGCGACCACGGGCGCCAGCAGGTACGCGATCCCAGCCGCCAGCAGCGCGTTGCCGACGGCGGATGCGACCAAGCCGACGGAGAAGCCCGGGAGTCCGAGCGCCATGCCGATGACGAGCGCCTCGACGAGCACCGCGACGACCAGCACCAGCCACCACGCGGCGACGACCACGAGCTTGGCGACCACGAACCACTCGCGGCCGACAGGCAGCGCGAGCATGTTCTTCGCGGTGCCCTCGGCGTACTCGCGTCCGAACACGTACGCGACGATGAAGGCCAGCAACAGCAGCCCGCCGACCCCGACGAGCATCGTCATGACCGAGAGGAACGACGGCCACGTTGCCGAGAGGCCGGAGAGGTCCGCCTTCGTGCCCAGGAGGCCGAGCTGGGCGGCCCGACCCGGCTCGCGGACGATCCACATGAAGAGCGCCATCGCGAGCGGCCCCAGAGAGATGCCCGCGAGGGATCCCCACGTCACCTTGGAGCGGCGCAGCTTCAGGAACTCGGTGGACAGGACGCTCGCGAAGGTCATCCGACGCCTCCCGTCAGACGCAGGAAGTACGTCTCGAGGTCCTCGTGGGTCGGCGTGAGGCCGGTGAGTTCGAGCCCGGCACCGACCAGCACGCGGGCGATCTCGGCGGCCCGGTCCGCCGACTCGGGGACGCGCAGCGCGGCGGGGTCGTCGGGGTCGCGCTCGATGTGCGCGAAGCCCGCGTCGCGGAGGAGCGACTCGGCTCGTGCGGGATCGCCGGAGACGCGGACCTCCACGTACGCCCGCGCCTTCGCCTGAAGCTCCTCGCGGTCGAGCTCCTCGAGCAGCCGGCCGTCGTTGATGATGCCGATGCGGTCGGCCAGGTGTGCGACCTCGCCGAGGATGTGGCTCGACATGAAGACGGTGACACCCTGTTCGTCCGCGAGCGTGCGAAGCAGGTCGCGGATCTCGACGATGCCCGCCGGGTCGAGGGCGTTCGCGGGCTCGTCGAGCATGAGGACGTCTGGCTTGTGCAGGATCGCCCGTGCGAGCGACAGGCGCTGCTTGTTGCCGAGCGAGAGCTTCCCCGCGAGGCGGTCGGCGTATTCGTCGAGGCGCAGAGTCCCGATGGCCTGCGCCACGGCCGCTCCGGGCGCGCCCGTGAGCCGCCGCTGGATCTCGAGGTTCTCGCGAACGGTCAGGTTGGGGTAGGCGGCCGCGCTCTCGACCAGGAAGCCGATGCGTCCGAACACGCCTGTCTCGCCCGGCACGATGCGCCGCCCCAGCACGCTGACCTCGCCGCCGGTCGGGCGGATGAGGCCGAGCAGCATCCGGATGGTGGTCGTCTTGCCGGCGCCGTTGCGGCCGAGGAAGCCGTAGATCTCGCCCCGGCGGACGTCGAGCGCCAGCCCGTCGACGGCCAGCACGTCGTGATAGCGCTTGGTCAGGGCTCGGGTCGAGATGACGGTCATGTCGGGTGCGGCGGTCATGGCTGAAGTGTACTCGCGCGGCCGCGGCCCGGGCGTCGCAGAACCTGCGATAATGCCCCCGTGACGTTCCCGCCGCGTAAGGGGCTCCCCATGATCGATCGCTACACCCGTCCGGAGATGGGCGCCATCTGGTCTCCCCAGAACAAGTTCGAGATATGGAAGGAGATCGAGGTGCTCGCCTGCGAGGCGCAGGCGCAGGCGCAGCTCGGCGTGATCCCCGCGGAGGATGCCGTGCTGATCCGCGAGCGCGCGGCGTTCGAGGTGGAGCGCATCGACGAGCTCGAGGCGACGCTCAATCACGACGTCATCGCGTTCCTCACGAACATGTCCGAGCACATCGGCGAACCGTCGAAGTGGGTCCACTACGGCATGACCTCCTCGGACCTCGGCGACACCGCGCTGTGCTACCAGATGACGCAGGCGATGGACATCGTGCTGGAGGACGTCCGCCGGCTCGGCCGCATCTGCCAGCGCCGCGCGCTCGAGTTCAGGGACACGCTCTGCGTCGGCCGCACCCATGGCATCCACGCCGAGCCGATGACCTTCGGTATGAAGTTCGGGGCGTGGGCGTGGGCGCTCAAGCGTGCCGAGCAGCGGCTCATCGCCACGCGGAAGTTCTCGGCCGCCTGGGGAGCCATCTCCGGTGCGGTCGGCAGCTACTCGAACATCGACCCGTTCGTGGAGGCCTACGTCTGCGAGAAGCTCGGGCTGCAGCCGGATCCGCTCTCCACGCAGGTCATCGCGCGGGACCGCCACGCGCACGTGCTCGCGGTGCTAGCGATCGTCGCCGCCACCGCCGAGTCGATCGCCACCGAGATCCGCGCGCTCCAGAAGTCGGACACCCTCGAGGCCGAGGAGCCGTTCGCCAAGGGCCAGAAGGGCTCGTCGGCGATGCCGCACAAGCGCAACCCGATCACGGCCGAGCGCGTCGTGGGGCTGGCGCGGGTCATCAAGGCGAACGCTCAGGTCGGCTTCGACAACGTCGCGCTGTGGCACGAGCGTGACATCTCACACTCGTCGGCCGAGCGCGTCGTGCTCGCCGACAGCTTCACGGCGCTCGACTACATCCTGTCCAAGCTCGAGTGGATCCTCGACGGCCTGGTCGTCTACCCGGCCAACATGCTCGCCAACCTCAACCGTACGCGCGGATTGATCTACTCGTCGCGGGTGCTGCTCGCGCTCGTCGACGCGGGGATGTCGCGCGAGGACGCCTACACCGTGGTCCAGCGAAACGCTATGAAGGTCTGGGACGACCTGCAGCAGGCGCGCGAAGGCGCGTCCTACCGCGCGATGCTCGAGGCGGACGCCGAGGCCATGGTGCTGCTGACGCCCGCGGTCCTCGACGAGTGCTTCGACCCGTGGAAGTTCCTCGAGCGCGTGGGCGTACTCTTCGAGCGGCTGGAGACGCTGGAGTTCTAGCGCGTCCTCCGCGGGCTCGCGCGGGGCGGATCCACGATGATCGGCACGTCGCCCGTGCGGATCTCGCCCGTGTAGAGGTCCTCGCCGAACCGGTCGAAGGCCGGGACGCTGACCTTGCCCCCGACGCGTCCGGCGAGGCGGGCCCGCAGCTCGTCGGCGGACACGTCGGCATCGGTCCCCAACAGGATCAGGTTCGCGCCCTCCGTCAGCAGTCCCTCGTCGGTCATGAAGACCCACACGTGACGCCACACGTTGGAGAGCGTCCGGTACAGGCTGCGGAACGGCTTGCTGTGGTCGCCCGTGGGCGCGCCGATGAAGTTGTACGCGACGACCCCGTCCGCGGACAGCCGATCGCGCACGAGGCGCAGGAACTCCTCGGTGGTCAACGAGCGCGGGACCCGGTCCTCGTCGAAGGCGTCTACGATCACGATGTCCCAGTTCCCGGTGGCCGTCTCGAGGAAGGCGCGGCCGTCGTCGACGACCACGCGGATGCGCGGGTCGCGGGGGAGCTCGAAGAACCGGTGCGCTACCTCGACGATCTCGGGATCGAGCTCCACCACGTCGAGAGTCATGTCCTGGTAGTCGCGCCACATTCGCTTGACCACGCTGCCGCCGCCCAGCCCGATGACGAGCGTCCGCGTGGCGTCCGGCTTCAGCGCCAGCGGCGTGTGCAGATAGGCCGGGTACTCGAAGTCGGTGTCGAACGGCGCGTCGAGGTACATCGACGACTGGCGGTTGCGCTCGAACCGGAGCACGCGGAGGTAGCCGAGGTCCTCGACGTGGATGTCGTGGTACGGCGAGGAGTGCGAGTAGACGAGATTGACCAGGTTCATCGCTCGATGAGGTCCTTGCGCATCCACCTGATGTCCGGCCAGACCATGTCGCTGCGGTAGGGCGCCGTCTCGACGTACCCGAGCGAGTCGTAGAGATGCTGCGCGAGCGGCATCATCTCGGCGTTGGTGGTGAGGAGCAGCGCGGTGTAGCCGCGCGCCCGCGCCTCGTCCTCCGCGCGCGCCATGAGCGCCCGCCCGACGCCGCTCTTCCGGTACTCCGGTCGCACGAACAGGCGCTTCAGCTCGCCCGAGCACGTCACGTCGACGTGGCCGAAGCGCACGTGCGGCGGCACGAGCTGGACCCCGAGGACTCCGGCGGGCTGTTCTCCGACGTACGCGACCAGGAGGGCGCCGGCGGGTGGCGCGTAGGAACCCGGGACGGTCGCCAGCTCCTCGGCGATCCAGCCCGAGGTGAGGTCCCACCCCAGGGATGTGGCGTACTCGCCCAGCAGCGTCCGCGCGTCTTCGAGTTCGTGCGGCGCCGAGGCCTGGACTATGTGGACTTGAGGGGATGTCATGCGGGGAGTGTACCCGCCACCGGGCCGGGGCCGCCGCTCCCGGCACCCGAGCGGGTACGTACACTGGGCACGGACTACGGACCGACATCGAGGAGGAGGCGCCATCGTGAGCGACGTCGTGGTGTGGGCGGACATCCCCGTCACCGACATGCAGAGGGCCATCGAGTTCTACGGGCACGTGACGGGCAAGATGGTCTTGATGATGCCCGGCACGAACGATTCCGTGGCGGTCATCGGCAATCCCGACGACAGCCCCGGCGTCAGCGCGGACCTCTACCTCGGAGGAACGCCGAGCCACGACGGCGCGAGGATCTTCCTGGGCACGAACGGCGACATCGACGCGATGCTCACGCGCGTCCCCGAGGGCGGCGGGAAGGTCCTGAAGCCCAAGGAGTTCATGGGCGACATGGTCGGGTGGGTCGCCTGGGTCGAGGACAGCGAGGGCAACCTGATCGGCCTGCAGCAGCCGGCATAGTGACGGCACGCGCGTGGCGGAGCGTCTGAAGGGGGGAGGCCGGCCGTGAACCTGGACTGGTTGTTCAAGCGTGCGCGCACACCGAAGCCCGTTCCCCGGCGCCTGGGGCTCGCGCTCGGCGGCGGCGCGATACGCGGGGCCGCGCACCTCGGGGTGCTCGCGGTACTCGAGCGCGAAGGCATCAGGCCCGACGTGGTCGCCGGCGTGAGCGCGGGCGCGATCGTCGGCGCCGGTGTGGCGGCCGGGGTGCCCGCCGCGGAGATGTACGAGGCGCTTCGCAAGGCGGGCTGGCTCCAGATAGCCGTGCCGGCATGGCGTTCGAAGCTGAGCATGCTCGACTCGTCGCCGCTCGGGGCGCTGATCGAGAGGGTCACCGAGGTCTGCGACTTCGAGGGGCTGACGCTGCCGTTCGCCGCGCTGGCGACCGACCTCCTCACCGGCACGCAGGCGGTGATCACCTCGGGTCCGCTGCGCGAGGCCGTCGTGGCGAGCTCGGCGATCCCCGGGCTGTTCGAACCCGTCCGGCGAGAAGGGCGGCTGCTCGTCGACGGGCAGCTCCTCGAGAACGTCCCCGTGCAGGCGGCGCGCGATCTTGGGGCGGACTACGTGCTCGGGGTCGACGTCATGCCGCCGCCGGGCACGAGCGGAGAACCGACCGACCTGCGGGACGTCATGCTCATGTCGTGGGACGTGATCCAGCGCGCGCGGCGCGGCGACAGCGTGCAGCCGGACCTGATGGTGACGCCCGATGTGAGCGGGGTGGATCCGTGGGACTTCCTCAAGATCGGCGATGCCTACGAAGCTGGGATCGCGGCCATGGAGGGGGCGCTGCCCCACTTGCGAGCCGACCTCGCGTTCGATGCCGACGGTCACGCGAGCGCGTTGCGGTGAAGCTTCCCGATGCGCTCCGCCGCGCAAAGGGGATACACGATGTGCAGGCGCGGAGTCCCAAAGGAGGCCCTCGATGATGCAAGCTCACGGCGACCGTCCGTTCGGCGATGAGGAGTACGTGCGTGAGGGCGGGGTCCTCATCCCCGTCAACACGGGTCACGAGGTGAGGCACGAGGACGACACGATCGCTCCCGACGACAACGTCGAGGACCTGATCGCCGACGAGGGCGTACCCGGGACCCCCGACGACCTGCCGTACGACTACGGTGTCGACGTCTCGCAGCCGGCCGACCAGATGATGCTCAGTCTCGACCATCGCTCGGGTGGTTTCGGCCCCGTGGGCCGGACGGGCTCCGACGACGACGGCGAAGAGCCCCCGCTGGGAGCGGTCGACGAGCGCGAGCTGTGGAAGAGGCAGCGGACGCTGATCGACGAGTCGGGCGACGAGGCGGCGCGATACGCCGGTCTAGAGGGGTCCGACCCGGCGCGCATCGAGGCGGCGGAAGGCGACGACGCGGCCGAGGTCTTCTCCGAGTCTCCCGAGGGCGGCAGCGCCACCGGGTCGTCGTAGGCCC
>JANYKZ010000005.1 GCA_025361505.1 Coriobacteriia bacterium
CAGCCAGGCGCCGCGTCCTACGAACTCCGCGGCGCTCCACTTCCTGCGCGACGAGAACGGCACCACTCGCCCGGTCGACCAGCCCGCATCGGGAAACTCGGCCGCCAGCGCGCGGGCCGTCGCGTTCCGGCCGTCGGCCGCTTCCGCCCGCCCGATCGCCCCGAGCGCGGCACGCGCCTCCGCCTCGTCCGCGTCCCCCAGCACCTCGAGCGAGTCGACCTCCGACTGCGCTTCGGTGAGCGTCCCCGTCTTGTCCAGACACACGACATCGACCCGCGCGAGCACCTCGACGGCGGGAAGCTCCTCGATGAGCGCGTCGAGACGCGCGAGCCGCACAACGCTGACCGCGAACGCGACCGAGGTGAGCAGCACGAGCCCCTGCGGGACCATGCCGACCAACGCTCCCACCGTCTGCGGCACGAGGACCCTCAGGTCGTGCGACATCGGCCAACGGGTGGCGATCAGCAGCACGGTCACCGGCACCATGAGCGCCGTCGTCACCTGCAGGATGCTCGTCGTGGAGCGGCGCAGCTCGGACGGGACGCGGCGGAACCGCTTCGCCTCCGAGGCGAGGCGCCGCGCGTAGGAACCGGCGCCGACGCCCGTGGCGCGCATACGTCCGGCTCCCGCGGCGCAGAAGGAACCCGACATGACCGCCTCGCCGGGCGCTTTCGCCACGGGGCGCGACTCGCCGGTCAGCAGCGACTCGTCCACCTCGAGCCCCTCGGAGGACAGCACCTCACCGTCAGCGACGATCTGGTCCCCGCTCCGCAGCTCGATGACGTCGTCGAGGACCACCTCGGCGACCGCGAGTTCGACGACCGCCCCGTCGCGGACCACCCGGGCACGGGGGGCTGCGATGAGCGACAGGCGATCGAGCGTCCGTTTCGCCCGGAGCTCCTGGACGATGCCGATCGCCATGTTGAGCACCAGCACGATGCCGAACAGCGCGTCGCGGAGGTCGCCGAACACGAGGATGGCGACGAGCAGGACCGCCAGCAGGCCGTTGAAGAACGTCAGGACGTTCGAGCGAAGGATCTCGGCGACGCTGCGGCTCGACGGCCCGCCTTCCGCGTTGGTCTGACCGCTCGCGACGCGCTGCGCAACTTCCGCGGACGTGAGCCCACCGCCGGGAGCGCGCGCCGCGACGTCGGGGGCGCTCACGATGCGTCGAGCTCCGCGGCCAGCGCCCGCGCCTCAGCCGCGTCCTCGTCGTTGCCGTGATCGACGGTGAGCCCGATCAGACGCAGCGCCTTCGCGCGGTCGGCCGCGGCGCTGAGCTCGTCGCCCGCCAGCTTCCCCGCCTGCGCGCGGCGCACGAAGACCTCTGCCGCAAGCCGACCTCTTTCGGGGTCGAACATCCCTCCCGGGGAGAGCAGAGCCACGAGTCCGTCGGCCGTCAGGGAGTCGGTGAGGGTCGGCGGGATGCCGAGCAGCAGCCTGAGCGCCTCGCGCGAGGTCTCGTAGACCTCGCCGGGCCGCTCGCCGCGAAGCTCCTCCATCATGCGGCGCAGGATCGCGCCCATCTGCTGGATGATCCGAAGGATGTAGTCGGTCTCGTACACCACGCCTCCGCCCGACTCGACTCGTAGCCCAATCGTACCCGAGGACGCATGCGCGCACCGCCACGCGGCCCGCGTGCGCGCGCGCATTCAAGTATGTCCTTCCGTCACGGAGGCGATGCCTGCGGGGGAACGTTGTGACACACTGAGCTACCGCGGTATCCGGTCGAGGCCTCGCACGACTCCCTCCCGGACCGCGACGCAGGGGGCGCTTCGTCGTTTGGGGGACCAGGGGATGAGATCGCATCACGCAGGGTGGAGGGCGCTGTCCGCAGCCCTCGCCACCGCCGCTCTTGCCGTCGCGCTCG
Organism: Coriobacteriia bacterium; assembly: GCA_025361505.1. Lineage (GTDB taxonomy): Bacteria > Actinomycetota > Coriobacteriia > Anaerosomatales > PALSA-660 > PALSA-660. The sequence goes on from JANYKZ010000005.1 coordinate 1,871, forward strand.
CCGTCCCGTCGGTGGCTCTCGCCGCCAGCGCCACCTTCTCGTACAAGACACCGGGGTCGGGTTCTTCGAGCCTGACCAAGACCCCGAAGATCTCCGTCTACGTGGTCGACAAGTACGGCGTCAAGAGCGCCGCGAACTTCACCATGACCGTCGACGGCCGCGCGGTGAAGCCCAAGATCACCTACAAGAAGTCGGGCGACTACAAGCGCGTGACGCTGTCCTTCCAGGTGACGTCGCCGCTGGCGCCCGGCTCCCACACCTACGTCGTCAAAGTGAAGAACATCCGCAGGCAGTTGTCCTCCACCTCGTGGAAGTCCACGGTCCTCGCACCGCCGCCGCCCCCGTCCGCCGCCGAGATGCCGATCGCGGGCACCGCGTGCTCCGACTGCCACGCCGGATACCCCGCGGCCCATCCCATGACCACCTGCGTCGCCTGCCACGGCTCCGCCGCTCCGCCGCGTCCCGGAGGCGGCGTGATGACGGCGTACGGCCCGTCCGACTCGTCGGCGCACACCGTCAGCTGCCTCGTGAGCCCCTGCCACCGCGGCGGTGGCATCTTCCCGCACGCGCTCGACAGCGACTGCTCCCGGTGCCACACCGGCGCCTACCCGGGCATCCCCGCGGTCCACTCGCAGCCTCTCGCCACGTACCACGTCTCGACGAGCACCTTCTGCACGCGCGCTGGATGCCACCTGGCCTCGCTCACCAAGGAGCACTACGACGGGACCTACCGCCGCAGGGCCGGCGGCGCGCCGCTGACCTGCGCCACCTGTCACGCGAGCAGCGATCCGAAAGTCCGTGCCGCGATCGACGGCAAGTCGACCGCGTGCGAGAGCTGCCACGATCCCGTCGCGGTCGCGCACCCGAACGCCGTTTCCGACCACGCGTCGCCGGCGGTGTCGTGCACCGTCGCTGGCTGCCATGCCGGCCCCGTCACCGCGATACACGCGAACACCGTCTCCGGGTGCGCCTCGTGCCACGGGGCCGGCGCGGCCGTCACGGCCGTCTGCCTCACCTGTCACGCCACCGGGCACTACCACGTGCGGCTGCCGGCCGCGCACACGATCGCGCCGATCTCGTGCACGGGCGCCGGGTGTCACCCGGGCGGCACGGACGTATCGGCCATCCACGCGACGCAGGGCTGCGCCACGTGCCACTCGGCCGGGAAGGCGCCCACGCTCGTCTGCGCGACGCCCGGCTGCCACACCACCGACGCGACGGCATCGCACCAGAGCCACCCCACGACGATCTCGAGCGGCACGATGTACATCCTCGGCGCCAGCTACGGCACCCATCTGTGCGCAGAGTGCCACCCCACCATGGAGCTGCAGGCCGTCCACGGAGGCGCGTCGAGCTGTTCGAAGTGCCACCCGAGCCCGAGGACGGGTCTCGGGGTCTGGAACAAGACCTGCGTCCAGGGCGACTGTCACAAGGCCGGCACCGCGCTGGCGATGCACGGCTCGATCGATGCCTCGCACACACTCGTCGCCCGGCCCACCTGCATAGCGGCCGATTGCCATACCGGCGGCACGGACGTGGCCAAGATCCACGCAGCGCAGGGCTGCGCCACGTGTCACTCCCCCGGCAAGACGGCGACACTCGTTTGCGCCACGACCGGTTGCCATGGCGCCACGGACACGCACCCGGCGTCCAACCCGCACCCGAAGATGACCGCGGGCCACACGACCGGCCTGTCGGCGACCTGCGTGAAGCCGGGATGCCACGCGGCGGACCTCGTCGCGCTCCACGCCCCTGCCCTCCGCTGCGCCACGTGCCACGCCCCCGGTGCGGCCACGACCAAGGACTGCTCCTCGGCGACGTGCCACCCGCACCCCGTCGACTCGACCGACCTGCACCCGACCTACGCCTCGGGCCACCTCGCCGCGACGGGCGGTTGTGTCGCCACGGGCTGTCACGCGGCGAACGTGATCGCGCTCCACGCCGCCGGCGCGACGCCTCCCGGCTGCGCCGCATGCCACGCTGCGGGCAAGCCGGCGCTGACCACCGTGTGCGCGACCGTCGGGTGTCACGCGACCGGCGCGCCGCCGTCGCATGCCGGCCACCCCGCCACGGTCTCGAGCGGCCTCATCACCATCCTCGGCACGAGCTACGGCTCCCACCTGTGCTCCGAGTGCCACGCCACGACCGAGCTGCAGGCCGCCCACGGCGGAACGTCGAGCTGCGCGAAGTGCCATCCCTCGCCGCGCTCGAGCTTCACCGTCTGGAACAAGACCTGCGTCCAGGGGGACTGCCACAAGACGGGCACGACGCTCGCGATGCACGGATCGCTCGACTCGGCCCACACCGCGGGAGCGCAGAGCTGCACCGTGGCGGGGTGCCATGCCGGAGGCGGCGACGTCGCCAAGATCCACGCGGCACAGGGCTGCGTGACGTGCCATGCCGCGGGAAGGACCGCGACTCTGCTGTGCGCGACCGTCGGGTGTCATGCCACCGGCGCCTCGGGCACGCACGCCAGCCACCCCGCGACGATCACCAGCGGGACGATCACCATCCTGGGCACAAGCTACGGGAAGCACCTGTGCTCCGAGTGCCACGCCACGACCGAGCTGCAGGCCGCTCACGGCGGAACCTCGAGCTGCGCCAAGTGTCATCCCTCGCCGCGCTCGAGCTTCACCGTCTGGAACAAGACCTGCGTCCAAGGCGACTGCCACAAGGCGGGCACGACGCTCGCGATGCACGGATCGCTCGACGCCTCGCATACCGTGGCCACGCCGACCTGCACGGTGGCCGGCTGCCACTCCGGCGGGACCGACGTCGCGAAGATCCACGCGGTCCAGGGCTGCGCGGTGTGCCACACGACAGGCAGGAAGGCGACGCTGGTGTGCGCGACCGTCGGATGCCACGCGACCGGCACCGCGGGTACGCACGACAGTCACCCGTCAACGGTCACCAGCGGGACGATCACCATACTCGGCGTCAGCTACGGCACGCATCTGTGCTCCGAGTGCCACGCGTCGACGGAACTCCAGGCCGCGCACGGCGGCAAGTCGAGCTGCGCGAAGTG
>JANYKZ010000057.1 GCA_025361505.1 Coriobacteriia bacterium
GTGCGCTCGCTCGCAGGAGGGGCCGCCCGGTGGGCGGCCCCTCCTGCGCGAACCGGGCCATGGAGCGATGGCCCGCACGGGGCCTCCGCGGCCCGAAGGCGGACGCGCTATGCTGTGCCCGCCGGTAGTCGGGCAACAGCCGAGTGGAGGAACGCCGTGTCCGTCCGACCAGATCGTGGTGAGATGACCCAGGTCCTCATGGCCGCACTGGACGCGCTGGTCCTTCCCATCCTGCTGCACGACTATGATCAGATCCTGTACGCCAACTCCGCCGCCGCGGGCGTACTCGGTGCGACGCCCGGAGCGGACCTCGCAGGATTGGGACTCGACACGTTCCTCGTCCCCGAACTGGCGAGCGTGACCAAGGAGCGGCGAGCGTACCTGTTGGGGAACCGCGTGGCCTTCGCCGACCTTCCCATCAAGATGCAGACGCTGGACGGACGGACGATCCGCCTCAGGGTCGATGCGCGACCCATCGCGTTCCCGGACCGGACGATCGGCATGGTGACGCTCACGACACTCGAGCCGGGCGAGTAGGCATCCGGCGATCGGGTGCCGCCTCGACCATCGACGTGTGGGGGCCGCAGTAGCCATGAGGGACGAACGCGACGACGAGCCACCGTTCGCCGAGCCCCGGGCGGTGGTCCTCATCAACCTGAAGCGGGTCGACGGCACGCGCGCCGAGGTCGACCGCTTCAAGAAGGGCTATCGCATCGGAACCTGGGCCGAGGCGGACGAAACGCTGCGCGAGTGGGCGCAGACCGTCCCCGAGGGTTCGACCCATCGCGTCGCGTACGCGGTCGAGGTCGCTGACGGCGCCAGGTTCTACGGCACGCTTCCCCTCGCGCGACGCAACGGCCCCTTCAGGTCGTGGATCATCACGGACAACGGGTTGGATCCCGGGTACCTGAAGGCGACGTAGGGGCGTTCCGAGGGAAGGCGACCGGGGAGTCAAGAGCCGGCGGCCGCGCTCCGCTCAGCTGCCGGCAGCGAGGCTTCCGTCGGGCGCGATCGGCCACGGGTCGGTGAAGTCCTGGCGCGAGAGCGTGCGGACGAGCGTCAGCGAGCTCCCCTTGGGGTCGAATGCGGGCGCCCCCGAGCGGGCGAGCCTGAGCGGGAGCCACCGGCCGCCCAACACCTCTCCCCGGCGGTCGACGCTGATGGTCAGCAGCCCCGAGAGACCGAGCGTCCCCGAGGTGCCGAAGTTGCCCCAGCCGGCGAAGTTCCCGAGCGAGTACGCGATGAGCCGGCCCTTGTAGCGCTCGATGCCGCGCACGACATGCGGGCCGGAGCCGAGCACGGCGCTCGCGCCGGCGTCGATCATGGCGTGGGCGAAGGCGCGGGGCGATCCGCGGAACTCTCCGTACGCGTGCTCCGTCCCCTTTGGGGTGTGGGTCTTGTCGGAGCCCTCCGCGCCCGCGTGCATGAGCACGATGACGACGTCGGCTCCCTTGCGGGCGCTCCGGACGAGTGCCGCGGTCCCCGGGATGTCGGCGAGCGACTGGCTCCAGGAGTACGGAGCGACGCCGACGAAGGCGACCCGCACCCCGCGGCTCTCGACGATGGTGATCTGACCGGGGCGTCCGGTGTACGCGACTCCCACGGCGTCGAGCGCGCGTCGTGTCGAGGCCATGCCCGCTTCGAGGAAGTCGTGCGCGTGGTTGTTCGCGAGGTTCACGAGGTCGAACCCTGCCCAGGACAGCGCGGCGGCGTAGGACGGCGGAGCCTGGAACGAGAACGCCGCTCCCGTCGCGTCTTTCGACTTCCCTCCGTTGCCGAAGGTCCCTTCGAGGTTGCCGACCATGATGTCCGGTGCCAGGAGCTGGGCGCGGACCTTCGAGAAGAGCGCGCGGCCGCCTTGGGGCGGCATCCCGTAGCGCGAACCGGGCGTCGTATCGCCCACCCACCCGATGGTGACGACGGGTTCCGTCGGCTGGGCGGACGCGGTCGCCGCGGTGCTCGCGGTGGTCGTCGCGAGGGCGGAGGCCTGTGAGGAGGACTCGAGCGTGGGTGTGGCGACCGTCGATGGTCCGGCGCTCCGGGCGGCGGGCGAACACCCGACGAGCAGTCCGACGGCAAGCAGAGCCGCTGTGCAGATGGTGGCGCGCTGGATCATGGGCGGCACTCGCTTCAGTCGCTCTCGCCCGCGTCGCGACGCGGCGCGAAGGAGTCGTCGTGCGTGCGCTTGCCTCCGGCGTCGATGAACGCCTTCGCCATCGTGACGACCTCGCCCTCCGTGGCGCCCTGCATGCGCGCCTCCGCCACGCCGAACGGGTAGTCCCACATCACGCGGCCGTCGGGATCGTCCTGGACCGCGTCCCTCGTGCAGACCTCGGCGGCGAACCCGGACGTGACGGCACCCATGGGATCGGCGCCCACCACGACGTACTCGGGACGAACGACGATCTCGAAGCCCTTGTACTCCATGCGCGGTTCGCGCTCCTCCCAGGCGAGCGGGGTGTCGCGTGCGATGCGGCGTTCGGAGCGTAGCACGGCAGGGTCCGAAGCAGCTCGCGCGCCGGGGGGCCACCTGCGGTGTCACACCGGCGCGGTACCTTGGGCCGGGTTCCTTCAACGGGGGAGTGTGGCGGAGATGGCTGATTCGTTCGACGTGGTCACACCGCAGCGTGCGCGATGCGCTCTGATCGCGCACGTCCCGCACGCGTCCACGGTCGTCCCGGAGCGTTTCCGCAGGCAGATGCTCCTTGACGACGCGGCGCTCGAGCGCGAGCTCGTCCGGATGACCGACTGGCACGCGGAAGACCTGTTCGCCTGGGTGCTGGAATCGGGCGGGACCATGTTCGTGAACCGGCTGTCCCGTCTGGTGCTGGATCCCGAGCGTTTCGCGGACGATGCCGGGGAATCCATGGCGAAGGTCGGTCAAGGTGTGGTGTACACGCGAACCGCGGACGGTCGCGAACTCGCCAGGGTGACCGCTCGGGAGCGCGCGGCGCGGATCCGGGAGGTCTACGCGCCGTACCACGCGGCGCTGTCGGCACAGGTCGCCCTGGCGCTCGAGGAGTTCGGCGAGTGCATGGTGCTCGACTGCCACTCGTTCGCCACGATCCCGCTGCCGAGCGAGCCCAGCCAGGCGCTCCACCGCCCGGACGTCTGCATCGGCACGGACGCCGGCCACACGCCGGAAGCGCTCGTGGTCGGGCTCGAGGAAGCGTTAGCTCGCGAAGGGTTTCGGGTCACCCGCGACATGCCCTTCGAAGGGTGTCTTGTGCCGGCGGAGCACCGGGGCGATCCCCGCGTCCGCGCCGTGATGATCGAGGTCAGGCGCGGTCTCTACTGCGACGAGGCGACGGGCGAGCGCAGCGCCGACTACGCGCGCGTGCGAGAATCGCTTCGGCGGGCGTGCGAGTCAGCGACCGTCGGCTCGATCGCGACGAACATCGACCGGGGGGCGGAGTCGTGAACAAGGGCGGGTTCTCGTGGAAGCGCCTGATCGGCGTCACGCGCGTGAAGTCGAGCATCTCGCGCGCGATCGGCGTGCCGCTCACCAAGAGCGGCCGGCAGCGCAAGATCGGTCGCATCGTGACCGGCGGAGGCTGCCTTCTGCCGGTCCTGTTCGCGGCGGCAGCGGCGCTCGGGGTCGCAGCGATCCTCGCGAGTCTGTAGGAGCTCATCGAGACCGAAGCATAGCCAGCGCCTGCTGCCGACGCGTCACAGCCTCCCCCTCACACTCGGGTACACACCGTGGTGAGGGGAGCGCACATGAAGGACAAGCAGTTCGATCTCGTCGTGCTCGGTTCGGGTGCCGCCGGTCTCACCGCGGCGCTCGTCGGCCTCGGTCTCGGCGCGAGGGTCGCCCTCGTGGAACGCGGGCGCCTCGGCGGAGGGTGCACGTGGCGCGGGTGCGTGCCCAGCAAGGCACTGCTCGCGGCCGCCCGCGCCGCCCGGGTCCCGGACCGCCTCGGAGAGTTCGGTCTCGCGCTCGAGCCTCACCGGAGGGTCGAGACATCCGGAGTGATGGCTCATGTCCGCGCCGTGAGTTCGCAGGTCGGAGAGCATGAATCCGCGAAGGTCCTGGGCGGCTATGGCATCGAGGTCTTCGCGGGCGATGCCCGCTTCGTGGGACCGGACGCGATCGAGGTCGACGGGCGGAGGATCAAGGGCCGCCGGTTCGTGATCGCCACAGGCTCCCGTGCGATCGTTCCCGCCCTGCGGGGGCTCGATGAGGCGACGGCGCTCACTACCGACACTCTGTGGGACCTTGATGCGCTGCCGCGGTCTCTCGCTATCGTGGGCGGGGGACCCGTGGCCGTCGAGATGGCCTCAGCGTTCACGCGACTCGGCACGCGGGTGACGATGCTCGTGCGCTCCCGCCTCCTGGTGAGCGAAGAACCTGAACTCGTCGAGCGACTTCGCGGCGTCCTCGAGTCGCAGGGCGTCGAGATCGTGGCCGGCGCCCCGCTCGAGCGCGTGGAAGCCCGGGGCGACGGTGTCGTCCTCGTCGCCGGTGGGCGGGAGTACGAGGCCGAGCGGCTCCTTCTCGCCGCCGGCCGCGTGCCGGTCGTGCCCGAGGGCTTGGAGGCCGCGGGGGTCGACGTCGGCCCGGATGGGATCATCACCGACGCGCACATGCGCACATCCGCGCGCCACATCTTCGCCGCCGGTGACGTGACCGGGCCGTACCGCTTCACGCACACCGCCGAGCGGCAGGGCATAGCGGCCGCGACGAACGCGCTTCTGCCGGTCGGACCCACAGTGGACTGGGCCGACGTCGTCTGGGTGTTCTTCACCGATCCCGAGCTGGCGCACCTCGGCCTGACGGAAGCGGAGGCGCGCGCCGCGCACGGCGACACCGTCCACGTGCGTCGCTACGAGTTCACGACCCAGGACCGCGCCCGCGCCGAGGTCGCCACCGCGGGCATGGCGAAGTACATCCTCGACCACCGCGGACACCTCCTCGGGGCGCACATCCTGGGAGAGCGAGCGGGCGAACTCATCCACGAAGCCGCGATCGTGCTGCACAACGACCTGCCCTTCTCGTCGCTGTCCTCCGTGCTCCACGCCTATCCGACGTTCGCCGACGCCGTAAAGCGGCCCGCGGACGCCGAGTACGAGGCGCATCTGCGGGACAACCCCGCGTTGCGCGGAGCTCTGCGGGTCTTGGTGGGCCACAACGATTTCACGGGCGAGCCGTGAGCCGCGCCTCCCGCGCTCGTCCGGTCGTGGCGGTCATGGCCCGATTCCCCCGGCCGGGGGAGGTCAAGACGCGTCTCATCCCGGCGCTGGGCGCCGAGGGCGCCGCGTCGTTGCATCGCGAGTTGGCCGCGCACTGCGTCGAGCGGATGCGGCCGCTGGTGGCGACCGGTGAGGCGCGGATCGAGGTTCACGTCGAGGGAGGGTCGCCGGGGGCGGCCGCCGCGTGGCTCGGCGACTGGCCCCGCTTCGTGCGACAGGGCGGGGGGAACCTCGGCGATCGCCTGCGGGCGGCGCTCGCGGCGGCGTTCGCGTCGGGGGCGCCGGCCGCGGTCGTGATCGGCTCGGACTGCCCCTCCGCCCGCGCGACCCACGTGCGGTCCGCCCTGCGGCACCTCGCGACCCACGAGGTCGTGATAGGCCCCGCCGAGGACGGCGGGTACTGGCTCCTGGGGATCCGTGCCGACGCTGCCGCCCGAGCGCTCCCGGTCCTGTTCGAAGGCGTTCGCTGGGGCGGCAGAGAGGTCTGCGCCGACACCCTGCGGCAGGCGGCCAGCGCTTCCCTGAGCGTCGCTGCGGCCGATCGCCTGGCTGACGTGGACCGTCCGGAGGACCTCTGGCTGTGGGAGGAGCAGCGCGATCTCGAGCGCACGCCTCCGGAGTCGGTTTCGGTGGTGATCCCGGCCCTCGACGAGGAGGCCCGCATCGGCCACTGCGTGGGGAGCGCGCTCGCCGCAGGGGCCAGCGAAGTGATCGTCGCCGACGGCGGCAGCGCCGACGGCACGCGCGACGGTGCGAGGGCGGCCGGCGCCCGGGTGATCGACGCCCCGCGCGGGCGCGCCGCACAGATGAACGCGGGGGCGGCCGAGGCCACGGGCGACGCGCTGGTGTTCCTGCACGCGGACACGAGGCTTCCTGCCGGATCCGCGGAGCGCGTCTGCGGGCACCTCTCGGCCGATGGGGCGGCCGGGGGCGCCTTCGCCTGGGGGACCGACGACACACCCCTCGCGGGCCTGTTCACCTTTGCCGGGCGTCTGCGCCTGGCGGTGTTCCGCGTGCCCTACGGCGACCAGGCGCTGTTCGTCATGCGCCGTACCTTCGAGGACCTCGGGGGATACCCGGCTCAGCCGGTGATGGAGGACTGGGAGCTCGCGCGCCGGCTGATGCGGCTGGGTTCGGTGCGTCCGCTGCCCGAGCGCGCGCTGACCTCCAGCCGCCGCTGGAACCGCGGCGGCGTGGTGCGCGCTTCGGCGGTGTACCTGGCGATCATCGCGGGATACCGCTTGGGAATCGATCCTGTGGTGCTCGACGGCTGGCGACAGCCGCGATGAAGGAGAGACCATGCAGTCAGCGGAGATAGTGGAGTCGGTCGTGAAGCGCTTCTCCCGAGTGGCGATGGGGATCGACGCGGGCTTCGGCGTGTGGACCGGGAACCGGTGCGCGGAGTACATCGGCTACGGAGACGTGCTCGACGCCATGCCCACCGTGGCGCTCGAGTCGTTCGTGGGAGTGGGGAACCCGGCCTCGTTCGCCGCGTTGGCCGAGGGAGACCGGGTGCTCGACGTCGGCTGCGGGGCCGGTCTCGACGCCCTCGTCGCCGCCGCTGCCGTCGGGCCGGACGGCGAGGTCACCGGCGTGGACATCACTCCCGTGATGATCGAACGGGCGTGCGAGGCCGCAGCGGCGGCACCCTGGGCGTCGGTGACCTTCCTGGTGGCGGACGCTGCCGAGCACCTCCCGTTCGATGACGGGAGCTTCGACGTCGTGCAGTCCAACGGGTGTCTCAACCTCTCGCCGCACAAGCGGGAGCTTCTGGCCGAGGTGCACCGTGTGCTCCGTCCCGGCGGGCGACTCGCCTTGTGCGACGCCGTGCTGAAGGCCGACAAGGCGGCGGAGGTCACCGCCGACCCGGACAACTGGTCGCTTTGAATCTCGGGCGCTCTGCCGGCGGCAGAGCTCGGCGCTATGCTCGAGTCGGTCGGGTTCTCAGCCCGCCAACTCGATGAGCGGCGCAACCCGCGCAACGACTACACCGACTGGGCCTCGTTCATTGCGACGAAGCCCCTGGACTGACGGACGCGCATGACCGGACCGGTCACAGCAGTGCGCCGTTTCAACTCGAGCCGGCCCCGGCCGTGCAGCCGAAGCAGTGCTCTCCGTGGGCGATCCGTCGCGTCGCGATCGTCTCGGCGTCGAACTCCCACACGGTCGCCGGCCCGTCGCCAAGAACGGGCCGCTGTCGGCCGAGGTTGAAGTCACAATCGTACAGGCGACCGTCCCAGCCGATCTCGATCTGATGTCTGCACTGCAGGAGCGGGACGACGTCCGGATTGAAGGCCTCCCGCAGGGCGTGCATGTAGCGTTCGTAGCCGCCGTCGGCGACCAAGCGGTCGCGGAAGCGCCCGACCGGCATGTTCGTCATCGTGAGCAGATGGGTGAACACGATCCCGAAGCGGTCGACGAGCTCATCGCGGAACAGCGACTCCAGCGCCGCCTGTGGCTCGGGAAGCGTCGTTCCCACCGGGTTGTAGATGAGATCGAGTCTCGGCCCGCCGGCCGCCCCGTACCCGAGCCCGTTGAGCTTGCGCAGCATCTGCACGCTCGCATCGCGCACTCCACGGCCTCGGACCACATCGACGTTGCGCTCCGTGTAGCACGGCATCGAGGCAAGGAGCTCTATCCCCGCGGAGGCGTAGAGTTCGGGAAGCCCCGGCTGTTCAGGGTCCGCGAGCGCCGTCAGATTCGTGCGGAGTTGCACGCGGTGCGCGTCGGCGCGGAGCGCGCGCAGGAACCGTGGCAGGCGGGGATTGAGTTCCGGCGCGCCGCCCGTTATGTCGATGAGCGGGGGCCGCAGGTCCGACGCGACCTCGACGACCTGCGCCATGGTGTCCGCGTCCATCATCTCGGTCCGGGCCGGCGAGCTGCTCACATGACAGTGTCCGCAGGCCTGGTTGCACTTGAGCGTGACGCTGACCGCCAGAGCATTCAGGTCGATCCCGCGCAGAGCCCGCTCGCCCTGTTCCGAGATCCGCGACTCGAAGTCATCGGCCTGTGCTCGCTCTCCCGCCCGGGCGGGCGCGATACCGTGCCCGGGAAGGATGGAGCCACGAGCCTCGGTTCCGGTGCGCTGCACGCGGGTCCTTTCGTCAGAGGGTTCACCATTGAGTATCCCCCGATGGCGTACCGCCTCTCGTACCGAGAACCTGTACTGTTCTCGGTACGAGCGATCCGCCGCCGGCCAGCGTCCTGAAGGCCACCGACAGAAGGAAGATCCCGATGACGTTCGAGCAGCAGGCCGTCCGTGCCGCGTTCCCGGCCCTGTGTGAGGGCGCAGCGCACTTCGACGCACCGGGCGGATCGCTCGTTCCCGCCGTCGTGGCCGACGCGGTCCGGGACACGCTGGCCTCCGCCGTGTGCCAGCGCGGGGTCAACACGGTGGCGGAGCGCCGCACCGAGGGGATCGTGCAGAGCGCGCGGCGGGCGGTCGCGGACCTGGTGGGGGGAGATCCCGGCGGGGTCGTCTTCGGCCGCAGCTTCACCCAGCTTGCGTTCGAGTTCTCGCGCACGATCGCGAAGACGTGGGCGCCGGGCGACGAGATCGTCGTCTCGCGGCTCGACCACGATTCCAACATCCGCCCCTGGGTGATCGCCGCGCAGCGTGCCGGCGTCACGGTGCGCTGGATCGAGTTCGACACCGTCACTGGCGAGATCACCGTCGAGGACGTCGAGGCCCAGCTGAGCGAGCGTACGCGTCTGGTGGCGATCACCGCGGCGTCCAACCTCATCGGCACGCGCCCGCCGGTGCAGCGGATCGCGGCCGCGGTCCACGCGCGGGGCGCGCTGCTGTACGTCGACGGCGTGCACAGCACGCCGCACGGGTTCATCGACGTCGCCGAGATGGGCGCGGACTTCTACGGGTGTTCGCCCTACAAGTTCTGCGGACCGCACTGCGGCGTCGTGGTCGCGTCGCCCGCGCTGCTGGAGACGCTGGAACCGGACAAGCTGCTGCCGTCGGTCGACACCGTTCCCGAGCGCTTCGAGCTCGGCACCCCCGCGTTCGAGCTGTACGCCGGCACGACCGCGGCCGTCGACTTCCTGGCCGGTCTCGGCGGCGCTCCCGAGAAGCCGCGCCGGGAGCGGCTCGCCGCGGCGTTCGCCGCGCTGGCCGAGCACGAGGACGCCCTGCGACGGAGGATCGAGACGGCGCTCGCGGCGATGCCCCGCGTGACCGTCTACTCGCGCGCGCTGTCGCGCACGCCGACACTCTTGTTCACCGTCGACGGGATGGAGCCGCGCGAGGTGTCGGCCCGTCTCGGAGCCCTGGGCATCAACGTGCCGTGCGGCAACTTCTACGCCCTCGAAGCGTCGAGGCGGCTCGGGCTCGGCGATGTGGGCGGAGTGCGTGTGGGTCTCGCGCCCTACACCAGCGCCGGCGATGTGGACCGGCTGCTGGAGGCGCTGGGCGCGATCGTCGTCTGACGCGCACGGGCGTGGCCAGCTACTTCGCGATCCCCAGGAGCCGCTGCGTGACGCCGGCGATGGTGGCTACGCCGTAGCCCATGCTCGGGTCGCCATCGGTCATGATCGCGACGGAGAAACGGGTCCCGTCCTTCTCCAGCCGGGCGACCTGGTGAACGAGTTGACCTCGCGCCGTGCCGCGCCATCCCCCCTTGAAGAAGACGGTCCAGCCCTTCGGCCGCGCGGTGGCGGGGATGCCCCAGCTCTGTGCCGCGGTGATGTGTGACAACTGGTACCGGGCGAACGTGCGGTACTTCGCGGGCAGCAGCGAGTCCATCCGGGAGAAGAAGCGCGCCTGGTCGGCCGGGGTGAGCTGCGCGCGGCCCCACGAGTAGGCGACGGAGAAGTGCGTCATGCCCGCCGCCTTGGCCACCTTGCGGAGGCCCGCGTCACCGACGATCCTGTAGATCGCCGTGGCGGCGTTGTTGTCCGAGACGTGGATCATCCTCGTGAGCGTCGATCTCGCCGATGCGCTCAGCGAGGAGTGGGTCCGCAGGTAGCCCGTGAGCAGCATCGCCTTGACCACGCTGGCGGTCACGAAGCGGGTGTTCACGCGATAGCCCGACAGCCTCCCGGAACTGTCGACGACCGCGAAGGCGACCACGCCGTGCCGGGCCTTGACCCACTCCACGGCTGCCGCGACACGTGAGGAGGTGGGAACCACCGAGGGCGCCGTCGACGTTGCGGACGGGGTCGAGGTCGCGGGGTCGGGTGCGAAAGTCGGCAGCGCTGCGGCGTCCGCGACGCTCAGCGGCGATGCGAGCGCCGCGCCGATACTCGACGTCGTGCCTGCGTCACGCACGGACTCGGCCTGTGCCGCCGCGACCGCGGCCGAGGCGCAGAAGGCCGCGAGGACGACCACCGTCATGAACCACACCGACGCGCGCGGCCGCCGGCCCGGCGCGAGCTTCTCGAACGGGTGCGTGAACCTCACCGCCGGTCCCCTTTCCTCCGCCTTCGCCGTCGTGTCAGACGGTACATCGTCAGCGGCCGCAACGAGATGACGACATCGGGGTCCGCCGCCGAACGGCGTATCCGTTCAGGGCCTCCCGGGGTGCCCTCCGCGTCCGCCGAGCATCAGCCCGATCAGCGGCAGCAGTGACGCGCCCATGAGCACGCGTCCGAACACCGGGTCGCCGCCATAGAGGACAGCGCCCGCGACCAGGAGCGCCGCGAACACGAGGGCCGTCGTGACGCGGCCCGCCGAGCGCTCCAGCCGGCGGATCCGCAGGTCGAGCATCGGCGTCTGCACGCTGAACTCGCCACGTTCCATCTGGGTGAGCACGCGGTCGGCGCGCGCCGGCAGGGCGACGACCGTCTTGAGGATCTTCGTCCCCTCGGACACGATCGTGTCGAAGGTGGACCCGCCCTCCTCGGAGATTAGCGAGGTGGCGTAGGGCGCGATCGAGTCCCAGATGTTGAACTCCGGGTCGAGGCCGGTGCACATGCCCGACAGGATCGCGATCGACCGTCCCAGCAGCAGCAGGTTCTCCGGAAGCTGGAAGGGGAGGTTGAGCATCAGCTCCTGGAACTGCAGCCCGAAGCTCATCATCTCGGAGTGGTCGACGCCCTTCAGCTGGTCCATGCTCATGCCGCCGAAGCGGTCGAACACCGACATGCTGGCCAGCTCGATGAGCTTGAGGTCGGCCGTGGGCAGGAGGACATCCAGCGTCTTGAAGGCGCGCACCAACCGCGCTCCGTCCTGCGTTCCCACGGCGATGACGGCCTCGCGAAGCCCTTCGCGCAGGTTCTCGGGGACGCGGCCCACCATGCCGAAGTCGATGAACGTCAGCTTCCAGGTGCGGTCGCCGTCGGCGTCCACGCCGTCCATCGGCGTGACGAACAGGTTGCCGGGGTGCGGGTCGGCGTGGAAGAAGCCGTCCTCGAAGATCTGCTTGAGGTAGGTGTCGGCGAGTGTCGCGGCCACGTCGGAGCGCGCTATGCCCGCCTCGGTTATGGTGTCGTAGTCGCCGAGCTTGATGGCGGAGACGTCCTCCAGCGTCAGGACGCGGCGGGTGGTCAAGGCCCACACCACGCGCGGCACGGCCACGTACTCGTCGCCGGAGAAGTTCGCGGCGAACGTCTCGGCGTTACCGCCCTCTGCCAGGTAGTCGATCTCCTCGCGCGTCGTGGCCGCGAACTCGTCGATGAGGGCGTTCACGTCGGCGCGGTCGCGGACCGGCTTGTAGCGCTGCAGCCATCCGCCCACGCGCCGCATCGCGGCCAGGTCGACCTCGACCACCTGCTCGATGTGGGGACGCTGGACCTTGACCACCACGTCGGTGAACCCGACCTCGGCGGCGTCCGTGTCGCGCAGACACGCGCGGTGCACCTGTCCGAGCGACGCCGCGGCGAGCGGGGTCTCGTCGAAGCTGGCGTAGTGCTCGGCGAGCGTGAGGGCGAGCTCGGACTCGGCCTGGATCCGGATCGACTCGAAGGTCTCGGGCGGCACCTCGTCCTGCAGGCCGGCCAGTTCGTCGGTGATCTCGGGCGGAAGGATGTCGAGGCGTGCCGAGAGGAACTGGCCCACCTTGATCATGAGTCCGCCCATGGTGATCGCGAGCGCGCGGAAGCGCACCGCGGTGGCGCGGTTGCGTGCGGCGCGGTTGCGCCGCGCCACACCGCCCAGGCCGACCTTCGGAGCGAGGATCTCCCAGAAGATGAGGCCCAGGGTCACCCGGGCGAAGAACAACACGATGCGCCGGTACCTGGCGCGAAGCTGTGACGCCTTCATCAGTCCTCCGGGGATCAGAGCGATGCGGTTCGATGCGGCGAGCAGGTGCCGACCGCCGGCGGGAGCGTCCCGCCGGCGGTCGGCCGGGTGCTAGCCCTCGGCGAGGATCGTGTAGAGCTTCTTGCGGGTCTCTTCGAGGACCTCGAGCGCTTCGGCGATCTGCGTGGCTGAGCCGTTCTTGCCGATCTGGAATACGGGGTGCATGACCTTGGCGACCGACTCGCGGTAGTCCACGGTGCCGGCCCCGCTCTGCGCGGCGTCGTCCCACGGCGCGGGCTGGTCGGCGGTCTCCGCGACCGTCGCGATCCCGGCCTCGGTGAGGCTGAAGACCTTCTTGCCCGCGCTCTCCTCGGAGGCGATCAGGCCTTCGTCGGCGAGCATCTGCAGGGTCGGGTAGACCGAACCCGCGCTGGGGCTCCAGGCGCCGCCGCTGCGGGCCGACAGCTCCTGGATGATCTGGTAGCCGTGCATGGGCTGCTCGGAGAGCAGGCGCAGGATCGCGGCACGGATGTCGCCGCGGCGCGCGCGCATCCCGCCGTGGCCGCCGAAGCCGCCCACGCCGCCGAAGGGCATTCCCATTCCGAACGGACCCTTGAAGCCGGTGCGGCCGGGCTCGGCGTGGTGGCCGCGCATGCCGCGGTCGCAGGACTCGTCGCGATTGTGAGGATGGTGCATGACGGTTCCTTTCGTTGTGTGAGGCGATATATCGCTATCTGTCGCGATACTAGCACGGAGCGTGCCAATGATGTCGCGGAGGCGACGGGCGCGGATCCGCCCCCGCATCCGGCCGGGCGCCGGAGAGTGGCCCGGCGGCAGGAATCGCGGTAGCATCGGCGTCGCGCGTCGGGGGGCGGACCGTACACGGGTGACGGGGGATCCATGTTTCGCAGACACGGTGCGGACGCACCGGGAGCGTATGTCGGGGCCATCTCGATGCTCCTGCTCACGCTGGCTCTCGTGTTCGGGGTTGTCACCGTCGCTCGGGCGGACGACCCTGTCGTGTTCGCGGACGCGAACCTGAGGTCCGCGGTCGTCGATCAGCTCGTCTCACAGGGCCGGGTGCCGCACGGTTCCGACGGGACCACCCTCACTCCGTCCGACCTCCGATCGCTCACGACGCTGGACGCCGCGGATCGCGGCATCACCCGGCTCGACGGGCTGGAGGATGCGGTCGATCTCGCGTCCCTGGATCTGCGCGGCAACGAGATCGCGGACATGGGTCCTGTCGCCGGCCTGAAGAACCTGACCGACCTCGACGTCACCCGGAACAGGCTCGACGTGACCGCCGGGCTGTCGCAGATGTCCGCTCTCGACGCGCTCGAGACACTCGGCGTGCGCGTGCGCTATCGACCTCAGCGGCCCTCCCTCTCTCCTCCGATCG
>JANYKZ010000079.1 GCA_025361505.1 Coriobacteriia bacterium
GCTCGTGCGCCTCGGCATCGTGGACCACGTGGCGCGGCTGCGGGAGATCACCGGCATCGAGGCGATCGCGGTGACGACCAACGGCGTCCTGCTCCCGCGGTATGCGAAGGACCTGGTGGCCGCGGGTCTGTCGCGCGTCAACGTCTCGCTCGACACGCTCGACCCCGCCGTCTACAAGCAGATCACGCGCGGCGGCCGTCTCGAGGACGCGCTCACGGGGATCGAGTTCGCGTTCGAGGCGGGCATGGCCCCGGTGAAGGTCAACGCGGTCGTCGTACGCTCCCTGGACCAGGACCTGCTCTCGTTCGCGCGCATGACGATCGACCGCCCGCTCCACATCCGGTTCATCGAGTACATGCCGGTGGGGGGCGAGGGCGAGCCCGCGCCGGGTGGCGTCTGCAGCTCCGACATCACTGCCGGCGCCTGGACGATCGAGGACCACGTGCCCAGCGACGAGATCGTGGCGCGGCTGGCCGCTGACGGTCTGGCGGCGGGGCTCGGCACCCTCGAGGCGGTCGCCCGCGACTCCGCGCCCGGCGGCTGGGGCCCGGCCACCTACTACCGCTTCCACGGCGCCGTCGGCACGATCGGCGTCATCTCTCCGCTCTCGCACCACTTCTGCGGTGAGTGCAACCGGCTGCGCCTGACGGCCGACGGCAAGCTCCGCACCTGCCTGTTCTCGGACGACGAGCTCGACGCGCGCGAGGTGTTGCGCAGCGGAGGCGACGTGCGGGCCCTGATCCGCGCGGCCCTCGCGGCCAAGCCGGAGTCCCACAACATGCGCATCGGCACCATCCGCCGCATGTCCCAGATCGGAGGCTGACCGTGACCGAGGATCGCCTTTCGCACGTGGACGAGCGGGGAGAGGCCCGCATGGTCGACGTGGCGGGCAAGCAGGTCACGCACCGTCGCGCCGTGGCCGGAGCGGTCATCCGCATGAAGCCGACGACGCTGGCGATGATCGTGGAGGGTCGCGCGCCGAAGGGCGACGTCTTCGCCGTGGCGCGCGTCGCCGGGATCATGGCGGCCAAGCGGACCAGCGACCTCGTGCCGCTGTGTCATCCGTTGTCGATCACCCGCGCGAACGTGGATCTCGAGCCGGTGGAGGGCGGCGTCCGCGTGATCGCCACCGTCGAGACCGACGGCAAGACCGGTGTCGAGATGGAGGCCTTGACCGCGGCGTCCGTCGCCGCGTTGACCTTGTACGATATGTGCAAGGCCGTCGACCGGGGGATGACGGTCGACGGGCTGGGGCTGCTCGCGAAAGAGGGCGGAAAGTCAGGCACGTGGACCCGCGAAGAGGAGCAGTCATGAACGAACATCCCAAGGCCACCGTCATCTCGGTGAACCTCAGCCCGCGCAAGACGATGCGGAAGACCCCCGGTGATCGCGCCACGCTGGTGTTGGACCGCGGTTTCGAGGGCGACGCGCACATGGGGGACTGGCACCGCCAGGTCTCCCTCCTCGCCATCGAGTCGATCGACAAGATGACGGCGAAGGGCCTGGACGTGGGTCCCGGCGACTTCGCGGAGAACATCACGACGCGGGGCATCGACCTGCTCGCCCTCCCGGTCGGCAGCGTCGTCCGCATCGGCGCCGGCACGGTGCTCGAGATCAGCCAGATCGGCAAGGTCTGCCACACCAAGTGCGCCATCTACTATCAGGCAGGCGACTGCGTGATGCCCCGCGAGGGCCTGTTCGCCGTCGTCCGCGAGGCGGGAGAGGTCGCCGTCGGCGACGAGATCACGGTGGTCTCCCTCGGCGACGGGACGTGTGACCGCACGCCGGCCGAGGCGATCGCGGAGTTCGAGGCCGAGAAGGCCGCCGAGAAGGCCAGAGAGGCCGCGGCGGCAGGGAAAGCCTGCGCGCCCGCGGGCGCGAGCGCGCACAAGGAAGGCTGACCGATGGCCTCCCTCCGGATCGGGATCATCACCTCGTCGGACTCCTGCGCGGCGGGGCTCAAGACGGACGGCTCGGGCCCGGCGCTCCAGTCGCTGGTCGAGGAGCGCGGGTGGACCGTCGCGGGCTATCGCCTGTGCGCCGACGACCGCGCGACGCTGACCGCCGCGATCATAGAGCTGGCGGACGTCGAGTCCTGCGATGTGGTGTTCACCACGGGCGGCACCGGATTCTCGCCGCGCGACGTCGCTCCCGAAGCGACCATGGACGCGTGCGACCGGCTCGCCCCGGGCATCGCCGAGCACATCCGCGCGCAGAGCGCGAAGGTCACGTCCCGCGCGATGCTCTCCCGGGGCGCCGCGGGTTTGCGGGATCGCACGATCGTCATCAACGTGCCCGGCAGCGTCAAGGCGGCACGAGAGGCGTTCGGGTTCGTTGCCGACGAGCTGGAGCACGCCGTCGAGATGGCGGCGGGCGGCGGGCATGACTGACCCGCCGGGCTCCGGCGGCTCGGGGACAGCACGCTCCTGCATCTACCTGGACCACGGCGCGACGTCGTGGCCGAAGCCCCCCGAGGTCGTCGACGCGGTCGTCACCGCCATGACGACGTGTGGCGCGAATCCGGGTCGGGGAGCCTACACGATGGCACTCGCAGCCGCGCGGCTCGTGTTCGAGTCGCGCCGCGCGTGCGCCGACCTGCTCGGCGTACCGGACGCCCGTGACGTCGCGTTCGTCTCCGGGTGCACGGAGGCCTGCAACCTGATGCTCAAGGGCCTGCTCGCCCCGGGCGATCGGGTCGTGGTCTCGTCGATGGAACACAACGCCATCTCCCGCCCGCTCCACATGCTCGCGCTCGCGGGCGTTCGAGTCGACATCGTCCGGGCCGACGCGACGGGCACGATGGACGCGAGTGACGTCGAACGCGCGGTCCGCGCGCACGCGACGCGTGCCGTCATCTGTCAGCACGCCAGCAACGTGACCGGCGCGATCCAGCCGATCGCCGACATGGCCGACATCGCGCACGAGAACGGCGCTCTGCTTCTCGTGGACGGCGCGCAGGCGGCCGGTCACCTGGACGTCGACCTGGTCGCCCTGGACGTGGATGCCTACGCGGTGTCGGGTCACAAGGGACTGCTGGGTCCGCAGGGCGTTGGGCTGCTCTACCTGCGGCCCGGCCTCGACGCCACCGAACTGCTTCAGGGTGGCACCGGTGGCGGCTCGAGCGAGGAGGAGTCCCAGCCGCAGGGACGACCCGAGCGCTACGAGGCGGGCACACCGAACACGCCCGGCATCGCGGGGCTCGGCGCGGCAGCGCGCCTGCTGCTGGAGCACGGCGCCGAGTGGCGCGCGGACGAGCAGCGCCTCTTCCGTCGGCTCAAGGATGGTCTGCGCCCGATCCCCGGTCTCACGGTGTTCGGTCCCGCCTCGGACGAACCGTGCGTCCCAACATTGACCCTGGTGTCCGACCGCATCGACGCCGACCGCATCGCCTTCCTTCTCGACCGGCGCTACGGTATCGCGGTCCGCAGCGGGCTGCACTGCGCGCCGTGGGCCCATCGCACCATCGGCACCCTCGACACGGGCGCCGTCCGCTTCGGCGTCGGCCACGGCACCACCTCCGACGACGTAGCGACGGCCGTCACGGCGCTCTCCGAGTTGCTCGCATGACGCCGGAGGCGCGCCGCTTCGTCGCCTACGGCTTCGCTTCGGTGCACGACGCCCTCGCCGCGGAGTCCGCCCTGAAGGCCGCCGGGGTGGCCGCCACCGCGATCCCGTCGCCGAGGGCGCTCGGTGAGCTGTGCGGCATCGCGCTGCGGGTGGATCCGGCTCAGTCCCGTGCCGCAGAGGACGCTTTGGCCGCGTGCGGGCTTCCGCCCCGCGCGAGCGCCGAGATCGACGACATCTGAGCCTGCGGTCCGTCGTCGCACCGCGGCGTCGCCGTCCGCCCGTCGTCGCGCGCGTCGACATCTCCGCGCGGACATGGAGACATTCGACCGTCCGTCGATTCCCCGGTGCTTTCGCCCTACTTCCGCCGCGAACCATATTGTGTGCCGGGGGTCAAGTGACTAGATTGGGGCCGAAGGCACACGCGGATCGTTCCCAGGGGTTGGGGGCTGCGCGCGGCTTCGCGGGGAAGCTCGCAAAAG
This sequence comes from Coriobacteriia bacterium, assembly GCA_025361505.1. Lineage (GTDB taxonomy): Bacteria > Actinomycetota > Coriobacteriia > Anaerosomatales > PALSA-660 > PALSA-660. Next base: position 4,047 of record JANYKZ010000079.1, read on the forward strand.
GGGGATCGCCTCCGAGTCCTGAGTGCCTAACGCCGTCTCCGGCCATGGCTGCAGGACCGATAGGGTGCCAACGGGAAACCGGGACGCCTTCCACCTCGAAAAGGGGGCGCGGTAGAGAGTCCACAAGGGGCTTTCATGTCGCGCGCCGCACTGACTCTGTCAGCGGCGAGGAGGGGGGAGACCGGCCCGTGCCGGCTACCCGCTAGCCAGGGGTACATGGGCGAAGCGCAACTCACGCGTCACAGACGAGAAGACACGATTCCGTCAGTGATCGGAGGGATTGCATCGCAATGTCCCAGCATCCAGCACCACTCCTAGAGATCGGCGAGGACATCGGCGCCGGTTCCGCGGCAGGGAAGATCAGCCGCCGCGATTTCGTCAAGATCACCAGCATCACCGGCGCGGGCATGTTCGCCTGCACTCTGTTCGGCAGCGTCCCGTTCGCCGCCGCGCTGAAGACGCCGATCCTCTCAGACGCCAAGGGCGTCCTCCTGCACGACATCTCGCGTTGCGTCGCGTGCCGGCGCTGCGAGCTGGCATGCAGCGAGTTCAACGACGGCGCCGCCAGCGCCTACCTCGCGCGCGTCAAGGTCGGCCGGAACTTCGCCGCCATGAAGGGCTCCCCCGCGGGCAAGGCCGAGGGCAGGGCCGGCGACTTCCGGATGCAGGCCGACACCTGCAAGCAGTGCCCGCACCCCGTGCCCTGCGCCGAGGCGTGCCCGAAGGGCGCCATCCGCTCCGACAGCAAGACCGGGGCCCGCAGGGTCGACGAGAAGCTGTGCGTCGGCTGCGGCGTCTGCACGCGGGCCTGCCCCTGGGCTGTCATCACCGTCAACCCGGCGACCCAGAAGGCCAGCAAGTGCTATCTGTGCGACGGAAACCCCGAGTGCGCTCGCGCATGCCCGACCGGAGCGATGAAGTACATCGCGTGGACCGACCTGCGCCTGACCACGCCGCCGGTTCAGCCCGGCATCATGGCGGACCCGTCCACGACCGCGTACTGCGCCCCGTGTCACTCGTGATGCTCCGGCATCCGAGCGCGAACACTGATTCATTCGGGAGGAGATAGAGCATGCCAACCTATGGAGGTTGGACCGGCAAGACGTTGCGCGTGAACCTCACGACGCGCACGTCGACGGTCGAAGCAACCCTCGACAAGTACAAGGATTTCTGGGGCGGCACGGGCATGGGCTACAAGGTCCTGTGGGATGAGGCCAAGGGCGTGACCGATCCGTTCAGCCCCGACAACCCCCTGATCTTCGGGTGGGGTCCGCTGACCGGTACCGGCGCGCCCTGCGGCGGCCGTACCTGCATCACCTCGCTTTCGCCGCAGCACCCGTATGCGGCCGTCGCCAGCGGCCACATGGGCGGGCACTTCAGCGCTGAGGCCAAGTACGCCGGATGGGACGGGATCATCGTCACCGGCAAGGCGTCGGGCCCCGTCTACATCGCCATCAGGGATGACCAGGTCGACATCGTCGACTGCCCGCAGTTGTGGGGCAGCGGCATCTACCGCGCCACCGCCGAGGTCGTCGCCGCGATGGGCGGCAGCTGCCAGGTCGCAGCCATCGGCCAGGCCGGCGAGAACCGGGTGGCGCAGTCCGTCATCATGACCGGCTACTCGCACTCGGCAGGCGGTCAGGGTGGTGTCATGGGTTCGAAGAACCTCAAGGCCATCGGCATCGTCGGCACGGGCAGCATCAAGATCGCCGCGAGCAAGAAGGACTGGCGCGCACTGGTCGACAACGCGATGCAGCTCGTCGGCTCGAACAACCAGGCCGTCGTGCCGAACAGCCCCCAGCCGTGGGCCGAGTACGTCAGCAGCGCCCGCTGGTATGCGGCGAAGGGCAAGTACTGGGGAGCCGCGAACCCGCCCGTCGAGACGGGGACGTGCGATCCGCACGACCGCCAGAGCGTCGGGTACCGCTGCTTCAAGTCCGACCCCGGCGCGTTCGCCGAGCAGTTCACGGTGCGCATGGACGGGTGCCATTCGTGCCCGGTCCGCTGCCACCAGGCGCTCAACGTGCCGACGGCCGCGAAGTGGGGCGTCGACCCGACCGCCGCGAACACCTGCACCGGCTGGTGGGGACGCGGCCTGATGAACAACGCGAAGGTCATCGCCGGTCTGAGCACGCAGGACGCGAACCTGAAGACCCTCGAGGCATACGTGGTCGGCAAGCACATGACCGACGACTTCGGCCTTCACAACAACTACGGCACGACGGACCGCGGCTGGGCGTTCATCTACGGCGCGGACAAGGGCGTCACGTGGATCAAGCCGAACGTCCCCGCTGCCGAGTGGACGACACTCAATGCGCCGGGCGGCCTGTTCGACCTGTATGAGAAGGGCGACCTGAACTTCCTCATGGCGTTCGGCAAGATGATGGCCTACCAGGTCGGCGAGCTCGGCAAGTTCCTCGCGGGGCCGGTCGAGGCGGGCCTGAACAAATGGCAGACGGGCGTGCCGGGAGTCACCACGGGATCGCCGGGCATCCTCGCTGCGTATCACGCCGACACCAGCGTTCTGTGGTGGGCCAACGGATTCCCGAAGCACCACTCGCCCGAGAACGGCGGCTTCGTGGGCGCGCTCATCAACACCGGCTACAACCGCGACGCGCAGAACCACTGCTGGTCGAACTACCTGTCCAACGGTCTTCCGACCGCCGTGCAGCGGACCATCGCCGATGCCGAGTTCGCCAAGAACGGTTACATGGCGGGCATGGGTGCCGCGATCGACCCGAACAACACCTGCACGCAGATGAACCAGCAGAAGGCCGTCGCCGCGCGATGGGCGATCGCCCGCAAGGAGCTCATGGACAGCACGGGTCTGTGCAGCTGGATGTGGCCGTGGATCGCGTCACCGCTCAAGGAGCGCGGCTACGCGGGAGACATCGCCCTCGAGTCGAAGCTGTTCTCGGCTGCGACCGGTAAGACGATGAGCACCAAGGCGTTCGACGACGAGGGTGTGAAGTTCTACACACTGCAGCGCGCACTCACGATGCGTTCGTTCAACTCCATGCACATGCGCGTCCTGCACGACCAGCTGCCGCCGTGGGCCAAGGTCGAGAACCACGCCGGAGCGGTCGCCTACATGGGCGCCAACTACTACATGAAGTCCGCCGATTGGGAGACAGCGCTCGACCTCTTCTACGCGGAGCTCGGCTACGACCAGGCAACGGGGGCACCGACCCGTGCGACGCTCGAAGCCATGGGCATGACGGACGTCGCCGACGAACTCGACGACCTCGGCCTGCTGCCTGCGTCCGTCTAGTCGAGAGAGCACGAGCAGACCGCCCCGGGTGACCGGACACACGATCGACGGAATGGATGAGCAGTGGAGAACGATCAGGACATGAAGGACGTCGCCGAGGAGTCCGTGGACGGCGCCGCACCCGAGACGCTCGAGCCCGAAGCCGAAGCCGCCGCTGAGACGGCCGAAGCCGAAGAGGCACGCAAGCTCTTGGAGACGGTGGTCGACCACATCCGTCGCGAGTCGCGCGCGGCCCACATCACGTCTCCCGCGGTCTTTGCCGAAGAGCCCTTCTCGTTCGAAGAGGAGCAGCTCGACGGTGTGTGGGACGCGATCGCCGCAGACCCGCAGTACGCCGACATCGTTCGCACGGCGGACGAGAAGAGCGGCGAGGAGTTCCTGCATTCGACGAAGTACCTCGTGGTCCCCTACGCACGGCTGCTGCTCCGCACCCAGGCCGACGATCCGGTCTTCCTGATCGCCTCGACCGTCCGTGACAACTCAGAGATCTACCCCAGGGCCACGCCGGTGACCTTCTTCGAGCTGGATCCGTTCAACCTCCCGCTCGAGGAGATCTTCGCGCACATCACGGTCATGGACGGTCTCGAGGAGTACTCGGACATCAAGAGGGTCACGGTCACGAACGGCATGGTCTGCCTGTACTCCGACAGGTATCTGACTGAGCCCCGGGCGATGGCTATCGCCCAGTGGGCAGAAGTCGATTCGCACCTCAACTCCAATCAATAGGGAGGATCTGAGAGCATGAACGAAACGCGCAGCACGCATCGCCGCGGTCGCACGAGCGGCCGCCTCGCGGTCGTGCTCTGCCTGCTGCTGGTCGTCGCTGTGCTGCCATTGGCAGCATCCGCGATGCCGGCAACCCTCACCGACGCTCGGGCCGCTTACGTCAACAGCGCGACCATCGCGCTGGCGCCCGCATGTTCCTATACGCTCGACGGCGTCGCCTTCGACGCCGCCACCTCGGTCACGACCAGCCTCTACGGGTCGCACGTCCTTTCACTGAACACGACGTGGAAGGACTACCCGACCGGCACGACCCAGACGGTCATGACCATCCCGTTCTTTGTTGATGACGACGTCGTTCCGGGGATCACGTGTGACGCTGCGGCGTCCTACGTGACGTCCTTGCCGGTCACGATGACCCTCACTGCGACGGACAACTTCAACGGTTCCGACATCGACTCGGTGTTCTACCGCATCGATGGCGGCAACATGGTCCAGGTCGTGTCAGACGCCTCGAACGCGGCGACCAGGGCGTCCATCTCGCGTCTGACGAAGTTCAGCGCAGCAGTGGCGGCCCCACCGCTGACCACCTACGACCAGACCCCGGCCCACGGGGACTACAGCGGCATCGGCCCGTGCTCGATGTGCCACGCGCTCAGCACTCCTGAGCCCACGAGCACTCCCGTTCCGACGGGCACCCCGATCCCGCACGGACTGCGCAAGGTCGTCACGGTCGCAGGGATCGGCGCGCACACGATCGAGTACTGGGCGCAGGACATCGCTCGCAACGAGTCCGCGCACGTGACCAAGACGTTCACCATCACCGCACCCGTTCCGCCGGTCGTGCCGGTGGAGCCGCCCGCGGGCCCGGTGACGACCGCGCTGACGATCAGGTCGGACCACTCGGCGACGACGCGCTACCACATCGTCGCTATCTCGGGTGTGCTGAGCCCTGGCGTTCCGATGAACAGCAGTGTCCTGCTGAGGGTGAAGAAGCCCGGAACGTCCGTATGGGTCACCCTGACCACCTGCCGCACCACCGCCAGCGGCGCGTGGGGCTACCGCTACAAGCTCGTGAGCAGGGGCAAGTACTACTTCCAGGCGATGTACAAGGGGAGCACGGCATTCAAAGCCAGGACCTCCTCGTACATCTCCGTCACGGTGAGGTAGCGCGGGTCGGCACGATGGATCGGCACGTCGAGGGGCTCCGGGGTTCGACCCGGAGCCCCTCCGCCGTCCCGGTCCTCCGAGCGCCGGCCGGCCGGCCCCCGCTCGCGCTCGTTGACGAAAGCGGTGCCCGACCATATGCTGCGAGGTGGTTCGCCGACGGATGGGGCATCGTCGGCGGTACCGGCTTTGGGGCGTGCGTCCGTTCCCAACGGATCACACGGAGAGGCGCCCCGGCGAGCGTGCTTCATCCGGTAAGGGGTTCGCGCCCAGATCAGGCCCGGCAGCCTGGCGCGACCAAGCGACGCGACGGGGGTGTTCTCGATTTCGTATGGTGACGTGAACGTTATGTTGGACTACGTCTTCATGGCGTTGTACGTGGTGGTATTGGCCGTGTTCGCGTTCCACTTCTTCATGTCGATCCCCATGGGCCGCTTCCGCAAGAAGTGGATCGAAGGCAAGTGGCCGGAGCACGACGAACCGCATCCCCCGGCGCTCCCGAAGTACATCCACTTCCAGCACCTCGTGATGATGTTCGTGCTGGGCTTCACCGGTCTCGCGATCCGGTTCCCGTTCATCCAGGGTGGCCGCACGACGCTCCGCTACGTCCACTACGTGGCGATGGTGATCGTCATCGCCACGTTCATCTGGCGTCTGTGGTACGCCTTCGCGAGCAAGCGCCGTGACTGGCGCGCCTTCGCCATCACGAAGCGCGACGCCAAGTCCCTGATCGGCGTCGCCGCGTACTACTCGTTCTTCAGCAACAGCAAGCCGCACACGGACAAGTACAACGTCATGCAGAAGGGCACCTACCTGCTCTTCGCGCTGCTGATGGCCGTGCAGGCGCTCTGCGGCCTCGCGCTGCTCGAGTTCTGGAAGATCCCGTACATCGGACTGACCTTCAGCCAGATCCTGCTGGGCTGGTGGCTCGCCCCGATGGTCGGAGGCGTCGCCATGGCTGTCGCATGGATGCGCACGTTGCACTACTCGATCACGTGGATCTTCATCATCGTCGTGACCGTCCACATGTATCTCTCGGCCACCGAGGACATCCCGGTGACGCTGGACTTCTTCGGCTTCGGGTCGCACGACGATGCCGAGGGTGGCCACGGTCACGCGACCGTCGTCGCTCCGGCGGAAGAGGGGTAGAGCGCCATGTCGCCGGTCAGGATCGAGCGCAGAGTGCTCGTGGCGGGGATCCTGCTCGTCGTCACCATCGTGGTCGTCGCACTGACGACCGCCGTGGCCGGCGCCGAGGTCAAGCCGGTCCTGACCGCTTCGACGGTGTCGACGGCAACAGCCGCGGTCACGACGATCACTCCGTCGATCGCCGCCACGGCGGTTCCGAGCGGTTCGGGCGGCTACGCCATGGACTTCACTCTGCCGACCTTCGGGAAGTCCGGCTGCATGGTCTGCCACGGCGACCCCAATCTGGTCGTCTCGCAGGGCGACGCGACCCACTCGTTCTGGGTCGACGAAGTCGCGTACAGCCACTCGGCTCACGCGACCGTGGTCTGCACCGGTTGTCACACCGACTACGGCTACAAGGCACCCCACGGTCAGGGCGGTCAGGACTGGCGCGCTGTCGCGAAGCAGTCATGCAAGAACTGCCACCCGAACGAGTTCCGAGACTGGAGCCTGGGCGCCCACGCGCCGGTGCCGACCGCGGACAAGAAGCCGGACCCCAAGGCGGCGAGCAAGCCCCTGTGCGGCGACTGCCACGGCGGTCACAACATGGTCGTGCTCAAGAACAACCCCGCCGGCCAGGCCGAGGTCCGGGCGCAGGCGCAGCAGATGTGCGGCCGCCAGGGCTGCCATGCCGACTACTGGGCCAACTACAACGACTACTACCACGGGGCGGCGTACAAGACCGGCGCCGCTGACGCCCCGACGTGCTGGACCTGCCACGGCACGCATACCGTGCTGAAGAGTTCCGACCGCTTCTCGCCCACGAACGCAGCGAACCTCGGCGCGGCCAACTCCTGTGGAACCCCCGGGTGCCACACGGACTCCGCCCCCGGTCTTGCCGCCTACGCGCCCCTGATCCACGGGCGCGCCACGATCTCAGCCAAGAATCCTGTCGTGCGCCTCCTCGACTTCGTACTCGGGCGCAAGTAGCGCCGTGCGAAGCGTGGGATCCGCCGAACTGTCGGAAGGGACCTACATGATCGCTCCGCTTGGGAGTCGCTCCCGCGGGCTGAACCGTCTTGTTGTCGCGCTGTTCGTGTTCTGCGTGTTCTGGGTGCTCGCGGTCGTGCCCGCGTTCGCCGCCGATACCACGTCGACCGCGATCCAGCAGCTGCAGCGCGGCCCGCTCCTGTCGTTCACGTGCACCGACTGTCACGCCACGATCTCTGACACGCTCGTCCCGAACCACATCTTCAGCCACGGCGCGCACATGACCTACGACTGCGTCGCGTGCCATACGCGCTTCCCGCACAACCCGACCGGGACCGATCGGCCGAAGATGGCGTCGTGCTTCTCGTGCCACGGCCTGCGCCACGGGCCGCAGGGCATCATCGCCGCCGCCGACTGCGCCAAGTGCCACGTGCTGCCGCGCGCCCAGCTGATCCCCCTCGACCATCAGGTCGCGGGCTATGCGGGCAAGGGTCACGTGGTCCCGGGACAGACCCAGCTCCGCACGAACTGCATGCTCTGCCACACACAGGCCCAGTGCGATGCGTGCCATGTCGCCAAGAACGTGTCCTGGGTGACGACCGAGACCTTCAGCTACGACCCGGGCAACTCCTGCCTGGCGTGTCACAAGCAGGACCTGCCGCGCATCAAGGCGCCGGTCACGGCCAGCACGCTCGACAGCTCGGCCCACCGCACGCTCGGGTGCACGCAGTGTCACCCCGACTTCAAGTACAACGACGGCGGGAACGTCACGAAGCTGTGGGCCGCGAACGCCGGGTTCGCCTGCGCCGGTTGCCACGCCAAGGAGAACGTCCAGTGGACGGCGTCGATCCACGGATCGATCACCAGCACCTCCGGCGTCCCCGCGGCCACCTGCAACGGGTGCCACGGCGGTCACGACATCGAGCGTCTCAAGACGCAGGCAGCCAAGGACCGCCTTCGTCTGGCGGGCCAGCAGCTGTGCGTCGGAACGTGTCACGCGCACGACAGCGCCTACGCGACCTACAACGACTACTACCACGGCGCGGCCTACAAGCTCGGAGCTCTCGACGCGCCGGCATGCTGGACGTGCCACGGCGCGCACAACACACTCGCCCTCAAGGACCCGAAGTCGATGACGAGCCCCGAGAACCTTCCGCGCACGTGCGGGACGCCGGGTTGTCACGAGGGAGCCACCGAGCAGTTCGTCGAGTCGAACCGCGCCCTGATCCACGGCCGCGCGAAGACGAACCTCGCGAATCCGATCGCGCAGATCCTGGCGCGCATCTTCCCCGCTTCGCGATGATCGTGACAAGGACGGTTGCGTGACGCGTTCGGCCCGCATACTCACTGTCCTGGTCGCCGTGCTGATGGCGGGCGCGATCGCCGCGCCCGCCATCGCGGCGACGACACCCGTGCCGGCGATCGACCTGAACGCGCCGGTCCTGTCGGGTACCCAGTGCATGCCGTGTCACGCAACGATCGCGGGGGCCAAGAGCCCGGGGCACATCTTCCAGCACGGTTCCCACATGACGCTCAGCTGCGACGCGTGCCACTGGGTGCCGCCGCACACGGGCGGGGTCAGCGTGCTGCCGTCGATGCAGTCGTGCTTCAACTGTCATGGGCTGAAGCACGGCGCCAAGGAGATCGCGCGCTCAGCGTGTCCGACCTGTCACACGCTGCCGCGCTCACAGCTGGTGCCGAAGGACCACACGTCGGACTACAAGGGCAAGCAGCACGGGGTCGATTCTCTCGCGGACTCGAACCGGTGCCTCATGTGCCACGACTCGACGTGGTGCGACGCGTGCCACATCAACCAGAACGTGAACACCCCGGCGACCCGGGCGGACTACGTGCCGCTGATGCCGTCCAGACCACGCAAGCCCGCGATCACCGTGCGCCCGGACGGGCTCGTCACGATCGGCGAATGCGTCTCGTGCCACCCCGACCTGGACGCGTACGTTCCGGGGCGTGTCATCTTCGCCCACGCGACGCATCTTCAGAAGGCGTTCAAGTGCGTCGACTGCCACCGCTCGTTCCCTCACGGGCCCGAGACGGTCGAGCGGCCATCGATGCCGACCTGCTACACGTGCCACGGCCTGACGCACGCGATGAAGGGCCTGGTCGCGACCGAGAAGTGCTCCGCCTGCCACCCGAAGGACTTCGTCCTTCGCCCGGTGGACCACACTGCCGACTTCGTGAAGGTCTCGCACAAGGTCGCCGCCAACACGTCGCCGGAGCAGTGCGCGATGTGCCACGCGTCGGAGTTCTGCACCGCATGTCACCAGGGGCGTCCCAAGGTGGCCGGAGGGCCCGCCCGTCCGCAGGTCATCCCGGCGGACCATCGGCTGGCGCCCTTCAGGGTGCAGCACGGTAAGGACTTCCTGGCCCAGAAGGGCGCGTGCGGGTCGTGCCACGACTCCGCCTCCTGTGAGGCGTGTCACGTCACGCCGATGCCGCATCCCGCTGACTGGACCTCCTCGCATCCGCTGGCCAAGGACCTCAACGCTCAGGACTGCAAGGTCTGCCACATCAACCGGCAGACGTGCGAGGAGTGCCACCATCGCGGCCTGCGCGGCGCCGAGCTCATCCTGAAGAACTGCGTCCTGTGTCACCCGGCGATGGCCACGACCCCGGCGACCTCGATCAAGCCGTCCTCCATCGCGGACCACGCGGTGCACTTCGCCGTGGCCCAGAAGAAGGGCAAGGCCTATCGGTGCGAGCAATGCCACGTCGGATTCGGCTTCACCGCGGTCGGAGCCGTCGGCGCCACGCCCAAACTGAACCAAGGGCATGATCTTCGCTCGTGCTACGAATGCCACGGGGCGCTCGACTATCGCAACGTGATGGTCGCTCCCTATCCCGGGAACGAGCTGTGCCGTCGTTGCCACAGCGATCTGAACCTCTAGGACACGGGTCGGACGTCCGCCGGACGCTTCGACCCGGATCCACCGAAGGCGAGAGCATGGAAGACAGCACTTCGAACGGTCCGATCGTCGACACCACCGAGGGTCCCCTCGAGGACCTCCCGACGGCCCCCTCGCCCTTCGGGCAGCATCGCGTACCCGCCGACGGCTGGGTCAGGGTCGTCACTTGGGTCCTCGTCGCCCTCGTGCTCGGCGTGGCCCTGTTCCTGGGTTGGAACGTCTACAGCGACTCAAAGCTGCGCGACACCCAGTCGCCCGCCGCTCGAGCGGTCGCGAACCTCGAGGCGGTCGTCACCAAGAGCCCGAACGTCGCGATGGCGCGCGTGCGCTTGGCCGAGGCCCTTGTCGCGAACGACCAGCAGTCCGAGGCGATCACTCAGCTGGAGGCCGCGCTGACGATCGAGAAGGACAACCCCCAGGCGCTGATCGACCTCGGTCTGATCGCCATGCAGCGAAGCGAGTGGAGCCAGGCCGAGCAGTACTGGACCAAACTCGTCACCATTCTCGGCGGCGCTGAGATGTCGACACAGGACCAGCGGCTCGCCGACGTCTACTACTACCTCGGCACCACGTACGTCGAGCAGAAGCGCTACGAAGAGGCGGTCGCGAATCTCAAGGAGTCCATCAAGATCAAGCGCGATTCGTCCCCGGTGCACTACATGCTCTCTGTCGCCTACCAGCGACTCGGGCTCGCCGACATGCAGGAGCAGGAGCTGACCGTCGTCCTGGCGTTCGATCCCACGGAGGCCCAGGCGAACTACGACATGGGCATGCTGCTGTTGAAGAAGGGGGACGTGGCCGGCGCGGCTGAGCTCTTCCGGATCGCGGTCGATCGTGCGCCCTCAGGGATCACGGACCCGCAGAAGCAGCTGGACATGCTGGGCAGCGCCGCGACACGGCTCGCCCAGGCCGTGCAGCTGCAGAAGGCGAACCCGAAACAGGCGCTCGTGGATGCCCGGGTCGCGGCGGCGCTCGACCCTTCCAGCGCGCCCGCCGTTCGCCTCGTCGCCCAGTTGTGGGAACTCAACAAGGACCCGAAGCGCGCGCAGAACGCCTGGGAGCGGCTCCTCGAGCTGGTTCCGGGAGATGCCCAGGCCACCGACGCGATCAAGAGGTTGACCTCGAATGCCAAGTGACGGCTCCCAGGATCTGAACCCCACGCCCGGCTCCTCCTTCTCGACCGGGGGCGCCATGGCGCGCGCCAGGCGCAGGAGGGTGGCCGTGCTCGTGGGCCTCGCCGTCCTGCTCGCCGCGCTCACCTACGCGGCCTACTACTACACGCAGAACCGGCGCCTGCCGATACCGGAGGTCGTGGCGGGCGCACAGGCGGCGTTCCAGCCTCCCGAGTTCCTCTTCGCCTTCTCCGGCACCGATTCGCAGGCGATGACGAAGCCCACCGGGATCGCGGTCATCGCCGACAAGGTGTACGTCACGGACTTCGCTCTGCGAACCGTCCGGGCCTACACGCGTGACGGCGGCTACTTGTTCGACTTCGGTCCGATCAAGGATGGCGCCAACAAGGCCCTCAACAGCCCTGTGCACCTCGCCGTCTCCAAGAGCAACGAGATCTGGGTCACGGACCGCGGCCTGAAGGGCGTCTACATCTTCGACGCCTCCGGGAAGTACCTGCGCAAGTTCGTCCCGAACAACGATCCCAAGTTCGCATGGTCGCCCCTCGCGATCGCGTTCGGCCCCGACGGCACCATCTACATCAGCGATGTCGGCGATACCGCGAAGCACCGTATCCTGGTCTTCGCCGCCGGCGGCACCTTCATCACCGAGTGGGGGAAGACGGCGCAGGTCGTCTCCGCCGGCGATTTCCCCGGCGACTTCCTGTTCCCGAACGGGATCGTGGTCAAGGGCACGGGCACCGACGCTCAGGTCTTCGTGGCCGACGGCAACAACCGTCGGGTCCAGGTGTTCAAGACCGATGGCACCTTCGTGAGAGTGATCAACACCTCGGGCACGCCTCGCGGCGTGGCGCTCGATGCCGCGGGTCACCTGTACGTCGTGGACGCCCTGTCGCACCGCGTGGACATCTACGACGACAAGGGGACGTCGCTCGCGACCTTTGGTGAGAACGGTGTCGGCCCGGGCCAGTTCAACTTCCCGAACGACGTGACCGTCGACAAGGACGGGCGCATCCTGATCACCGACCGGGACAACAACCAGGTCCAGGTGTGGGGCTATGCCAAGGCGGACATCCCGCTCGTCACGAAGGTGTCGCCCGCGTCCTGGTGGCTGCTGCTTCTGCCGCTCCCGCTTCTCCTGCTGCCGGTGCTGTGGCGACGCCCGCGTTTCGTGGTGACCCCGGACTTCGTCGACGGCATGATCGTGGCCGACATGGTGGCCAAGATGGCAGGTGGCCGTTGGCGGTGGGTGATGACCGAGTCTGACGCCGCGGGCTACGCGGGCCGCAGCGCCGAGGGCGTCGCGCTCGGCGAACTGCTCAGCGGGGAACCCTATTCCGACACCGAGGCGAGTCTGATCAAGGACCGGTTCTCGGTCGCTGCTGAACGAGCGGGACTGCTCGCGATGGCCAAGCACTACAAGGTCCTGTGCACGGAGGACGCACAGCTTGCGCGCTTCGCCGCGGCGCTCGGCGTCGATGTGTACGATCGGGCCTCGTGGCTCGCGACGTTCGTGAAGAAGGGCTAGGCAGGAGTTCGGGCGCGCCCGTGCCGGCCGTCCGCTGTTGACAAGCAGCGGTCCCGGGCATAGCGTGACGACTACGAATCGGCGCGGGCACTGCTGCCGCGCGGCGCGCGTACGAGGCCGGCATACCTCGGGCGGGCGTTTGAAAAACAGATACGCCTCCGAGCCCGGCAGACCTAAAGCGGTCGCGCCATGGTCGTCGGGCCGATAGGGTGGTGCGGGAAACCGTATCGCCTCCCGGATTTGAAAAGGTGGCGTGTGCCGGATGAGACCCCGACGGGGGTCTGTCCAGTGCATGTGTTCCTTCGGGGTAGGGGGCTTCCACAATGTGATCCAGAGACCGCTGGTCAGTTCGCACACGTCGTGTGCGCTGCCGCGGTCTTTTGTATTTCACCCGTTGGCCGGGGCTCGCATGAAGGGGCAGAGGTACGCGTGAGGTCCACGGCCGGACTCGATCCGCAGGGCGGGTAAGCGGTTTGGAACGACCTAGATCCATTCGCAGGAGAGGGAAGAGAATGGGACAGAACGACAAGGATACGGGGAGGTTCGAGCTCTCGCGGCGTGACTTCCTGAAAGTCGGCGCAGCGGGTGCGGCCGCGGCCGGGGCGCTCAACTTCGCGCCCGCGCCCGCTTTGGCGGAGATCAAGCTCAAGAACGGGGACGTCAACGTCCTTCGCTACCACACGACGTGCCCCTACTGCTCCGCCAGCTGCGGACAGGTCATCGCTGTCGGCGATGTCACGGGCGACGTCTACGACGTCTATGGGGACGTCGATTCACCGATCAACAACGGCGGTCTGTGCGCAAAGGGCGCCGGCGCCTACCAGCTCGTCACCAACAAGCGGCGCCTGGGCGCGTTCGCGGGCACGCACCCGGTGAATCCGGTGTTCGCCTACGATCCTGCCTACGACACCACCGGCGTCGCCTACAAGCGCATCGGCAACGGCGCGTGGAGCAAGATGGCGCTGCCGACGGCGATGGACGAGATCGCCACTGGACTTGTCGCCGCGCGCCTTCCGGTCACGCCGGGATCGACGGCGCTCAGCAACTCGCGCCACGTGCAGTTCTTCGGCTCTTCGCACATGAACAACGAGCAGAACTACGTGTACCGTCGCCTGATCGCTGAGTTCGGCACAAGCCTTACCGAGCACCAGGCCCGTATATGACACTCGTCCACGGTGGCCGGTCTGGGCCGCGCATTCGGACGAGGATCAATGACGAACCACTGGAACGACATCGATAACGCCTCGCTGGTCTTCGCCTATGGCGCCAACCCCGCCGAGAACCACCCCGCATGCATGGCGCACATCAACGCGGCGCGGTTCGGCATAAAGAACGCGAGACTGATCGTTGTCGATCCGCGACTGACGCGTACGGCGCGTCAGTGCGACCCCGCGCGCGGCGACATGTTCGTGCGCATCCGTCCGGGGACCAACGTCGCATTCACGAACGGTCTGCTGAACTGGATCTTCAACAACATCGCAACGTACGACGCGACCGCTGCGGCGAACATGCTGGGCTGGCACAACGGCACGACACCCGCTTCGTTGTCCTACGCGCGCACCTTCCAGGATGACGCCGGATCGGCGGCCAGCGCCTTCAACTTGGCCAAGCTCGCCAGCGCCAAGTACGATGGCGTCGCGGCGCCGGCGCTCTATGCCGGGTATCCGAAGTACTGCGACTCCCGCTTCAAGGTCAACGCCACGGGCGACGACTACCAGCGGGCGACGCTTACGATCGGAGCGAACGCCGGCTACCTGACCGATCCGGTCGACCGCTTCCCCGAGTTCCCGGTGATCGCCGCGAACGTCAGCGATGCGGACAGTGTCTACCAGAAGTTGGTCGCTCACGTTGCCCCGTACGACACCGCGACCGTCGCGAACATCTGCGGCTGCACCGAGGCCGACATCGCGGCCGTCGCCAAGGCTCTCGTGGATCACAGCCGCTTCAAGAGCAGCGACTTCACGCTGGGCGTCGTGAACCCCACCGATGTCGCCGGCGCCGTCGCCACGCCGCAGGTGTCGACGTACAAGGCCACGACGATCCTCTACGCCATGGGCCAGACCCAGCACAGCAACGGGTCACAGAACATCAAGGACCTCGCCATCCTCCAGACGATGATGGGGAACATGGGACGCCCGGGCGGCGGCATCAACGCGCTGCGCGGCATCCACAACGTCCAGGGCTCCACGGACATCGGCCTGCTGTTCGACTCGATCCCCGGCTACTCCGGCAACCCCGGCGTTGGCGAGACCTACGCGCACTACTCGAACACCCTGTTCGGGAACCGCGTCCTCTCTCTGAACGGCTCCGTGGCCAAGGACTACACGGTCCAGGCGAGCCTCGGCCTGCAGCAGGCCGGATTCCAGAACATGACGCAGGAGTGGTTCGGAACCGGGACCGTGCTTCGCAGCGAGATCGACAAGCTGTACGACCTGTGGCCGAAGGGCAACGGCGTCCAGCACATCCAGACCTTCCGCTACATGGCCGCCGGCACGTCCGCGGCGAACCTGATCAGCGCGGCGGTCATCTGGGGCCAGAACCCCGCCATCACGGAGCCGAACCAGTCTGCCGTGCGCATCGGTCTCAAGAACCTCGACCTCATGGTCGTCGCCGACATGTACGAGACCGAGACCGCCGCGGTCGACCGCAAGGACGGCGCTCCCACCTATCTGATCCCCGTGTGCTCGCACGTCGAGGAAGCGGGAAGCGTCACGAACTCGGGCCGCTGGCTGCAGTGGCGCGAGCGGGCGACCAGGCCGAAGGGCAACAGCAAGGCCGACCTCGAGCTGCTGCTGCGCTTCGCCTACGCGCTCGACAAGGCCGGCGCGTTCAGTCACATGACGAACGTTCCGTTCAACGGCCTCGCGACCACCCCGGCCACGGCGGGTGTGTGGAGTTCGCTCACCCCTGCCATCCAGGGACCCGCGTACAAGGTCCTCTACGGTGACAAGTTCGGTTGGACTCCCACCGACACGACAGCGTTCGAGGACCTGAGCACGACCACGGAGATGTGGCCGGCCGGAGCGACTGCTCCCGTCAACAAGCTCGTCTACGGCTCCGAGGTCGTCGCTGAGAAGGTCCACATCGAGATCTGCAGGCCGTTGAACGACACGACGACCAGCGGCGGCACGATGTGGATCTACTCGGGCAGCGGCAACGCCGCAGGCTACTACGCGACGGTGGGCCAGGACGTGAACCCGGCCGGAACTGGTTCTGCGTGGCTCACCAAGGCCCGCGCGAAGAGCCGCAACAACAGCCTCAAGGGCGCCGCCGGCACCCTGAACGCGAACAACTACCCCCGTTGGGGCTGGGCGTGGCTGCTGAACCGCCGTGTGTTCTACAACAACAGCGAGGTCTCGATGGATCAGGCGGACGTGTTCGTCTCGCCGGGCGCCATCTGCTGCCTCTTCACGGAGAGCAGCGCGCCGGACTCCGGTCTTGCGGACTGGTCGCTGCTGTACCGCAAGTACAAGACGTTCGCGGATATCCCGAGCGTGGTGCCCGCGGGCGCGGGTCAGAACCTGGCCAGCCCGCACTTCCTGTCAGCGACGCTCTCGCTCGCCGGCCGCTTCCCGGGCCACACCGAGCCTGTCGAGTCGCCGCGTGACGATCTGGTCGCCACCTGGGGCCACAACATCTCCGCCACGCGCAACGCAGCGGGAACGTTGACCGGGACCACCCCTCTCTACTGGACGGGCGCGAATCCGACGGTCCCCGGTGTGTTCGCGGACTACCCGCTGGTCCTGACGAGCATCCGCTGCGTCGAGCACTTCCAGGGCGGCCCCATCACGCGCAACAACTCATGGAACGTCGAAGCGGAGCCGGTGCCGTGGGTCGAGCTCAACGCCGCAGATGCGCGCGCGTACGGTATCGCTGACGGTGACTGGGTCAACATCATCACGGCCCGAGGCGACTCGCAGACAAGCCAGGAAGCGATATCGCCGAACAGCGCGCTGCCGGGCGGAGCTCACTGGGCCCGCGGCTTCAAGGCCCGTGTCGGCGTCGGTCTCGAGTCGAACCAGCGTGTCGGCCGTGGCGTCGTGGCCATTCCGTGGCACTGGGGCGACAAGGGGCTTGGAACCGGTTCGCGTGCGAACGACCTGTGCATCGACGCATGGGACGCGAACACGATGATCCCGGAGTACAAGGCCTGTCTGTGCAAGATCGAGAAGATGTAGGGGAGGTGGCATAGTGGCAACTCAGAACGAGATGGCGATCCTGCAAGAAGTAGACAAGTGCGTGCGGTGCAACGGCTGTGTCATCTCCTGCAAGAGGACTTGGCACATGAAGGGCGATGTGACCGTTTCGCCGGACCTGCCGCACAACAAGCTCGCGGCGAACCAGCGCGTGGTCATCAAGTCACAGAAGCGTGTCGACGCAGGTCCCTACGTGCGGTTCAGCTGCTGGCACTGCGAGAATCCGCCGTGCGCAGGGCGCTGCCCGTTCAAGGCGATCAAGAAGAACACCGATACCGGTGCCGTCTGGATCGATCCGAATCTCTGCAACCCGGACGATCCGCAGTGCGTCCAGCAGTGCAAGATCGACTGCCAGCGCGGCGGCGTCCCGATGATCGGGACCGGCTCGGACCTGTTCGCGACCGACAAGGCCTGGAAGTGCACGCTGTGCACGGGCACGTACGTGAACGCTCCGTACGTCGGTGCGGGTCTCGGCGGCGATCTGCCGACGAAGGCGGTCGGAGCCAGCGGCGCGCGCGTCTCGCAGCTGCCGACGTCCGACGCAACGGTGATCCCCGAACTCGACCACCAGCCCACCTGCGTCTACACGTGCCCTGCGAAGGCCATGGTGTACGACACCCGCGCGAACATCCTCAAGTACCTGACCGACAGCGGTCAGGGCTGGACCTCGCGCTTCGGAGACGGCTCGATGTTCTGGGCCTCCCACAGGTTCCTGGTCGCACCGCCGAAGGCCGACCCGTTCATGGAGGATCACGTCGCCCCGATGATCGGCAGTCTGCTGTCGAGCCCGTTCGCAAAGGCGGCCCTCGCGCCGACCCTGGTCGTGGCTGGCCTGTTGGCACTCACGGCCCGTCGTGCGAAGATCGAAGAAGAGGCACTGAGCGAAGGGGGGATCAGGTGACCGCGAAGAAGCTCGCTATGCTCATGGTTCTGGTAGCGACCGTTCTTGCGATCGCGCTGGTTCCGTCGATCGCGCTGGCCAACATGGGCCCGCACGGCGGCTACATCTCCAACACGGAGGCGTGCGCCGGTTGTCACCGCGCACACACCGCGCCGAGTTCCGTGACGTGGGTGGGCACCAACGGACAGACGAAGTCCGCGCTGCTGCTCTCCGACGCGACCACGGTCTACCAGTTCTGTCTGGCGTGCCACGACTCGACGAGCCAGGGCGCTGACACCAACGTCCTCGACGGCGTCTATGAGGGCACGAAGTACGGCACGCAGGGAGCGACCCTCCTCGGCGGCGCGTTCGGCCGTGAGGACCCCACGAAGACCAAGGGCGTGCTGTACGACGGGATGAACAATCCGGTCACCTCGACGCATCTCATGAACGGCCAGTCGTGGGGCGCATGGGGCGGCGGCGCCTTCGGGTCCACGTCCACGTCCTCGGTCGACGCGTCGGGCAACTACCCCGCCACGCTGGGTACCGGCGCCAAGATCGTGATGGACTGCGGAACGTGCCATGACCCGCACGGGTCGTCCAACTACCGCATCCTGAAGGACGTCGTGTACGGCGTCGCCGTCGGTGGCTACGATCCGACCGCCTCGGGCGCGTCAGCGACCACCCCGACCCCGACCCCGTACGTCATCTCGAAGGAAGTGGGCTTCCCGTCGCAGGGCTTCGCCCTGCACACGCAGTACACCGCCTACATCCCGAACTACACCAAGGCGCAGTACGCGGTACCGCTGGGCGCTGATCCCCTCAAGGGTATGAGCGGCTGGTGCACGGCTTGCCACACCACGTACATGACCAAGACCAGCACGTACGACGCCGGCGACGGCTTCGGCTTCGTGGACCGTCATCGTCACCCGATCAACGTCCCGCTCACGAACTTCGTGGGCGCCCGTGCTCTGGTCGTCACCGACTCAGTCCTGCCGCTCGCGCACATCGCCAGCGACACCAACGGCTCGGTCGTCAACACCGACGGAGACTGGATCGAGTGTCTGACGTGCCACAACGCTCACGGCGCTTCCACGGTCATGACGGGCTGGGCGAACGTCGCCGATCCCGCGAACGATCTGACCGCCGGCACCGGCAAGGGCGGAGTCCCGCCGACGAACGACAGCGCGCTGCTCAAGCTCGACAACCGCGGCGTGTGCGAGACGTGTCACAACAAGTAGGAACGTGAAGCCTGCCCGACCCGGGTAGACGGAACGGCAAGGTTTCGGCGGAGGGGCCGGGAGAGGATCGCTCTCCCGGCCCCTCCGGCTCGATGGAGTACCGTGGATTCCGCAGCATGACGAGCCCGGAAGGGGAGGCGAGCGCGATGGACCGGCTACGACGGATCGCTCCGCCTCTCGCCCTTGCCGCGGCCTTCGCGGCATTCGTTCAGATGTGCGTCGTCCTAGCCGGACGCGTACCCGCAGGCGCGCTCACAGCCGCGCTCACGGGCGGTGCGGTGGCACTGGCGCTCCTGCTCACCCATCGCCCCGTTCGCGCCCTCCGAGGGCTCACGCGGTCCCAGGCGCTCCAAGCGGCCGCGGGGGGATTGCTCGCTTTCGCGGGCGCACCGGCGCTCGTCGCCGGCCTCCGCATGACCGACGCACCCGCTGGCTCGATCGTGGTCTTCTGGGTCAGCGGAGGGTGGGCTGCCGTCGCCGCGTGCGGCGCTGCGGTGCTCGCGCTCCGGGAGCGCCGTGCGCTGAACGCGGGCTGGTCGGTCGCCGGCGCGCTGCTCGCATTGGCGGGCGTCGCGGGGGTCGTGGCCGACTGGGAGCGTCCTTCGTCCTTCTCTCCTCTGGTCCGCTTCGCTCCCCAAGAGCTGGGCATGCTGCTCGGCGGGCTCCTGCTCCTCGGAGGCGGACTGCTCCTCGTGCGTGTGGCTCGCGCGTCCGGTATGGATGGCGCTCTGCTGTGCGCCTCCGGCAGCGCGTTCGTGTTCTCGCTGGCGTGGTGGGTCACATCGGGCCTCTCCTCCGGCTGGAGCGCGCTCACGGAGCACTCCGTCGAAGTGGCGGTCGCCGCCGTCGCGTGGGGGGTCGTGTGCGCGACCTGGCCCCGGACGCTGAAGGTGTGGGGTCCGTCGACGGGCGCCGCCGCGCTGGCGCTGACGCCGGTGCTCCTGTCCGCCCTCATCCTGCTGGAACAGGTCGTGGGCGTTGCCGGACCGCAGCCGCTCGCCATTCCGAGTGTGATCGCCGGATCGACGCTCGTGCTCGCCGGGGTGTTTGCCTTGGTGCACTCGACTCGCTCTGAGAGCGCACTCGTGCCACGCCCGCTCGCCTTCGCAGCCGCCGTCCCGGCGGCCATCGCCGCGGCAGGGCTCCTACTGCCCGCGATCG
>JANYKZ010000093.1 GCA_025361505.1 Coriobacteriia bacterium
GGGCGCGAAGCCGTCGACCTGGATCGTCGCCGTCTTCGCGGGTTCCGTCTGGCCGACGGAGTCGACCGCCCAGTAGTTCACTGTCGTCGTGCCCTGCGTGCTGACGGTCACCGGCGCGGTGTAGGTCGTGGTCGCTCCGCCGCTGAGCGTGTAGAACGTGGTGAACGGAGCGGCGTCACCGGTCGTCACGAGACTGAACGTCTCGGCGACCTTCGACCAGCCGGCCGTGACGCCGGAGATGGTGGTGCTCGGGGCCGGGATCACCTTGAAGGTCACGGAACCGTGAGGGGTCTCCTCGTTGTTGCTGTTGTCCACCGACCAGAACGTCACGGTGTGGGTAGCGACCGCCGAGACCTGGACGGGCGCGGTGTAGGTGCTCTGAACGCTGTCGAGCGTGTAGTAGGTCGCCTTGATGCCCGTTCCGCCGACGTTGTCGGAGGCGACGAGCGAGAACGTGACGGGGCTGGCGTAGGTGCCGCCGTCCACCACTCCGAGAATGGCGGTCGTAGGCGACGTCGTGTCCACCAGTGCCGGGACGACCGAGACCTCGTTGGAGCGCGCGCTCGTGTTGGTCGCCGCGTCGACGGCACGCACGTAGTAGTCGTACGTCGTTCCGTTCACGACCGCTGAGTCGGTGTAGGTCGTCGTGTCGGAGCCGACGGTCGTCACGAGCACCGGCAGCGCGCTCGTGAGCGACGCGTCACCCGTGCCCTGGACGGCATACGCTGCGCCGGTCTTGCGATAGATGCGATAACCGGTGACGCCCACACCGTCGGTCGAGTCGTCCCAGCTGATGCTCACGCTGTTGTTGCCGGGCGTGGCGGACAGACCGGCGGGCGCGGTCGGCGGCGTCATGTCCGTGCCACCGAGCGCGACGTCGGTGTCCGCCGGGCCCGCTGCGACGCCCTGCGCGGCGGCCCAGGAGGTCTGACCGAGGCTCACATTCATCGTGACGGCGGCCGGCACGCCGAAGAGGAAGTCACCGGTGGAGCCGGCGGGACCGTAGTCCTCGTTGTCGACGACGCCGTCATCGTTGTCGTCGCACAGGTTCGCTTCCGCTCTCTGCAGCGAGTACTGGGTGAGGCCGTCGAGGGACGTCGCGCTGGCCACCACGGCGGCCGAAGCGCCCGTGGCGAGGCCGTTGTGCACCCAAGAGCCCTGCGTCCTCGCGTCCAGAACGGTGACGATCGGCTTCACGGTCGGGTTGTACGAACCGCCGGAGCCCAGCTGGAACTGCAGGGTGAGGTAGGCCTGGTTGGCGCCATGGCC
Source organism: Coriobacteriia bacterium (assembly GCA_025361505.1). Classification (GTDB taxonomy): domain Bacteria; phylum Actinomycetota; class Coriobacteriia; order Anaerosomatales; family PALSA-660; genus PALSA-660. The sequence continues at coordinate 1,270 of JANYKZ010000093.1, forward strand.
GGAGCCCGCCGCGAAGCCCGTGAAGACCTCGTCCCCGCACTTGAAGTAGACCCAGCCCGAGGCGTTCCCCGAGCCGTCGGTCAGCACCGACCCATTGCTGCCGGCCACCTCACGTGATTGCACCCATCGCGGCGTGCCGTTGTTCCCGTCCCAGGTGAAGCCGGGTGCGGTGGTGAACCCGCCCGACGCGCCCGTGTCGGAGAGCTTGGCGGAAAGGTACATGGTCGAGTTCGCCGGCAGCCCGGACCCGGTGAAATGCAGGGCGTAGACGGTGTGGTCGTTCAGCACGGACACGGGCGCTGAGTCGATACCCCCCGTATAGGTCCCCGGCGCCGCATACGCGGACTGCACGGTCAGGGGCACGTACGCCCCCACCAGTGCGAGCGCCAGTATCGTCGAAGTGATCTTTCGCCACACGAGCTTCGTCAGACCCCTGGACCTCATGCGCGTCTCTCCCTCGCCTATCGGTCGCGCGTCGAGGTGGTCGGGCCCAGGGACGGCCCCTCTGCGACCCCGATCCGCGAATGTACCCGCCGTACCCCCGCCGTACCGATCCCCGTACCCTATGCGGCTACTTAGGGTATGCCAAGACGGACTACAGGACAATCCGCCAACGTGCAGCCTTCGGATGATTCCCCGACCCGTCGGCCGCTGAGCCGCTCCCCTCAGGGTCTAGCGCTCCTCGCCGGGCCTGTTGGCGACGACGTCCCATCGGCCCTCGCCCGCCCACAGCACAGGGACCGCCGGCTCTCCGCCCCACAGTCGCGGGCGAAGCCAGTCATGGGTGTCCACGATATCGTCCGGCCGCGGCACGCCGACGTTGCGGTCGATCGCCAGCACGCGGATGCCCGCGGACTCGATCTCGGCAACGCTGCACTCGCGTGCGAACCCGCGCAGAGGCACACGGAAGTCGATGAGACGGCCGGCCCATCCGAGCGAGGTCAGCCCCACCCCCGCGGCGGCGCCGATGATCCCGCCCCCGGTGCCACCGTGCTCGGACAGGTGGACGCCGGTGGCCGCCACACGCGCCGCATCCTTGTCGGTCACTTCGACCGCGGCCAGCCTCCCGAAGACCTCAAGGCGCGCCAGTGTCTCGACGTCATGCTCGGTCGCGACGCACAGTCCCGGGTCGCTCCCCTCGAAGTAGTTCTCCTCGATGAGGGCGATCGCGGTCGAGATCAACTCCGGAACGACGCTGGCGTCGAGCGCGTCGATCACGGCGCACGCCGAGCTGTTGTGCGACGTCATCGGGATGTCGGGATGCACGAGGAGCTGCTGGCGCACGACGCCCCAGCCCGTGCACCCCTCGGGCAGCCGGTCCATCAGCCACCGCCCGAGCTTGCCCGTCCCCCGGCCGCAGTCGAGGATGTCGGTGTCATCGAAGCAGACGTACGCGCGCATGGTCTCCCCGTTCGTCTTCGTGATTGCGTCCTCGGTCGGCGTGCTACTGGCCCGGAGCGTTCGGCACCCAGACCATCTCTCCGGATTGCAGGCGGTAGACGGTGCCCACCGGAGTTCCGGAGCCCTCCGCCTGCTGTCCGGTCTGCTGCAGGCGCGTGATCTTGCCGCCCTTGCGCGTGATGATCTCCATGTCGGGCTTGCCCGGGTTCTTCACGATCGTCGTGTCGGCGTTCGACAGCAGGTCACGGAGACCGAAGGAGCTCAGGGCCATGATGAGCAGTCCCACGCCCATGAGGATGGCGATGTCGAAGAGGTTGCCCATCGTGGCCATGGGGTCCTCGTGGTGGATGGGATGGAGCAGCCGCCTGCGCCGCATGAAAGAGGGCTTCGGCCTCTCGGGCGCGCGTCCGAGCTCGCTCACAGGTCACCCCTCCAGAAGTTCGAGAACGTACTCGACGTCGCTGATGTCCTGCAGGTACAGGCGCTCCCGCACGGACGACATCACGAACGCGAGACCGCTGATGAGGAGTCCGATGACCGTCGTCGAGAAGGCGATGACGAGGTTGGCGGACAGGGTCTCGAGGTCGCCCTTCGCCAGTGCGACGAGCGCCGGGCTGATCGGGATGAGCGTGGTGACCAGCCCGATGATGGGGCCGAGCCGGATCCACATGCGGGTGCGATCGAGCCGCTTGGACGCGAGCATCTCTGTATCCGCGACCACCTTCATCAGGCGCGCGCGACTGAGATCGGTGCCGGCCCCGAGCAGGCGTGCGAAGCGGGTGACCAGCCAGTTCCGGCTCATTCCGGCGAGGTCGGCGATCGCCTCGGCGTGCTTCCCTGCTGCGACGTTGAGGCGTGCGGCGCTCGCCGCCGTCTCGATGTGGTGGAGCGAGCGGCGTCGGTCGCGGCGGATCATCTCGAGCGTGAACCGTCCGAACTCGAACACGATGTACATGAGCGCGAGTGTCTCGAGCATGAGCACCGGGTAGAGCAGCACCGTCGCCACCGGATACAGGACGGCCTCGGGGTGTGCGAGGTAGTAGGACACCTGGTGCATCGTCGCTCCTTCGTGATCCGTGTGGCGTGGGGCCTAGCGTGACATCGTGCCGGTGATGAGTCGAGTGGCGAGCCGCGTCGTGGGCGACCACGCGAGTCCGATCGAGTACACCGCGAGCAGGAGCGCGACCCCGGGAGCCGTCGAATCGAGCGACGTGCCGCCACCGTAGCCGCTTCCGCCGGCGGCGCTCCCGGCGCCGGACTGGTCGTCCTTGACCTCGCTCATGACCCAGCCGCTGAGGTTCGTCGAGGCGGTGACTCCCACGCCGCCGGTCCCGGCGACGCCGTCGGCCGTCCCTCCCGCGATCTGGGTGGTCCCGCTGGGCTCGGCGCTGCCCGACCCGGCGCCGGTGCCGGTGCCCTTCCCGGTGCCGGCGGCGGATGTCGTCACGTGCGAGCCGTTGCCGGTGTTCGAGCCGCTGGCTCCCGCGATGGCCCACTCGATCGAGACGTCCTGCACGGAGGGCGCGGCGGCTGCCGAGCCCGTCGTGAGGCGCAGGCGGTACCGGATGTTCGTGCCCAGCGCGTCGCTCGGGAGGGACGTGCCCAGGAGATCGAGCCATGCACCGGAGTTGATCGAGCATTCCACGCCCACTGCCGAGCCCGACGGCACGGTCGCGTGCACGCGTATCGCGATGAAGCGCTTGCGCGCGCCGGGCTGAGGGTCGATCACGGACGAGGTCGCGATCCACTCGCGGTGCGCCGCATACCCATACGTCGCGAGGCGCATGTTCGAGGTGTCGGCGATCACGGTCGACCCGTCTGAGGTCCGCAGGGCCACCCGTACGTCGCTCAGCGCTCCACCGGCCGGGACGATCCCACCTTTGCCGAAGAGATGGACGATCCTTCCGGCGCTGTCCACCTCGAGTACCCGGGAGTTGTCCGAGTCACAGATCAGCGTGTTGCCGTTCGCGAGGCGAACGGCCGAGTTCGGGTTCTGAAGCTGCCCCGGACCCGATCCGGGGACGCCCGTCCCGTATCTCCACGCTATGACGCCGGACTTCGTCACCTCTATCACGCGCTGGTTGTTCGAGTCGCAGATGAGCGTGTTGCCGTTCGCGAGGCGCTCCGCGCTGTGCGGCCGGTCGAGATGCCTCGAGTCGGAGCCCGGGATCTGGAACGCTCCGAAGGACCACACGACACCGCCAGCGTCGTCGACCTCGATCACGCGGTCCCCCAGGCTGTCCGAGATGAGCGTATGCCCTCCGGGCAGCGTGCGCGCCGTGAAGGGGTCGAAGACCTGGCCCGCCCCCATGCCCGACGTGCCGCCGAAGCGCCATACGGTCTTGAGTGAGGCGTCCACGCGGAAGATGAAGCCTTCCCCCTGCACGAGGGAGCGATCGACGATGAGCATCCCGCCGTCGCTCGTCGGCTGCGCGTCGAACGGACGCTGGAGACCGGCGATGTCGCCCGCCCCGTACTGGCGCAGCAGACGGCCATCCTTTGAGATGACAACGATGGTCCCGTGCTTCCCGCAGGCAACGAGGTACGAGCCGTCGGGCATGAGGGCGACGGACCGTGGCTCGAACTCGATCGCGGAACCGTTGTAGACGGTGGACGAGGTCAGCGGGACGATCAGGGACGGGTCGGCGGTGTCCGTGGTGACGATCAATCCGCCCCTGTCCGCCAACCCGAACGGGCGGGCCGCGGTTCCCTCGGTCCACACCTCCGCGCGAGCCAAGGCCGGCGCTGTCAACGCCAGCACCAGCACGGCAGCGGCGACGAGCGTGCGCGTCCTCATCGAGGCACTTCCACGTCGGCCAGGTCGGCCATCTGGGGGATGCGCGCGCGCATGAGGGCCCGCAACACCAAGGCGCCGAGCAGCCCGCCGAGCGCGCCGAAGGCGATGTGGAGGGCGGTACTCGCCGTGAGCCCGACCGCGAGGACCGAAGCAGGCACGTGGGCGATCAGCCCCTCGACGAGGTCGACGGCCACCTTGCCGGCGTGAGCCGCCCCTCCGGCCACGACCGCGGGCACGATGCGGTCGAGACGTCCGCCCAGCAGGGGTGTCAGCCCGTCGAGCAGCATCCCGGGGATGACGTACTTCGCGACGGTGAGCAGCGCGCCGGAGCTGCTGGGCTGCATGACCGCGACGAGCAGCCCCCCGATGAGCGCCATCAGCGTCGCGGACCAGGGCCGTCGAACGACCCCTCGCCCGATGACGAGCGCGGCGATCCATAGGACGCCAGCGTGCCCCGACACGCTGATCGGCATCCTGAGCAACGTCTTGCCGAGAAGGATCATGACCGCGACGAGCGCGATGACAGTCATGTCGGCGACGCGTATGCGGGCAGGTTGGCGATGACTCATCGGACCTGTATCTCCGTGATGTCGCGTACCCGTTGACTGTACGGTATGTTCGGTCCGGCGACCTTGACGGTCCCGCGCTTCGCGATGTCGAGCACCGTTTCGGGGCCGATCGCGGATGCCGCGAGCACCAGGCGTCCGCTGTCCTTCGCGCCGGTCCCCAGGATCGTGACGGACACGAACGTCCCGGCGCCGGCACGCTCGAGCACCGACAGCAGCGTCGGACCCTGCTCGGTCCCACCTTGGACGACCACCTGCTTCATCCCCAAGGCCTCGAGCTGCGCCAGATCGTAGGACGCCAACAGCGTGCCGTCGCGCGTCACCCTCACCGCGTAGCCGCCGGGTGCCGCCGTCGTGCTGGCGGTCGAACTGGTCTCGACCGGCTGTGCGGGCCCTCGGGGCACCGGGGTGTGTGACTCGAACCACCACGCGGCGGTCATGCCCGCGAGCAGCACGACCGCGACGGTCGCGATGGTCACCCGGGTGCGAACGGAGCGGCCTCGGCCTTCCCCCGTCGACATGGTCTCCTCAGCGCGCAACGAAGCCGTCGATCTCGATCCGGGGCCGGTGAGAGGTCGCCAGATTGACGATCTTCACGGTGCCCGTGCCCGAGCCGGAGAACTTCACGAGTTTCAGGACCTGCCGCACCCGGTTCGTCCTCGAGTAGGTGTCGACGGTGGCGATCTTCCGGCCGCGGAAGTACACCGCGAACTTGCCCAGCCCCGGACCCGTGTTGGCGACCAGATCCAGGGTGCCGCGGCTCAGCTTGAAGCTCGCGTACCTACCTGATGAGGTCGTGTACTTGTACGAACCGAGGAAGTCGCTCGAGCGGCTGCCTGTCTTCCACCCGGACGAGTACGACGCGCTCGTCTGATCGAAGGGCACCGATGTCCCCACCGAGGTCACGTACGGCCCCACGTTCCCGGCGGCGTCGGTGGCACGGACGCGGAAGTAGTACGTCGAACCCGAGATGCCCGGGAAGACCGCGGACGTCGCCATCGTCGAGGGGTGCCACGGCGTGGCGTGCCATGCCGCGCTGCCTATCTTGTAGTCGACCTCATAGGTCGAAGCCCCCGATATCGTGTCGAACGCCGACCACGACACCGTGAAGGCCCGCGTCGCAGAGTTCGTGACGCTCCACGTCGGCGCCGAAACGGTCGCCGACGGCGGGGTCGGGTCGAAGGGCACGTGGAGCCTCTGGACCACCGAGTAGGTCGCGTCATGGCTCTCGCGGAACGACAACGTCGAATCCCCGGGGGTGACCGTGATGGTGCCCGAGTAGTCAGTCCAGGACGTCGGCGTCGCATCGAACGAGTACTGGACGGAGCGGCCGGGCGCGCTCGGGGCGAGCGCGATGGCCGGCGCGGTCACGTACCACCCGTTCGCGCCGTCGGGCGTCTCGGGTGTCACCACCGCCGTCGGCACGGCAGCGTTCGGGGTCGCGCTCGCCGTCGTACTCCGCGGACCGACGTTCGTCGCGGCGTCCACGGCACGGACCTCATAGTAGTAGGTCGTGCCGTTCGTCACCGTGGTGTCGGCGAGGCTGTGCTGCCCGGACGGGACCGTCGCCACCAGGGTGTGGACCGGTGACCAGGCGGCGCCCGTGGGAGCCGCGGTCCAGCGGTAGACCCGGTACCCGGCGATGCCCGTGTCATCAGCCGCGGCGCCCCATCGGACGGTCACCAGGCCATCGTCGGCCGAGGCCAGCGCCATCCCCGGCCTGGTCGGAGGCGTCATGTCGGCGGCGCCCAGCGCGACGTCGGTATCGGGCTCGCCGCTCGTGAACCCGACCGTGCCGGGCCACGGCACCTCCCCAAGCTTCACGCGGAGGGCCGCGTTCGCCGGCACGCCCAGACGGAAGTCCCCGGCGCCGCCGACAACTCCGTAGTGCTCGTCGTCGACCACACCGTTCGCGTCGTCATCGACGCCCTGAGGCTCGGTCTTCTTCACCGCCAACACCGCGGACGAGGCCTCGTTGACCACGCGCACCACGGTCCCGCCGGGTGCTCCCGTCGGCACACCGTTGTGCACCCAGCTTCCCTGCTCGTCGGCCGCCACGACGGTGACCGTCGGCTCGCGCGAAGCGTTGAACGTGCTGCTTTGGCCGCCCGACAAGGAGATGAGAAGGTAGTAGACCCCTGAGAGGGTCTCGTCGCCGAACTTGGTGTAGAGCCACCCCTGGTCGCCCGCGATCGCGCCGTGCGCATCCGTGGTCACGGTCGCGCACTTCGCCCAGGTTCCGCCGCTCGTATCGCGCTCCTGGACCCACGCGCCCGTCGTCGCGGGCGGGTACGGTACCGGGTTCCACGTGAATCCCCGGTTCGTCGTCCCCGAGGGCGTCGGGCCCGGGCAAAGGCGGACCTTCACGCGGTAGGTCGAGTTCGGCAGCAGTCCGCTGCTCGAGTCCGTCGCGTAGTGGATGGCGACCGGCGACTGGTCGTTCAGCACGAAGGTCCCGTACTGGTCGGGGCCGCCCATGAACGAGGTCGCGGCCACCGCTGAGCCCGGGGCCACGACCAGCGACCCGAGCATCGCGAGCGAGAGCAGGGCTGCCCACCGGCGCCTCGCCCGAGTCCCCTGCATGGTGTCCCCCATCCTCATCGGTTCGTGTCCCTCAGGACGGCGTTCGCGACGTCCGCGACACCGAGGTTGTCGTATCAGCCGGCGAGCCGCGTCCCGTCGCCCGTATGCTCGGCGTCGTACCCGCCGATCCGGCCGACCTCGGAGCGGAAGCCGCGGCTGTCGAGCCGGTCCCTCAGGCGCACGAAGGGCTCCTCGTCCGCCCTATCCGCAGCGAACACGAGGTCGTAACGCTCCATGAACAGGGGCGCGAAGTCGAGTCCGTAGCGGTCCGCAGCCGCGCGCACTCCGAGGCCCGCATCGGCCCCGCCCGTCGAGACGGCGAGCGCCACGTCGGTGTGCGTCCTCAGCTCGACGTCGTATCCGGGAATCGTCGAGGGAGCGATACCGAGCGCCCTGAGCCGCGCGTCGAGCCATATCCTGGTGCCCGATCCGGTGTTCCGGTTCGCGAAGCGCACGTCGCCGCCTGCCAGGTCAGCGATGTCGCCGACCCGCCGGGAGGAGCCGGGCGCGGTCATGAGTCCCTGCTCGCGATGCGCAAGCGTCACCATGTCGAGCGCGCGGTCGGGGAACAGGTGCCGCAGGTAGGGCGCGTTGTAGTCGTCCGCCTCGGCGTCGAACAGGTGGCACCCCGCGATGTCGGCGAGGCCCTGACGCAAGGCCACGAGCCCGTCGAGGCTACCGACAGCGGAGGAGACGACCTCGAAGTCGCCGGGGCCCGTGTTCATCTCGCTCGTGAGGAGCTGCAGCGCGAAGTCGTCGCTTCCCAGCACCATGATCGGGCTGCGGTCGCCCGTCGACGGGGCGACGAGCAGGTGGACGGTGAAGGCCCCCGAGGTCGCCCGGTAGAACTTCTCGGTGTAGTTCCGGGTGGTGACCTCTCCGGCGGGCTCCACGAGGCCGACGACCTCGAGCCGCTTGAGATGGTGGCGGATCCACGCCGGGTGCCGGTCGAACTCGCGCCCCAAGCGGGAGATGGTCGACGGGCCGGACATCAGCCGGCGCAGGATGGCGAGCCGATGCTCGTCGCCCAAGGCGGCGACCTGTTCGCGCCTGTCGATAGTCCCGAGGGGCTGCATGGATCCACCCTGTGTAGGCGCTTAGCGTACGGCTGCAAGTGTAGGGCGCTCACGGGCGCCGTCAACCCGTACAACGCCTGGGTATAATCCGCCCGTGGCCCGCGCCACGCGGGTCGTACCCCGCCGCCGATCAACGGCGAGGCACAGTACTCCTTGGGGGGAGTCGTGCCATGAAGAAGCTCCTGTTCCTCCTCGCCGTTGCCGGCCTGCTGGTGTTCGCGCTGGGCCTGACGGCGAGCGCGGTGGTCCCGATCACTCCTACGGTGACCGCCGTCGAACCCGGCTCCGCGTTCAACGATGTCGACGCCCGGGTCACCATCACCGGCGACAACTTCGTAGCCGGCGTTGACGGCACCGTCACGGTCTCACTCGGAGGCACGCCGCTCACGGACGTCACGTGGGTCGACACCCAGACGCTGACCGCCACGGTGCCGTGGGGCATGAACGCACACACCTACGACCTGACCGTCACGAACCCCGGCGGTGGTGCCGCGACGCGGGCCGCTGCCTTCGATGTGAAGTTCGGCATCAACACATGGAACGCCGGCAACCTCAACGGCGCGGACGTGACCGAACTCCTCATGAAACCCGGCGACCCGAACACGCTGTACGCGCTCGCCTACGACGTCGGGCTCTTCCGCAGCGACGACGCCGGGGCGAATTGGCACTTCTTGAGCGCAGACGTGATCGGCAACGCCGACTTCGCGCAGGACCCGAACCCCGGACATGAGAGTTGGTTGTACTCCTTCTCCGGCGCCCTCTACGTCTCGAAGAACGAGGGCGACAGCTGGACGCCGCTGCCGTTCGATGCGCAGGACGCGACCGGAGGCCCGCCCTCGCACGAGATCTTCGTCTCGCCGCACGATCCGAACGTCCTTTTCGTTGCGACGTATGGCGAAGACGCCTGGGTCGGATACAGGGGACTCAAGAAGTCCACGGACGCGGGCGCGCATTGGACGTCGGTTCCGAGCATGGAAGGCACCGCGGTCCAGAACGTGGCGTTCGACCCGACGCCGGGATCGCACGACATGGTGCTGGCGACGTCCGACGCGCGGGTCTTCAGGTCGACCGACGACGGCGCGCACTGGGTCCAGGTCGCTTCGCCGCCGGTGGCCGGCATCGGGTTCAGGGCCTACCTCACCTACAACCCCTACTACACCGAGAAGCCGGGCGAGGTGTGGCTGTCATCGACGGAGATGGCGGGCGGGGTCTTCAAGAGCAACGACACGGCCATCACTGGCTGGACGAGAGCGGAACCGTCCGGGTACACCTCGGGCTACAAGGTCACGTTCGTCGGCCCCAACGAAATCTACCTGTGGCTCGCGCACTCCGTGGACGGCGGGAGGACATGGGCGCCGTTCAGCCCGTCGGTGACGTGGGGCCCGGGCGAGTACGTGTTCAACCCGGACGACACCCACACCATCTACTTCACCAACGCCACCGTCGGGGTTCAGAAGAGCACGACCGGTGGGGTCACCGGGCCGAGCGGTGAGGCGTCCTGGACCGTCTCCAACCAGGGGCTCACGGGCATGCGCTGCTCCGCCATGGCCGTCTCGCCCCTGGACCCGCTCCGCGTGTACGCGGCCTTCAACGGCTGGGGCGGCGTCTACGTCAGCGATGACGGCACGAACAGCTGGAGGTACCACGCGATCGACGGTTCCGGCCAGCTGAGCCAGGTGCTTCAAGATCCCTTCAACCCCGCACTCGTCTACGCGGTCGGGGCTGGCCTCTACACGAGCACGACCGGTGGCGACACGTGGCACGACTGGGGCTGGAACGGGATCCCTGACTCGGAGAAGGTCGATATGGGCCTCGGTGGCATTGCGGCCGACCCGTTCCGCGAGGGTCACCTGCTGGTCGCGGTTCGCGTCGGCCAGAGTTCGGACCACGCCCACGACCTGGGCTACGTGTTCTCGAGCGACGACCACGGGGCGACCTGGGCCTCTGTCGCCGTGACCGGGACCGCGGGTTCGAACTCCCCGGTCATCGGGGACATCGTCTTCGACCCCGAGACGCCGGGGACGGTCTACCTTGCGTCCGGAGGGAGCGGCATCTTCCGGAGCACAGACGATGGCGAGTCCTGGGTCCGGATCGACGACCGCTCGCCGTGGATGGCGAACGACTACAGCATCTCCATCGCGACCCATCCTCAGCACCTGTTGCTGGTCTCAGCCGATTCGGGCCGCCCCTTCGTATCACTCGACAATGGCAGGACGTGGGTGGACAAGTCGATCGGCGGTGTGGTCTCGGCGAGGAAGTACGTGTTCGTCGACGGGGACTCGACCCGCCTGTACGCACCCGACTGGACAGGGCTGCACTTCTCGAGCAACCTCGGGGATTCTTGGACGAATGCCGCAGGCATCCTCGGGAGCGTCCAGAACACGACCCTCGCATACACCGAAACCGACGGTCACACACTTCTCTATGCGGCGACGACCGGCGGCAAGACCGGGGTCGTCATCGCGGGCGCTGCGTCGTCGGTCACCGCCAAGTCACCGGTCACCGCAGCCGCCTCCTCGGGCCCGCTCGTCGGGGCCGGCGTCTACCGGCGCGCCCAGGTCGAGACGAGCGCGACGTTCTCGTCCTCCGGCTCCCTTGACGGATGGATCCTGGAGTCGAGCCATACCAGCAGCAAGGGTGGGAGCATCAATGCGGCAGCGACCGCGATCCGACTCGGCGACGACGCCTCCAAGAAGCAGTACCGCAGCGTGTTGTCGTTCAGCACGAGCTCCCTTCCCGACAGCGCCGTCATCACGAAGGTCACGCTCAGGGTCAGAAAGCAGGGGGTCACCGGCGGTGGCGACCCCGTCTCCAAGTTCCAGGGCTTCGTGGCGGACATCAAGAACGGCTATCTCGGCACGTCGACCAAGCTGCAGACCGGTGACTTCCAGGCGTCGGCCAACAAGTCGTACGGCCCGTTCAAACCGGCCCTGATCGGCGGCTGGTACAGCATCGACCTGACCGGCGCGAAGGCCTACGTCAATAGGACGGCCTCGCGATCCGGGCTGACGCAGATCCGCCTGCGCTTCAAGCTGGACGACGACGGCAACAAGAAGGCGAACTACCTCAGTCTCTACAGCGGCAACGCATCCGCCACGAGCAGGCCGCAGCTGATCGTCAGGTACTACGTGCCGTAGACAAATCGTCGCGATGAGACGGGAGCTCCGGCGCGAGTGTCGGGCGGGCGGCAGTGAACCCTCTGTCCGACCGCTCGGCACCGCGGAGCGCCCCTGCGTCTCGCTACGGCCCGTCGGGGACGGTCACGACCCGGACGGGCAGGTAGCCTGCCGCCCTGACGGACGCAGGTCCGTCGCGCAGCGGCTCGGCAGGCGCGACTTCCTCCACGGGCCCGGCGAACACCAGCTGCCCCCGGTCGTAGAGGCCGATGCAACTGGCGACCACGGCGGGGTCATAGCGTTCAGAGTTCTCACGGATCTCTGCGATTGCGGGCCCGATGCCGATGGCCGGTCGATACGGCCGGTCCGACGCCATGGCCTCGATAGTGTCGGCTACTGCGAGGATCCGCGCGGCCGGCAGGATCTCGTCGCCTCGAAGTCCCATCGGGTAGCCGCTTCCGTCCGTACGCTCATGATGCTGCAGGACTGCGTCGGAGATCTGCCACGGGAACGCAATGTCCTTGAGGATCGCGAAGCCCTGGCGCGGGTGCTCCTTGATGAGGTCGAACTCGGCCGCAGAGAGACGTCCCGGCTTGGTCAGTATCTCTGCGGGGATGTGGAGTTTGCCGATGTCGTGCAGCAGGGCCGCCATCTCGATGCCCTCGACGACAGATGACGGAAGCCCGAGATCCTCGGCGATGAGGCGCGAGATGATGGCGACCCGCTCCTCGTGGCCCTTGGTGTACGGGTCTCGCGCTTCGACCACGCGACCCATCGCACCGGCGACGTCGTGCACCATGTGCTCGAGCGCGGTATTGCTGGACGCGAGTTCCATGGACGCCGTACGCAGCGCCTGATCCGCGCCTTCAACGCTGCGTCCGACCGTCGCCGTCGAACGCAGCACCGTGACCGATACCGCGACGATCGAGACGAGGAAGACCACGGAGGTCACCAGGGGGCCATGCTCGATCCCCAGTCTGTTGTCGACGACGTCCAGCATCGCGAACGCGATGATCGTGCCGACGAGCGTGGGGAGCACCGCTCGGAGAAGCTGGGGCCGTACCGAATCGCCCACGAACACACGCAACGGGAAGCGGTCGGCGGTCAGCAGCGCGCAGGCGAAGCCCAGGATGGCCAGAGCGAACGAGGTGGGCAGCGCGGGTGGTGATGCCATCGCCGAATACAGCAGTGGGGTGTTGTACGCGTAGCCGACGCAGAGGACGAAACCCACGTTCCCGATGACGAGTGCCAGTATGTGCGACGCCGACCGTCGGAGCGGACGGGTCGACGAGGAGAGCACCAGAGCGACGCCCAGCGCCGCGAGACACACCGCCACGGCGGGCGACATGCGGCCGATCTGTCTCGCCCCGCTCAGCTCCGTCGCGGCGGCGAAGAGACGGTCGGGGGCTACATGAAGGCCCGTGAGCACGTCGGTGAGTTCGAGAACGATGATGGCGAAGATGGCTGCGGCGGCGGCACGTGTGATCGCGACACGATCCGGCAACGCCAGCCGCAGCAGGAACGCCGCCCCGAAGATGATCAGACACACAGCCGTGATCGGGACCATGGCGTTGTAGGTCGCGATCTGACCCGCGAGCGAGCGCATCCCGACAAGCCAGCCGACCAGTCCGGTCGTGGCAATGCACACGACGAGAAGCGCGCCGGCGTACTGCCACGCCTGAACCGCCCTCGATGCCCGATAACCGGTCACTGCGCCTCCGTCTTCCGCGCGCCTCGGAACGTTCGCGGCACAGGGGGCAGCCGTACAACTGCCCGACGGGGCCCCGCCGGTCTCTCATCCACTGGTAGTCATCGGCACGACACGCCACCCACGCGATACCCGGCACACGATCGGCTAGGCCGTTATGCCGAGTGCCTCACGCGCGGCGCCACCAATTGGACCGCTTGCGTGCGACCACCGGTGCAGGTGCGGGCTCCACAGTCTCGACGGTATCTGGGCCGCGACGCGGCGTCAGCGCGCGGATCAGGGCGACGATGAGCCATGCGAGCACGGCATAGACGAGGATCGCGACCAGGGCGCTCCATTCGAAGACCTGGCCGTTGATGGTCTGGACACCGAGGATCGCATTGAACGGGGACATGAAGATGCCCGAGACGTCGTGTATCCACTGCACGAACACCGTTTGCGTGTTCGCCCCTACCAACAGCAGGAGGAACCTCACAAGGAGGAGCAGCTCGAGGACGCCGAACACGAACATCACGACGCCCGAGACCCACGACCCGACCCACTCGCGAGATCCGGAGCGGATGCGCGTTGCTCACATGTCGCACTCCCCTCGACCTTGGTGGATCGCCCGGTCGCCCGCGAAGCGGGGGCCACGCAAGTGGCGGTTCGAACTCAGCCCCTACGACGCATCACCAGGTTGTAGATGAGAACGATCACCGCGATCACGAGCAGAAGGTGGATCAGCCCGCCGCCGATGTTGAACGAGAAGCCCAGCAGCCACAGGATGACCAGGATGACGAAGATGGTCCACAACATGGACTTGCCTCTCTTGGGGTCGTTGACTCTCTTTCCATCGGGCGGGACAGCACGATCCGACCGAACTTCACTCCGTCTATACCCTCGCGACGCGCCGCGTCAGCGGTGCGCCTGACCGCGGGCACAGTGGTGGGCCGGGATCGTCCATCGGGTTCTGTGACAACCAGGCCAGCGGAGAAGCCGCCGTCTGGCGGTGGGATGAATGCAATGCCACGCTGGGCGCGATGAGGCAGCTCCGCGGCGCCATCAAGAACCCTCAGGCGCCCCCGTGACTTCTGGAGCCCCCCGCCGTTGACGGTGGAGATGCGGAGGACCTTGCATACGTGACAGAACCCGCTGACCGCAGTGAAGACCAGGAGCGCGCCGAGGAGACGCAGTACGACGCCCACCAGCCCCCGGACGAGAAGACCGCCGACGGGGATCAGGACGGCACCGACCGATCCGCGGATGATCCGGTCGGCGGTACCCAAGTTCCTCTCCACCACGGTGCTCCTCTCGGGCGACTGCCTCTTTCGATAGCCGAGCCCACTCTCGTCGACCGAACCAGTGCCCCTGGCAGGCGTGGTCTTCGCCGAAGGAATCCGTCCGACCTCCGAGGATGGCCCGCACGGCTTGATCGACGGTCGCGAACTGTGCGTCGGAATGGACCACGATCCCGACGTCGGTGAGCCCACGCGAAGTTCCGCCGCCCATTCCCGCTGCGCTGACTGCCGTCGCCCCGTTCTGAGCGAGAAGGCGAACGGTCGTCATGCACCCGCCTTGGGAAACGACTACTCGCCGGCACGGATCTTCGGGCCGCTCACGGGGCAACCGAAGAGAGGGGCGAACACGCAGAAGTCGAAGATGCCGGCGAGCAGCGGGACCAGGCCCACCACCGCCACGATGATCCCGACAGTGCCACCGAGTCCCCACACGCCCCACGCGATGAGAGCGACGCCGGCAACGATCCGAACGATGCGACCGGTCGTGGAAGCCATGAACGTGCAAAACGGATTCATCGATGGTCCTTTCTCGGCTGACGATTCGTAGGAGTTCCTTCCTTTCGGAGCGAAGCAACGGCGGCCTACGTGAGCTTGGCGAACTCCTTCTCCAACTGAGAGACCGGCACCGCTCCGACCACGGAGTTCGAGAGCGACCCGTCCGAATTGACGAAGACGAAGGACGGGACGTACTGGATCCGGTACGTCTGAGCCAGCGTCATCATCTTCGGATCTCGTGAGGAGGTGTTCAGGATTCGGATGTCATACCGGTCCGAATACCGCTTGACCAGCCCGTCGACCACGGGCCTCATCTGGATGCACGACGGTCAAGTGTCGCTGGTGAACTGGTACATCACAGGACGCTTCGATGTTGATCCCATATGCCGCATCTCCGATCGATAGCCAAGAACGCTCACTCGCCGACTGCAACGGGTATATACCCCATGGGGTATGCGTTCCACGGTCGGACGAGTGGCGCGCTCTCTGATCGGATCGGCTCGGGCGAGCCAGACCAGGTAGACCGCCGCACCAAGCGACGCAACGCGCCGGCATTCGACAACACACGGGCCGCGCAGGAGAGAGCGCATCGGCGCGTGCGAACCGGGGCGAGCCCGGGAAAGCCGAGCGGGGCCTCCCTTGCCGAGCGCGTGGACCGAGAGCATCGCTGCGCCTCGGAGGGCCGGCCCGAGAGGAACGTCGGCGAACACGCTGGTCGAGCCGTGAGCAGCAGAGCGGTCCTCCCCGTCTCCGGGAAGGACCGCTGTCTCATACGTGGTGTCCGAGGGGGGACTTGAACCCCCATGAGGTTGCCCTCACTAGGCCCTCAACCCGCGTGCGGGTCGGGTCGAGCTTCCTTGTCGTTCGCTGTGGTTCCCCGTGGTTCGCAATCCGGAGAGCGAGAAGCCCAGAACCCTCCTTCTCGTTCCTTGTGGGTCGAGCTTAATCCGTTAGAGAAACCGTTAGAGAGACTCTGCGGTCGAGCCAAGAACGCTCGAATGCCTGGATCCGCCGTGGCGCCTGTCTTGCTCGCGCTCACTGGCCCGCGAGTGGATCCTACCCTGGACGTCCACGCGCAGCTGAGGGGATCGGGTGCGACGCGAGCATGCTCACAACGTGCAATGGGCATACACCAGCTCATGAGACCCTCGATACACTACGAGTCCGGTGACGACGTCTCTCTCGCGCTCGCCGACGCCGACCCGGCGCTCGGCGCCGTGGTCAAGAGAGTCGGCGCGATAAGTCTGTCGCCTCCATCGGACCCTTTCGTCGCTCTGACCCGTTCGATTGTCGGCCAACAGCTCTCCGAACGCGCGGCTCGTGCGATCTTCGGGAAGCTGTCCGCGGCCTTCGACATCACGCCCGAGGCCGTAGCTTCGGCGGATGAGGTTGCGCTTCGAGAGGCGGGCCTGTCACGTCAGAAGTCGTCCTACGTTCAAGAAGCCGCCCGACGATTCCTCGTCGGGGACTTTGATCCGAGCCAGCTGGAAGGGCTCAACGATGAAGATGCAGTGTCTGAGCTGATGCGTCTTCGCGGAGTTGGTCCCTGGTCGGCGGAGATGTTCCTCATGTTCGCGCTGGGCCGACCTGACATTCTTGCCGTCGACGACCTCGGCGTTCGCGCGCAAGCGGGCGAGATGATGGGCCTAGGGCGTCCCGCGAGCCGCGGCGAGCTCATCGAACGCGCCGAGGCGTGGAGGCCGCACCGATCCGCAGCGAGCTTCTACCTGATGGCTTCGCAAGCACGTTCGGCGGCGAGGCGGGTGAAATGAAGTGAGTCTTCTCGTCCACACCGTCGGCCATTCCACACGTTCCGTCGATGAGTTCGTCGCACTCATGCGTGAGTTCGGAATCGAGCGAGTCGCGGACGTGAGGACGGTTCCGCGCTCGCGTCACAATCCCCAGTTCGACATCTCGGTGCTAGCCGATTGGCTGTCCGTCGCCGGCATCGCATACGAGCACATGCCCGGGCTCGGCGGCTTCCGCCATACGACGCCTGATTCGCCCAATCTCGGCTGGCACAAGGGCGCCTTTCGAGGATACGCGGACTACATGCAGACGCCCGAGTTCGTCGTCGCCCTAGATCATCTCGTGGTTCAGGCCGGGCTGAGGGTCGTCGTGGTCATGTGCGCAGAAGCCGTACCGTGGCGCTGCCATCGGTCCCTGATCGGGGACGCGCTCGTTGTTCGCGGGATAACCGTCAACGACATCATCGGCCCCGGCTCCTCGCGCCCACACCGATTGACGGCCTTCGCCGTGGTGGATGGAGAACGTCTCACGTATCCGCTGCGATTCTCGACCCGCTGAAGCGCCCTACCAGATCGTGGTGCCCTCAAGTGGATTCGAAACCTGACCTGCGAGGGTCGGCCGAGTCGGGGGCGACGGGCGCGGTCCCGTGTCGTCGCATTCCACACGGGCATGCGGTACTAGCCGGCACCGCCCGTCTCAAATCGATTCAGACTGTCCCAGCCGTAGCCGGCTCGGCCGCCGGGCCGGCCGCATCGAGCCGTTGAAGCACGCCGCGCAGACGGAGCGAGTTGCCCACCACGAGTAGACTGCTCGACGCCATCGCGATCGCCGCGATGGCCGGCGTGATCAGCCCCAGCGCAGCGAGCGGCAACGCGACGGCGTTGTAGGCGAGCGCCCAGCCGAGATTCTGCCGGATGATGCGGCGCGTACTCCCGGATGCGCTGATGAACCAGGGGACGAGGTTGAGGTCGTCCCGGTCGAGAACGATGTCGGAGGTCTGGCCGGCTATGTCGGTCCCTCCCGCGACGGTCACGCTCAGGTCGGCGCGGGCCAGCGAGGGAGCGTCGTTCACTCCGTCGCCCACCATCGCCACCCTCGCGCCCGCGGCCTGCAGGCGCGCCATCTCCGCCGCCTTCAACTCCGGCGTCAGGCGGGACACATGGCGCGCGATTCCGAGCTCGGCGGCGACCGCCTGCGTGGTCTCCTCGCTGTCACCCGAGAGGAGGACCGGCCCCAAGCCGCGATCGCGCAGTTGGGCGACGGCTCCGCGGGCTGCCGGATCGATCTCGTCGCGCAGGGCGAGGAAGCCAAGAAGGTGAGTGCCGCGACCGACCCACACCACGGTCTCGCCGTTCGCCGCGTGTCCGCGCGCCTCGTCGAGGAGCGGCTGGCCGGGCTGATCGGGCATCATCTCGAGACGCCCCACCACCACCCGCGTGCCATCTTCCAGGGCTGCGGAAACGCCCAGGCCCACCGCGGGCCTGAAGTCGTGCACACGCTCCGGCGGCGAGGACGCCGCCACGATAGCGGCGGCGAGCGGATGCTCCGAGTACTGCTCGACCGAGGCCGCTGCGCGCAGGAGCTCGGCACGGGAGAGCCCGGCCGAACCCGACACCTCGAGCCTGCCGAGTGTGACTGTGCCCGTCTTGTCCAACACCACGAGCGACGTCTGCCCGGCGTTCTCGAGGGCGGCACCGTTGCGCACCAAGACGCCTTTGCGCGCCGCGCCACCCAGCGCGACGCTCACGGCGAGGGGGGTCGCGAGTCCCAGCGCGCAGGGGCACGCGACCACGAGCACCGCAACGGCGGTGATCAGGGAGCGCGACAGCCCGGCTCCGGCAACCGACCAGCCCAAGCCGGTGACGAACGCGAGCGAGATGACCCCCAGCGTGAGGTAGAGCGACACGGTGTCGGCGAGCCGCTCGGCGGGCGCGCGCGAGGAGAGCGTCGTCTCGACGAGCGCGCGGATCCCCGAGAGGCGCGATGCGTCGACGCCATGGTCGACGCGCGCGGTGAGCGAGCCGTCCACCACCAGCGTCCCCGCCCAGAGGGTATCCCCGTCGTGTTTGGGCACGGTCGCGGACTCACCGGTCAGTAGCGACTCGTCCGCGTGCCCGCCGCCTTCGAGCACGGTTGCATCGACGGGCACGCGTTCGCCCGGCTTGACCACGATCGTGTGACCGGGCTTCAGTTGCCAGGCCGGCATCTCCAGGAGCGCTCCGGAGGGCCCAAGCACCCACGCGCGTTCGGGCTGCAGTTCCATGAGTCCGCGCACGTCCTTGCGCGCGCGTGCCCCACCGGCCATCTCGATGTAGCGTCCGAGGATCACGAACTGGATGATCATCGCGACAGAGTCGAAGTACGTCGGGAAGCCGCCCACCACCGTCGCCCACGCGCTGTACGCGAACGCGGAGAGCGTCCCGAGCGCGACGAGCGTGTCCATTCCCGGCGTGCGCGCCCGAAGCTCCTGAACGGCGCCCCGCAGGAACGTGGAACCCCCATAGAACAAGGCGGGTATTACGAGGACGAGGGCCAGGACCTGGACTGCGCGCACCTGCGGCGACGCGAAGTCGCCCGACGCGTACGCTGCGTACAGGCGGACGATGTAGATCACCATCTCCTGCATCCCGAACGCAAAGGCGACGAGGACCTGGATGAGCAGGCGCTCCTCGGCTCGGCCCGCATTGGCGGGCTCGGAGCCGCCGTCCATGCTGGGTATGTAGCCGAGTCGCTCGATCCGATGGACGAGTTCCTTGAGGTCCGTGGCACGCGGGTCGTAGTCGATGCGACCCTTCCCCGCGGCGAAGCTCACCTGCGCGTCGATCACGCCCTCGCCCTGGCGCAGAACCTTCTCGACCACGTTCGCACACGCCGCGCACCACATGCCGTCCAGCGTGAAGAAGGCGGTCTCATGGTGCAGCCCCAGACGCCGGACCAGTCCGAGGCGGTGCTCCGGAGGGTCAGCGAGGACCTGCTCCAGCATGCCGGCCTTCGCCGCGCGCTCATAGAGCCGTGCGCAGTCCTCGGTGTCGAAGCAGTGCTCGGCCCCCTGGACGACCCGGATGACCGGGGCATCCATCACCTTCATCCCACACAGTTCGCAGTCGGTACACCCGGTCATCGACGTGCCGAGAACGGACCGCTGCCGACCTCGGCGTAGGTCCTGATCGTCACGTTGTCCTTGTTCACGTGGGGCTCGAACTCCTCGAACAGATGGTCTTCGAGGACCGAGGAGGCGCGATGCTCCTCCACGTCATCCCAGCCGCTCCATTCGCTGCGGGCTACGACCCGGGTCACGCCGGGGTCGTCCACCGAGTACCACGCGTCGGCCAGCACGAACCCGCGCTGGACCGGAAGCCGGATCTTCAGATAGCCGACGAGGCGCTCGAGCGACGCGCCGATCTCGAGCTCCGACATCTGGTCGTGACGTATATCGAACGAGACCTCATACAGATACGGCATCCGTGCATCACCCCTGCCAGTTCAGAATGAGGTAGATGAGCCAGATGACGAACACCGTCACCATGATGATCGATGCCATGAACGGGACACCGCCTCCGGCTTCGGAGATGACTCCGGCGAAACTGTCGATGAAGCCGTCCGGGCGCACGATCTCGCCTTCCTTCTCCTGGTCGGCGGGACGAGGACCGCGCGCGCCCGCCTTGTCCGACGTCGCGTGGTACTTGAACGCGAACGCCAAGGCAGCGGCGAACAGCACGATCATCCACCCGATCACGGTGAAGATCTCCGGACCGACCCTCAAGACGTTGTCAGGCACAACTAGACCTCCTTCGCATCTCTCGGGCGACCCGGCCAGTCCGCCGGCTCCTTCTCGCTGAAGGGGATGCGCGTGAGCGCGTCGGCGTCATCGAGTTGGCCGGAGTAGACCGCCCACGCGAGCGTGACCAGGGCGAAGATCACGACGAATGCCATCCACCCTACGACTATCTGCAATCCGAACGTCATCGCCGCCTCACCCTCCCCACTTTCCACCGGTCAGCTGAACGATGTAGGCCGTCACGTTCCAGATGTCGAGCTCACTCAGCACGGGCTGGAATCCGTACATGTGCGTGCCCGGGATCCCTCCGCGAGTAGCACCGAAGACGTAGGGTAGACTCATGCCCTTCGCGAACGGCGCCGGATGGCCGCCGAGCAGATTGGCCGCGCCCGGGCCGTCCCCCTGGCCCTTGGCTCCGTGACAGGTCAGGCAGTACTTGTCGTACACGGCCTTCCCGTCAGCGGGCACGATCGTCGCGATCTCGCTCTCGAAGATGCCCGTGCTGGTGCGGACGTACGGGAGCGGCACATCGCCCTTCCCGTAGTGCGACGCGTTCAAGCCGGCAGGCAACCCCGTGGTGTACGAGTCCTTGAGGTACTTCACGTCCTCCCAGCGCATTCGGGTGTTCAGGAACTCACCCCACGTGGGCATCGCCGTGTCCCGCATGCCGTTGGTGATCTTCGAGAAGGTGATGCCGTCGTAGCTGTCCATGATCCCCGTGACGGTCGGGGCGAGCTTCTGCTGCAGATCGGCGGGCTTGGGGTCGAGGAACGACGCGTCCCATCCCTTCCCGTCACCGGCCAGGCCATGGCAGTGCGCACACTGCACAAGGAACTGCTGCCGCCCGACGTCGTAGGTCGCGATCGCCGGAAGCTTCAGGGCCTTCATGACGGGAGTCGTCGTGACCTTTTGGGCCTCGGTCGGCTGAGGCGGCTGCGGCGTGGTCTTCGTGAACATCGTGCGGATGAAGGTCACCAGCTGCCAGCGCTCGGTCTCGTTGTAGACCAGCTTCCAGGTCGGCATTGCGGTCCATGGCACGCCTTCGCTGATGCGCCAGAAGTAGTCTGAGTCGGTCGTGCTCTGGTACACGGCGCTCGCGGAGTTCTGGAAGTCGGGCGGCACGGGTTCGATCCCCGCGCGGAAGATCCCCTCGCCGCGCGCCGCGTCGCCGTGGCACACGGCACACTCGCGGGTCCAGATCCGCTTGCCCGCGTCGATGTTGTCCAGTGTCGGCTGCAGCGGATCCTTGAGCTGGTACTCGGGAGGGGCGTTGCCCTCGTTCGGGTCGTGTTCGGTGGCCGCGGCGTACATCTGCTGCACGTAGTGGATCACGTTCCAGCGCTGGCTCACGGTCAGGCTCTCCCTCCACGGGGGCATGACCGAACCCTGGATGCCCTCAGAGACGTGCCAGAACCACTGGTCGTCGGGCATGGTGCGGAACGGGTCGACCTTGAAGTTCGCGGGCGTGACGATGAGCGTGCCGCCGTACGTCCCGAGGCCGTTGCCCGCGCATCCATGGCACGTCAGGCAGTGCGAGACGTAGATCTGCTTGCCTTCGTAGAGGCCCGACTCCTTGAAGGTCGGCCACCCTTGGGGAGGCGCGCTGGGGTCGCTGGATGGCACCGCCGTGGTGTAGGCGGGGCCCGTTGCCGTCTCATAGGGCTCCGGCGACTCGACCATGAACTCGGTCGCGTTCCGGTCGCCGAGGTAGAACAGGTAGTCGGTGATGGCGCGCAGATCCGGATCGTTGAGGAAGGTGAAGTCCGGCATCAGGGACAGCGGCGAGTACTGCCTCGGGTCCTTGAGGTGGTCGACCTCCCACTGCTGGCTGCGCTTGCGCCCGATGTAGGTGAGGTCCGGGCCGGTGCGGATCGAGCCGAGGATCAGAGGCTGATCGTAGGCGTAGTCGCCGCCCTGGGACACCGGTCCCATCGCGTTGTCGACGGCCCGCACGTACTGCGTGTGGCAGTAGTTGCAGCCGTTCGAGTAGAACAGCACGCGTCCGCGTTCCTGCTCGGCCGTGTACGGATGGGCGATCGTCGTGATCGGCGGCTTCCAGACGAGCGACGGCGTGAACACGACGACCGTGATCACCGACAGGACCACGGCGATCGCGCCCCACAGCACAATCTTGAACGACATCTTCATCGGGTCATCACTCCTC
Organism: Coriobacteriia bacterium; assembly: GCA_025361505.1. Classification (GTDB taxonomy): domain Bacteria; phylum Actinomycetota; class Coriobacteriia; order Anaerosomatales; family PALSA-660; genus PALSA-660. The sequence continues at coordinate 23,980 of JANYKZ010000093.1, forward strand.
TGCCAGGGCAGGAGCCGAAGCAGATGCTGCGCCCGGGGTCACCGCTGTCCTGACCCGCACGTCCGGCAGCTCGAAGGGACGCCGCAGGACTACCGTTGCGAGGACGTTGTAGGCGAACATCACGAAGCTCGTCACGATGAGGGCGCCGCCCATGATTCTGATCGCCGCCCACGGACGCAGAGTCGGGAGCACGGTCCAGATGGGCAGACCGCCGTGCACCCAGTCCGTGCCCTGGATGGCGCCGTTCACCACGAACGTCAGGAAGAAGGCCGCGAAGCCGATCACATAGAGGGCGTACTGGGCGCGTGCCAGCCGGCGGCTGTAGAGCGTACAGTTGAGCGCTCTGGGCACGACGTAGTACGCCCCTGCGATGCAGACCGAGGCCGAGAAGAACATCAGGCCGAGCATGGCGTGTCCGGGCACATACTGAGTGAAGTGGGTGAGCAGGTTCACCTCAGGGAGCGCCTCATTGGAGCCCTGGAACGACACGAGGATGTAGGCCGCCCACCCGGTGAGCACGTAGAGCAACGGGACGCTGGATCTCGCGTGCGACCAGTTCCCGCGCATGGTCAGCATGATGTTGAACATGGTGGCCAGCACGGGGATCACCATGCCGATGCTCTCGGCCACCGCGATCGTCTTGAGCCAAGGCGGGATGGGGGCCCACAGGAGGTGATGGGCTCCGACGCCCGTGTAGAAGAAGAGCGTGCCCCAGAATGCGATGAGGGACAGTGACGCGCTGTACAGAGGTGTCCCGGTCTCCTTCGGGATGATGTAGTAGATGATCGCGAGCAGGCCTGTCGTGAACCACAGCCCCAACACGTTGTGCCCGTAGAACCAGTTGATGGTGGCGTCGTTGATCCCCGTCAGCGCCCCGGTCGGCGGCGCCCACATGACGTTCCCGATGAAGTACACCATCGGGAACAGCACCACGGTGGCGATGATGAACCACAGACTCGCGTAGAGCTTCGGCTCCACGCGATGACGTATGGTCATGAGGATGTTGAACGCGTTGGTGAGCAGCACGATCATGACCGCGACGTCCACGACCCAGATCATCTCGGCATACTCGCGACTCTGCGTGTAGCCGTTCATGATCGCCAGGATCCCGAAGGCGACGGAGACGTTCCAGGCAATCGCGCCGATATTGCCGAGAAGCTCGCTGTAGATCTTGCGCCCGGTCAGGCGTGGCACGATGTAGAGCCAGATGCCCATCATCGCGCCCGACAGCCACGCGAACAGCACCGTGTTCACGTGCGCCTGGCGCAGCCGCGGAAAGACGATCTGCGCGACGCCCTTCGCGAAGTCCGGGAACACGAACTCGATGGTGAGTAGTAGCCCGAAGATCGTGCCGATGACGAGCCACACGGCCGCTGAAACCAGGAACGTAGTTGCGGCGCTGTTGTCACGCCTAAGGGACCACACGCGAGACTCCCTCCTCTTCGTACGACGAGCGGTGCCGGATCGGCACACACTCACCACAACGCACGACTGCCGAATCCCCACCGGCGGCGCCGCCCTGCGCGCACCGGCTTCCGCCAAGTTCGTACCCACCATGACACAGTGTCTCAACGCCGCAACTCGATCTGCTCGGCGAAGAGGATTTGGGCGAGCCTGCATCGCGCGGGCGGCATGCGCTGGAGCGACGTTGCAGATCGCTCCGCTTCTCATTCCCGCCGATGAAAGCGGTCCTCCCCGTCTTCGGGAAGGACCGCCGTTTCATACGTGGTGTCCGAGGGGGGACTTGAACCCCCATGAGGTTGCCCTCACTAGGCCCTCAACCCGCGTGCGGGGCGGGTTGAACTTCCTTCTCGTTCTCTGTGGTTCCGTGTGGTTCGCAATCCGGAGTGCGAAAGGGTCGGAACCTTCCCTCTCGTTCCTTGTGGGTCGAGCTCAGTCCGTTAGAAG
>JANYKZ010000099.1 GCA_025361505.1 Coriobacteriia bacterium
CGCCCAACGAGGCGTCGCGCCGCTTCCACGACGGCTACGGCTTCCTGGAGGTCGGCACGCAGTGGGTGGCGAGCGGCACGAAGCGGGTCTCGCTCCGGGAGCTGCGCGTGAGCTGAGTCGACCGTCAGCACGCGGCTCGAGGTCCGCAGCCGCTGTCCGTGGCGCACAATGGGTGCGCCGCTGCCGCGCGGATCACGCAGCCGGCGCCCGCACGCCGGAAGCCGATCGAAGGGGGTCTCAGCCCGATGGGGAACGACGTCGTGGTCCTACTCGTCGCCGCGATCGCGGTGGCACTCGGATGTTGGCTCGCGTACCTCGTATCGAGGCGCTGGCGCCTGAAGGTCCTGGCCGCTCTCGGCGTCGCCGCCCTCTCCGTCGTCGTGGCGTTCATCGCGTACCTGGCCGTCGTCGCAGGCGCGTTCACGCTCCTCGAAGGCCGTGGCGCCGCGAATCCCGCGCCCGCATGGGCGACATGGCTCGTCGGCGCGGCGATGCTCGCGGCCGCCGCCGTCGTGGTCTTCGGCGTGGCCACGATCGCCATCGCCGTGTGGCGGGCCGTGTCGTCTGCACGCCGGAAGTCGTCAGCCGACTGAGGGTCGGGACCCGCTCGAACCGTGCGTCGAAGCGGCGCGGACGGTGCGGGGGAGCGACGCGGGGGGAATAGGTCAGGAGAGACCCGTTCGGCACAGCTTCGGGTTTCGGTCCCGGATACACGATGGAGGAGGTCCCGATGAGGCTCGAGGGCAAGGTCGTGGTGGTGACGGGCGCGGGTTCCGGGATGGGTCGCGCGATGGTGAACCTGTTCGCGGCCGAAGGCGCCAAGGTTGTCGCGGCCGAGTGGCACGCGGAGACGCTCCGGCAGGTCGTGGACGAAGTCGTGGCCGCCGGTGGGGTCGTCGTCGGGGTCGAGGGCAACGTCGCGTCCGAGGCGGACTGCGACAGGATCATCGACACGGCCATCGAGGCGTACGGCCGGCTCGACGTGCTCTGCAACAACGCCGGGGTCATGGACACCAACCAGGCGGTCGGCGAACTCACGAACGAGATGTGGGAGCGCGTCCTCGGCATCAACCTCAACGGCCCGATGTTCCTGTCACGCCGGGCCGTCCCGATCATGGTCGCTCAAGGTGGCGGGTCGATCATCAACACCGACTCGATGGCCGGCATCGGCGGCGGCGCGGCCGGCGTCGCGTACACGGCCTCCAAGCACGGTCTGGTCGGCCTCACGAAGAACACGGCGTTCGTCTACGGTCCCGAGGGTGTTCGCTGCAACGCGATCGCCGCCGGAGCGGTCGAGACGAACATCATGGCGAGCGTCGATCCCACGAAGATGGATCCGAAGGCGTCCGCGCGCTACGGCACGTGGTACGCGGCGATCCCGGGGCAGCTCAAGGCCACGGACATCGCGCAGCTGGCGCTCTTCCTCGCATCGGACGACTCGAAGATGATCAACGGCGCGATCATCCCCGCGGATGCCGGGTGGTCGGCAGCGTAGGGCAGGCCGGCGCCCGGGACGGGAGCGGGAACGCAGTGGTGCGCCCGGAGCGGCCCGCGGACGTAGCGGCGATCAGGTCCGTGAACGAGGCGTGCTTCCCGACGCCTGCGGAGGCGCGGCTGGTCGACCTGCTGCGCGACGCCGGGAACCTGGCGGTCTCGCTGGTCGATGAGGAGGACGGCCGCATCGTCGGGCACGTCGCGTTCAGCCGGGTGACGGTCGCGTCCGGGGCCACGGGGCTTGGCCTCGCGCCGGTCGCGGTGCTGGCGTCGCATCGCCACCGAGGGGTGGCGACAGAGTTGATCGAGGAGGGGCTGCGCGAGGCACGCCGAAAGGGTTTCGGCTGGGTCGTGGTGCTGGGCGCCCCGGGCTTCTACGCGCGGTTCGGGTTCCGCGCCGCGCGCGAGGTCGGACTGGTCGACGAGTACGGCGGCGGGGACGCGTTCCAGGCGCTCGAACTGGTCCCCGGCGCCCTGCCGCGGGGCGCGGGACTCGTGCGCTACGCACCGGAGTTCGAGCAGCTGGAGAAGGACCCGACGAGGCTCTGACGACGGAAGCGTGACGCCGCTCTACTCGCCCGTCAGCCCGAGCCGGTAGCGGTGGTAGGCGTGGTGATCGGCGGCACGCGCCAGATCGGCAGCCAGCCGTTCCCCCTTCGCCGCGGTCGCCTTGTCCGCGTAGAACCCCTCAGCCTCGCCTTCGAGCGACCGCGCGGCCTCGTGCGCCTCGACGATCGAGTGCACCGCGACCACGCGGTCGGACGGGACCGGAGGAGGCTGGGGTCCGGCGAGACCGGGCACGTAGGACGCGGCGTGGCTCAGGTGCCG
>JANYKZ010000016.1 GCA_025361505.1 Coriobacteriia bacterium
AAAATGCGCTTCATGGGAAGACCTCCTGGTTTGTGTACGTGCTTGCACAGAACCTATCTGGGTCTTCTCCCATTCCGCTAAAAATGGAAGAACGCTGTCCGCTCCGCTGAGTACGCGTCCAGTGTCCGTTTCCGTACCTTCGGCCACGGTGCTGATCCCTGCTATGGGGTTGTCAAGAAGTTGAGGCGCCTGTTGATCGCATCCAGAGTCGCGCGAACGATTGACTCGTTCTCTCCCTGCCGTGCGAAGGCCGAGCCAGCAAGAGGCTGCTCGCCCATAGGCGTCACCAAGATGATGCAGCTGACCGCGACCCGCTCGCGCCCCAACGCGATGATCGCAACGTCCTCCAGCGCGAAGTCGAACTCGCCGTGGACGTACTTCCCCACCGCCGCGAGGGTGGCCTGCGCCACCAGTCGGCGCCGTCCGGTCGTGGATGCCGGTCCTTCGGCCTCGCCCTCGTAGAGTTCGCCGTCCAACTCGAGTGAGACGCGCGCGGACGCGCTGACACCCGTGACCTCGGCGCTGACGCCGCGGATGCGCGATCGGCCCTTGTCGCGCGGATCGCGCGGCTCGGACTCGCGCCCCAACTGGGCGATCGAGACGGTGCGGTGATCGATCGGGATGCCGAAGCGCGCCATGATCGTCGACTCGACGTCACGCACGATCTGCTTCGGCGATTTGAGCGGTGAGGCGAGGATGTGGATCTCGAGGATCACACCGTCATCTGACGACACGACGCGGGCCGCCCGTATCTCGGCGACCTGCGCGAGTGCCTCTTCGATCTCCGCGACAGTTGCCGGAGGAATGCCTACGCCCATGCGGGATCCTCGTCTTCGATGTGTGCTGCGTGAGACCCCTGTTGCCCCTTGTTGGCTCCCGGACCCGGGAGCACGTCCCAAAGATACCCTCGCCGTTCGCGGAGTGTCAATCGCAGCGGGTTCTGCGGTGGACGCCTGAGCGCCGCCCCGACGTACGGGGCGGCGCTCAGGGAGTGGTGATCGACGGACGTCTATGCGCGAGGCTGGATCAGCCCGTAGTCGCCGTCGCGGCGCCGATAGAGGACGCTGGCGACCCCGGTCTCCTCCGAAGCGAACAGGAAGAAGTCGTGACCCAGCAGCTCGAGTTGGAGGATCGCCTCCTCCTCGCTCATCGGCTTGAGGTCGACACGCTTCTTCTTGACGACGAGACCCTCCTGCACGGCCGGCTCGGCCTCGGCGGAAGCGACTGTCGCGGATGAGGGTGCGATCTTGCCGGCATGCCGGTCGACGACCTTCTCCTTGAACCGGCGCGCCTGGCGCTCGAGCTTGGCCGCCACCTTGTCGATCGCGGCCTTCATGTCGCTGGCGCTCTCGCGCGCGCGCAGGATGTGACCCTTGGTGAACACGGTCACCTCCGCGACCTGGTGCTCGCCGATCGAGCGATTGCGCTCCTGGTACAGCTCGATCTCGACGCTCATCGCCAGGCCGTTCAGGATCCGGGCAACCTTCCCGACCTTCTCTTCAGCGTATGCGCGGACGTCCGGGAGGATGTCCATGTGGCGAGCCTTGACGACCATGTCCAATGCTGTCGGCCTCCTTCGGTATCCATCACCGCCGCTTGTTCGGCGGGAACGAACCATCTCCCCGGCCCCGTCACGCGGCTCAGTGGCGTGCTGCGCCATTCGGGGTCAGTGCCGCGCGTCTATCGCGACTCCTTGTCCGAGCCGTCTCGTGTTGTCGAGAATGCCGAGGCTGCGGCCGCCATCCGGGACTCAAGAGCCGACACGCGCCCCGCTAGGTCGCCCAACTCCGCAAGCGCCGGGCCGCCATTGGCCGGAGCCGTGACCATCGCTGTCGATCTCGCCCCGCGCACGAACTTGACGTAGCCGAGCGCGATCGTCACCGCGAGCGCGAACAGGATCACGAGGAAGCGGGCCAGCGACGAGTTGCTGGCGATACTCCAGCCGGAGCCGTAGACCATCGTGAAGAGGCCGCCGAGCAACAGCCCGTTCGACAGCACACGCAACTGGTCGCTGCGCACGAGCGAGATACCCATCACGAGCGTCGCGAACAGGACGAGGATGATGCTGGTGTTGACCATCCACGGCTCCTGCGCGACCTGGCTCTTGTTCTGCAGGTCGTTGATCTTCGTCTGAAGCGCCGCTTGCTCGGCATCGACGGTCGAGCACGGCTGCGCGCTCTTCGCCCCGATGACACTCTGCTGCTGGTAGAGGACCTGCAGCTCCTTGTCGTAGGAGACCGCCGGCGAAGGATAGAACGTGTTCACGCCGACCCCGACGAGAGCCACGACCATCAGCCCGAGGAACAAGGAGAAGATCGTCTGCAGCGCGTAGTGTTGCCGGTCCATCGCTGCCGTCGCCATGGCGACCACCCTTCGCGTCGGGAGTCTCTACGCTGATTGTACCCGCGGCGAGCCGTGGCAGCCGCCTTTCCCGTGCGCACACCACCGGCCCGCGATGCACGGCGGCCGCCGGCGCACTGCCCGGACGGCCGCTGGTGTCTGTGCGCGATCAGGTCACGTTATGTGCCCCAGGAAGTCCTTGGTGCGCTCCGACTTGGGGTGGTCGAAGACCTCCTCGGGAGTGCCCTCCTCGACGATGACGCCCTCGTCCATGAACACGACGCGGCTCGCCACGTCGCGGGCGAAACCCATCTCGTGCGTGACGACGAGCATGGTCATCCCGGCCGCCGCGAGCTCCTTCATCACGTCCAGGACCCCGCGCACGAGCTCGGGGTCGAGGGCGGAGGTGACCTCGTCGAAGAGCATCACGTGCGGGTTCATCGCGAGCGCCCGAGCGATGGCGACGCGCTGCTGCTGGCCGCCGGAGAGCTGGGCGGGGAAGTTGTCCATCTTGTCGCCGAGTCCGACGCGGCGCAGCTGCTCCTCGGCGATCCGCGATGCCTCGGCCTTGTCGCGCTTCAAGACCTTGCGCTGGGCGAGCATGACGTTGGCCTTGGCCGTGAGGTGCGGGAACAGGTTGAAGCTCTGGAACACCATCCCGATCTGCTCGCGCACCTGGTTGATGTTCGTCTTCGGATCGGTGATCTCGATGTCCTCGAGGAAGATCCTGCCGTCGGTGGGCTGCTCGAGCTTGTTGATGCAACGAAGCATCGTCGACTTGCCCGAGCCCGAGGGTCCGAGAACGACGACGACCTCGCCCTTCGTCACCTTCAGGTCGACACCCTTGAGCACCTCGAGCTTGCCGAAGGACTTGTGGAGTCCTTCGATGCGGACGATGTACTGGCTCATCGGCGATCAGCCCCGCTCGTTGTCATCGTGGATGGAGTCGGGAGCGGTCGCCCGGTAGGGATCGACGCTCTGCGCAAGCTCGTTCATCAAGCGGCCTCCGCGGCGCTTCGTCTTCTCGGTCGGCGACTGCCCGTGCTCGGAGACCGCGAGCCTGGCCTCAAGGCGCCCGACCACGTTGATGAGCGGGATGGTGACGATCAGGTAGAACGCAGCGATGACCACGAACGGCGTCATGTTGCCGGTGTTCGCCACGATGTTCTGTGCCTGGTACATCAGCTCCGGCCGGCCGACGGCGGCGAACAGGGCCGTGTCCTTGAACAGGAGGATGAACTCGGACGTCATCGTCGGCAGGACGCGCTTCACGGTCTGCGGGATGATCACGTACTGCATCGACTGGGCGTAGTTCATGCCGAGCGAGCTGGCCGCCTCAAACTGGCCCTTGTTGATCGACTGGATGCCGGCGCGGAAGATCTCCGCGAGGTAGGCCGAGCTGTTCATCGCGAGCACGGCGACAGCCGTGACGTTGTCATCGACGCGGAACCCCGCGATGCGAAGACCGATGAAGGCGACGAAGATCTGCAGGAACAGCGGCGTGCCTCGGATGACGTTGATGTAGGCCGCGGCGATCCATCGCAGGGGCGGGATCTTCGACATCTTCATGAAGGCGAAGGACAGGCCGCCGACGATCGCGATCGGGAACGCGAAGGCGATCCAGACGAGCGCGAGGTACCAGCCGGTGATGACGGTGGGGATCGACGTGACGACGAGCTGCGGCTTGAAGAACATGCCGAGCGCCTTCACGTTGTTCCAGCCCGCCACGAACGAGTTCTTGTCGAGGTTGTGGGAGATCCCCTCCGCGAACGACAAGCTCGTGTAGGAGAACTTCACGGTGTCGTCGGTACGATGCGACAGGACCCGAGTCCCTGTTGCGGTCGACTCCGTCGAGTACGCGATCTTGAGAGGGAACGTCCCGCCCTCGTTCGTGGTCAGGACGTCGTGGATCTGAACGCGCAGGGTCGAACTGGGTTCCACGCTCGGCGCGAACTTGAGCGACAGGGTCTCTCCGGCCGCCGCGCCGGTCACGTTCACCGGCCGCCGCACGAGACCTTCGAGCGTCACCGTGTCGAAACTGACGCTGCTGAGGTCGAACCCCGGTGGGAACGTGAAGTCCATCCCGGTGATCGACGCGTCCTTGTCCGTGATCGCGACGAACGTGAACCGGGTCGGCGAGCCGCCCTGTTCCTGATCGAGCGTCACCTGCGGATTGACGAGCGCGAGCGCAGGCGCCACCACGGCGAAGAGCATCGCCGCCGCCAATGCCAGAACCAGCAGCAGTCGCTGCACGGCCCGTGGACTACGGTCCATAGTTGCTCCCTCGGTGCACGGCCAAGTGGAAGGGACCCCCGCCTTCAGGGCGGAGGCCCCTTGAGTCGTGCTACGTACTCTAGCGTTTCAGCGTTCGTGCGGCGAGCAGGAACCTACTTGCTCGGGGCGGTGCCGAAGTACTTGGTGTAGATGGTGTCGTACTCGCCCGATGCGCGGACCTTCGCCAGGCCGTCGTTGAGGGCCTTCAGCAGCGCCGGGTTGTCCTTGCTGACGCCGAAGCCGTACTGCTCGCCCGTCGGGATCTGGGCGGCCATGATGAGGCCCTTGGAGGGGTCCTTCACGTACTCGGCGGTGACGGGCAGGTCGTTGATGACCGCGTCGACGTTGCCGGCCTGCAGCGCCGCGAAGCAGCTCGCGGTGTCCTTGAACTGGATGACGGTGGCGCCGGCCGGCTTGAGGTTCTCAACGGCCCACGACGCGCCGGTCGTGCCGGACTGCACGCCAACCTTCTTGCCCTTGAGGTCGGCCGGGGCCGTGTAGGTCCCGCCGGTCTTCATGGCCACGGACTGGTTGGAATCGAAGTAGGGGTCCGTGAAGTCGATCTCGAGCTTGCGCTCAGGCTTGATCGTCATACCCGAAGCGATGACGTCGAACTTGCCACCGGCCTTCAGGGTCGGGATCAGCGAGTCGAAGATCTCGGACGAGAAGACGACCTTGGTGATGCCGGCTTCCTTGGCGATCGCCGTCAGCAGGTCGACGTCGAAGCCCTGCGCCACCCCACCGACGATCGACTCGAACGGCGGGAACGTGGTGTCCGAGCCGGCGGTCAGCTGGCCGGGGGTGACGAGCTTCAGGTCCGCGGCAGGGGCAGCGGTCGAGGTCGTCGTCGGGGCGGGCGTGGTCGCGGCGGGCTGCGAGCAGCCGACCAGCGCGAACGCGGCTACCGCGACAACGGCGACCGTGATCAGCGCGACGAACTTGCCGTACTTCACCATATCTCCTCCTCAGGAAAAGCCGATGAGCCACGGCGTCGCCGGATGGCCCGCATCAGCGCATAGGTTACACCATTCCATACGGCACGGTGTAGCCGTCGGCGGGTACCGCAGGCGCGAAGTATGCGCGGTCTACTCGCGAAGGCCCCGCGCTCCGGACCTACGGCGTGGCGGTGGCTTCGGGCGTGGCCGAGGTGTCGGCCGAGGCGTCGCTCGCCGGCACCGTGAAGCGCGGCAGGTCGCCCGCCCACTTGCGACGCAGCGTCTCGAGCACGCCCTGCGAGGAGAGCTTGTCGAGCACCGAGCGCACCTCGGTCTCGAGTTTGGCCTTGTCCGCGGCCACGCCCACGCCGATCGGGTAGGCCGCGGCGAGCTGACCGCCGTACTTGAGCCCGGGGACCTGGCGCCCGATGTAGGCCGCGACCAGCGCGTCGCCGGCGACGATGTCCGCCTTGTGCGCCGCGACGTCCTGCATGGCCTCCAGCAGCGTCGGCGTGACGACCAACGGTCCGTCGCCGTACTGGTCGAGAAGGCTCCAGTAGGACGCCGAACCGTTCTGCACCGCGATGCGTCTCGCCGACAGGTCGCCCAGCGTGAGCGATGCCACATCGGAGCCGAACACGGCGGACGAGTCCGTGACGTACGTGCCCGCGTAGGCCAGCTGAAGCGAGACCGCCTGATCGACCGTCAGACCGCCCAGGACGATGTCGACCTTGCCGTTGCGCGCCAGGTCGGCGCCGTCGGCCGGAGTCGCGTCGACGATCTCGAGCGAGAGGCCCAGCTGATCCGCGATCGCCGCGGCGACGTCGACATCCAGTCCGACGTGCTGTCCCTTCACGCTGCCGCCGAAGGGCGGGTAGCTGAGATCGATCGCGGCGCGCAGCACGCCCGGCCGCGCGATGACGGGAGGCGACAGACGCGGGGTCAGTTTCGCGGCCCCGATCCCGCCGGAGCATCCAGCCACGAGCGCGACGGCGGCGGCGAGAGCCACCGCCATGAGCGTGCGTCTGGTCATGCGTCGCCCCTCCGTCGTCACGGTCGCTTTCGGTGTGCTTCCACCCGGCTGACCTGGTCTTTGGCCCCACACTCGCATACGGGGGCTTCCGCTTGATGCGATCTCACTACCGGCCCTCTCGCCCGGGGCCGCGGGATGCGACCGAAACCGGGCGGTACGACTTACCCCTAAGACGCGCCATGCTCGCGCGACGGTCTCCCGCCGGCTTACGTGGATCCTTTTGGCCGCGTCTACCATGGACTAGGAGATTCCCGGGGGAAGCTCCGCAACCACAGACCCGGGTGGAAGCGTCCCAATAGTAGCAGTCGGCGGGCGGTGCGGCCGCCGCCTAGAGCCGGCCCCCGCATGCGCGGGCGACGGCGAGCACGCGAACCTCGCGGGCGCCCGCACCCGTAAGAGCACGCGCGGCCGCGTCCAGCGTCGAGCCGGTCGTGAAGACGTCGTCGATCACCACGAGGCGTTCGGGAACGGTGACACCCGGCACCGCGACGATCGAGGACCGGGCGTTCGCCGCCCTTCGCTCCCGGCCAAGACCGCGCTGGTCGCGCCGGGGGCGGGCGCGCAACGCTTCGACCGCGGTGATATCGGCCATGCGTGCGAATACTGCCGCGAGGTGCGCGCCGTGATCGAAGCCGCGGCGGGCGATCGCGCCGGGCGAGGACGGCACGGCAACGACGGCGTCCGCCCAATCGGTCCACTCCCCCGCCGCGGCCACGGCGAGCCGTGCGAGCGGGTCGGTCAGCCGCAGCTCGCCCGCATCCTTGTGCAGCCGCACCATCCGGTCCAGAGGCCACTCGAACACGCCCGCGCAGCGCCCCTGTGCGAAGGCGAGCTCGCTACGCCCGCACTCGGCGCATCCGTGCGCGCCGTCGGGCGCGCCGCAGCGCGGGCACGCGTCCGCGCGCTCGATGAGCGGCAGCTCCGCGCGGCAGCGGTCGCACAGCATCGTCCCGGGAAGGTCGCACCCTCCGCAGCGCGGAGGCCACAGGAGATCCGCCGCGATGCCGACGGCCCTGCGGCAGGTCGTCGTGAACGTCCCGCGCATCGCACCTCCCCTCCCCCGAGAACCGGACGTCCCGCCCGGCGCCGATCAGGGCTACGGGACGAGCAGCTGCACGAGCGGGATCGTGACCAGGCACGCCACGGTGGTGATGAGGATCGCCGCCGCGATGAACGTGGTGTCGAGCTTGAAGCGCTCGCCCACCACCAGCGAGAGCATCATCGACGGCATGCCGGCCTGCAGCGCGAGCAGGTGCAGCATGCTGCGGTCCCGCATGATCGTGGCCACGCCCACTGCGAGCACCGGAAGCAGGAGCAGTTTGATGGCCGTCGCGGCGCCCAAGGGCTTGAAGGACCCCCGCAGCGCCGTCGCGTCGAGCGACACCCCGAGCGAGACCATGATCAACGGCATCGCCATGCTCGCAGCGACGCCTGTCCAATCCATGACCGTCGCCGAAACGGGCGCCGGGAGCGGCACGAACCGGTACGCCAGCGCGACAAGCAGCGCGATCATCGCCGGGAAGGTGAAGAGCTCCTTGAGCACGTTGAGCCGGCCTTCGTGCTCGCCGTGCCGGGCGGCCACCGCGATGCCGATCGTGAACAGGACGGCGACCGTCCCGAACACGTCGTAGAACACCGCTGCGGGCATCGCGCCCTCACCCAGCAGCGCTCTCGCGATCGGGTAGCCCAGGTATCCGGTGTTGCCGAGCGCCGCGACGAGGACGAACGCCCCGGCCGTCCTCCGGGGCAGCGCGAGCGCGTGTGCGACCTCCCACGCGACGGAAAGAGCGGCCAGCGACACGGCCCACGCGACGCCGGTCACCTTCAGCAGCTCGATCGAGAACGGTGCGTTGGCGACGCTCGTGAAGATCAGGGCCGGCAAGGCGACGTAGACGATCACGTTGGTCAGAGGCTTTGCGTCCTCGCGGCGCAGCGCGCCGAAGCGCCGGAGCGCCATCCCGATGCCGACGAACAGCAGCACCGGTGCGATGGCTCCCACGAGCGCAGTGAGCGACACGACGGTCCCTAGCCGATCTCGTCGATCGAACCGGCCCCGGCACACAGGGCGGCCAGTGACGCCGACAGGTCGGCGCGCGCGACGCCATTCTCGGTGATGATGGCGGTGATGTAGGCGGCCGGGGTCACGTCGAACGCGGGGTTGTAGACCTGCACGCCGGGAGGCGCGATACGTGCCCACCCGTCGAGCTGGTAGGCGCCGCCTTTGCGGGTGACCTCCATCGCGTGCCCCTTGGCGATCGGTACTTCCCAGGGGCCTTGCGCGGTCAGCGCGTCGAGAGCGCTGACCTCGGTCGGCGTCCGAGGCTCGATGACTCCCGAGAACGACATCCCCAGGATCTCACGCGGGTCCCGTTCCTCGATGACGATCCCCTCGCCCGTGGCGAGCGTCAGATCGACCGTGGAGGTGGGCGCGGCGACATAGAACGGGATCCCGTGCTCCTTGCACAGCACGGCGAGGCCGTAGGTGCCGATCTTGTTCGCGGTGTCGCCGTTCGCCGCGATCCGGTCGGCGCCGACGATGACCGCGTCGACTCCGCCGGCCCGCATGACGGAGGCAGCCATGCTGTCCGTGATCAGGTTGAACGGCACACCCGCCATCTTCAGCTCCCACGCCGTGAGGCGGGCGCCCTGCAGGACCGGGCGCGTCTCGTCGACCCACACGCCGGCGATCTTCCCCTGCTCGTGAGCCGTGAAGATGACCCCGAGCGCCGTCCCGAAGTACGCGGTGGCGAGCGAGCCCGCGTTGCAGTGCGTCAGCACGCGCGCGTCGTCGGGCAGGAGGTCGGCGCCGAATGCCCCGATCCGACGATTGCGATCCTCGTCCTCGGCGGCCATCGCGAGCGCTTCGTCGACGATGAGCTGCCGCAGGGCGTCCAGGGGCAGGTCGGCGTTGTCACGGACGAGCGCCCGGATCCGCTCGGCCCCCCAGAACAGATTGACGGCCGTCGGACGCGTCGCCGTGATCTCGGAGGCGACCTCGTCGATGCCGGCCGCGAACTCCGGATAGGTCACGATGTCGTCACTCTCGTTGACCGCCCACAGGGCCATCGCCATCGCAGCGGCCACACCGAGCGCGGGCGCCCCGCGCACGGCCATCCCGGAGATGGCGAGACACACACCCTCGTGGGCGACGCAGACGAGCACGTCGCCGGCGAGCGGCAGCCGGGACTGGTCCACCATGTAGACGGCCGGCAGCCCGGTCGTCTCGTCGACCGCCCACCACAGTGTCTGCGGGATCGCCTCGATACCCATGTGTCGTCTCTCCGTCGCGTCGATGCGGAACTCCTCGAACGGTGAGTGTGGCCTAAGTCAGACCGGTCATCAACACGCCGCTGTCACGTGCCGATACTAGAATCGACGACTCCCATTTCGTGGTGGTCAGCGCATACTACGATTCGTCGCGCCTCGGATGGGCCGGGAGCGACACCCGACGGCGGAGGAGCAAAACGCATCATGGCGCCCACTCACCCCTACCGCAGGCTGTCCGACCACCTGATTCTCGCGGCGGACGCCCTCCTGCTCACCGTCGTCGCGGCGGCCGCACTGATCATCGTCAAGGACGTTGCGGCCATACCGTCCGCATGGATCGACCCGACGGACGCCTTCCTCATCACCGTCACACTGGCATCCGTGGTAGGGGCCACCGCCTCATGGATTGCCCACCGCGGCCCGACCGGCCTGCGCGGGAGGTGGATGCTGATCGTCGGACTCCTGGTTGCCACGCCCGCGTTGCTCGGGGCGCACTGGATCATCGCCCGGGCATCGGCCGCCTCCTCCAGTCTGGAGATCACAGCCCTCCTCGCCGCGCAGATCCTGGGCCTCGCCGTCCTGCTCCCACCACTGGTCGCGGGCGCGGTCGACCTGATACAACCCAAGCAGCGCAAGTTCAACCCGGTGGCCGTCGTTCGCCTCTCGGCGCTTATCGCGCTGGTGGCGCTCGTCGCCTTCCGCTTCATCCCGGGGACCATCGGCGACCCGACGACGGCTCACCTGTACGCGATGCTCGGCCTTGCCACGACCGCCGGAGCGCTGGGGACCGGCATCGCCGACGCGATACTGTTCGTGAGCGACAGACGAGCGCAGCAGAGCCGCAAGGCCGCCGCATCCGCTCAGGTCGAGGCCGCCTGAACGACACACTTCGGAAGAGCGTCCCCGCCACGTCACGGGGACGCTCCTTCGTTCCCGTCGGCGTCCGCGCCGGTCTCTTCCGACCGGTCCCGTTATGAGCCAGGTCTCCGGGCGGTACATACCTCACGACCGCGCCGCACGAGGGCGTCGAGTGTGAGTGCCGCGTGACCGTTCCCAATCGCAGGCGTCGCCGGTTCTACGATCACCTGGTCCTGGTCGCGGACGCGTTGGTGCTGTCCGTCGTGGCCGGCGCGGTGTTCATCATCATCAAGGACGTCATCGCCGTGCCCGCAGCGTGGATCGATCCGACGTACGCGTTCCTGATCACGATGGCCCTCTCATCGGTGGCGGGTGCGGCGGGTTCCTGGATGATCCACCGCCGGGCGTCCGGAGTCCGCGGCCTGATCGTCCTCGCCGCGGGACTCGCCATGTCCGTGATCGTCGTCTTCATGGCCGAGGTCGCGATGCTGCGCGTCACCGCTGATTCGCCCGGCACCGCCGCCGCGCTGTTCGCCGGCGCACAACTGCTCGGACTGCTCCTCGTGATGGGGCTGCTGTTGGCCAGCACCGTCGACCTCGCGCGACGGGGACGCCGCCGCCTCGACCTCGTCGCCGTGACGCGGATCGCCGCGCTCGCCGCGCTCGTAGCAGTGGTCGCACTGCGGTTCCTGCCCGTGGACGCGCTCCAGCCTGCGACCGCACGGGTCTACGCCTTCCTGGGGCTCGCAACCGTCTCGGGTGCGCTCGGCGTCGGACTCGCCAACTGGGCGCTCATCGTGCTGGGCCGCCGCGCGGCACGGCGCGTGACCGACGCTTCGGAGCTGACCGAGGACCGCAGGAAGCGTCCCGATCGACGGCGGAACACGCCCTGACACGCAGAACGGCCCCGCGACGCCGCGGGGCCGTTCGTTTCTTCGCACCGTGACCGGGAGCGGTCGGACTACACGGTGCCCTCGTTCCACGACGCGAGGTACTTCTCCTGCTCGGCGGTGAGCGTGTCGATGCGCACGCCCATGCTTGCGAGCTTCAGCTTGGCGATGTTGGCGTCGATGTCCGCGGGGACGGGGTAGACGCCCGGCGTGAGCGACGCGTGGTTCTTGACCATGTACTCCGCGGAGAGCGCCTGGTTCGCGAAGGACATGTCCATGACGGACGCGGGATGGCCCTCGGCGCAGGAGAGGTTGACCAGCCGGCCATCGGCCAGCAGGTAGATGTGACGGCCGTCGGCGAGCGTGAACTCCTCGACCAGCGGGCGGACCTCGCGTGTCGACACCGCCATCTCACGCAGATGCGCGATGGCGATCTCGCAGTTGAAGTGCCCCGAGTTGGCGAGGATCGCGCCGTCCTTCATGACCTTGAACGCGGGGGTGTCGATGACGTTGAGGTCGCCCGTGACCGTGAGCCAGATGTCGGCGAGCGCGGCGGCCTCGGCGGACGGCATGACGCGGTAGCCGTCCATGACGGCCTCGAGCGCCTTGAGCGGGTCGACCTCGCAGATGATCACGTTGCCGCCGAGCCCGTCGGCGCGCATCGCGATACCCCGCCCGCACCAGCCGTAGCCGGTGACGACGACCGTGCGACCGGCGATAAGGCGGTTGGTGGCGCGGATGACACCATCGATCGTCGACTGTCCGGTGCCGTAGCGGTTGTCGAACAGGTGCTTGGTGTTCGCGTCGTTGACCGACACGATCGGGAACTTGAGCGCACCGTCGGCGGCCATGGCGCGCAGACGGATGACGCCGGTCGTGGTCTCTTCGGTGCCGCCGATGATGTCGGCGAGCGCCTCGGGGCGCTCGGCGTGGACGCGGCCGACGACGTCGGCGCCGTCGTCCATGGTGATGTTGGGCTTGTGGTCGATCGCAGCGTCGACGTGCTTGTAGTAGGTGACGGTGTCCTCGCCCTTGATCGCGTAGGTGCGGATCCCGTAGTGCAGGACCAGCGCCGCGGCGACGTCGTCCTGCGTGGACAGCGGGTTGCTCGCGCACAGCACGATGTCGGCCCCGCCCGCCTTCAGCGTGCGCATGAGGTTGGCGGTCTCCGTGGTGACGTGCAGGCAGGCCGAGATGCGCATGCCCGCGAGCGGCTTCTCCGCCTCGAAGCGCGTGCGGATCGAAGCGAGCACGGGCATGTCGGCGTCGGCCCACTCGATGCGGGCGCGGCCCTGGTCCGCCAGTGCGATGTCCTTGATGTCATGATCCATTGGTGCTCCTTCAGGAATACGGGCGCGCGCAGGCGCAGGGGTTCACAGCCGGGCGAGTATACCAGCCACCAGAGCCGCCAAGACCGGCGCCCCCTCCTCGACGGAGGCCAGGACGCTCTCGTGGGAGTCGCTCATCTCGCCCGCCACGTTGGCGACGAGCGAGAAGCCCGCGACCTCCATTCCCGCGTGACTGGCGGCGATGACCTCGGGCACCGTGGACATGCCGACGGCGTCCGCACCGATCGAACGCAGGTAGCGGATCTCGGCCCGGGTCTCGTAGTTGGGGCCCGGGACTCCGGCGTACACGCCTTCGGCGAGGTCCGTGCCCTGAGCACCGGCGATCTCGCGCGCGATCGCCAGCAGACGCGCGCTGTAGGCGTCCGCCATGGGAGGGAAGCGCACGCCGAACTCATCCATGTTCGGCCCGGTCAGCGGGTTCGCGCCCATCAGGTTGACGTGGTCCGTGATCATCATCGTCTGGCCGACCCGCAGCCGCGGCGCGATGCCGCCCGCGGCGTTGGTGACGATCATGGCGCGGCACCCGAGAAGGCGTGCGGCGCGCACCGGAAGCACGACGCGGTCGACCGGATGACCTTCGTAGAGGTGGACGCGCCCCATCATCGCCATGACGGCGGTGTCTCCGATGTGCCCGAACTCGAATCGGCCGGCGTGGCCGGCGACAGAGGATGCTGCGAAGCCCGGCAGGGCGCCGAACGGCATCGTGGCGACGATCTCCATCTCGTCGAGCACCGCGCCCAGGCCGCTCCCCAGCACGACCAAGACGTCGGGCCGGAACCCCCTTGTGGCCTCGCCGATCGCGTCCGCGGCGCGTCGCGCCCCTGCGAATCTCTCGTCAGTCATCGGTCTCCCTTCTCCGACCTCGTCGGGCGGCCGGTGGCCCTCGCCGCCACCGCGCTACGTATCGCGTCGTTCATTCGCCGGCCCTCCGCGTCGAAGGAGAACGTCGCCGCGACCGCTGCGACGCCGTCGCGTCCGAGCCGTTCCGACAGGTCGTCGTCACTGAGGAGGCGCGTGATCGTCTGCGCGACCTTCGCGGTGTCGGCCGGGTCGACGAGAAGGCCCCCTACCTCGCCGACCGCCGCACGGATGCCCGGCAGGTCACTGGCGACGTACGGCACGCCCGCGGACATGTAGTCGTACACCTTCGACGGCACGTCCCGCGCGTACTTCGGGGTGTTCGCGAGAAGCGCCAGGCCCACCCGCGCGCGCCCCAGCGCGGCCGCGATCTCATCGTACGATACGCGGCCTGCGACGATCACCCCCGGGGTCGCACCCAACGCCTCCCCCGCGGCGTCCTGGGCGGCACCGATCAGCAGCAGCGTGGCATCGGGGATCCCATCGCGTACCAGGTCGAACGCGGCGAGCATCGAGTGGAGGCCCCGCAGAGCGGTGATGCCTCCGACGTACGCGATGACGGGGCCACGGTCGCGAAGGTCCGTCGAGCCCGGGGCCAACAGGTCGGACGGCGGGTAGTTGCGGACCACGACCGACGGCGCTCCGGCGCGCCCCAAGCGATCGAGGAGGTGGTGGTCGGCGACGATCAGCACGTCAAGGCGGCGCACGACGGACCGCTCCATCGCGTCGACCGCGGCCGATATGGAACGGCGCAGCGGCGCCGGCAGCCAGTCCTTCGTGAGTACCATGACGGCGTAGTCCTCGTGAGCGTCATACGCCGTGACCACGCGTCCCACCGCGAGCACCCTGACCCACGGGAGCAACTCGGGGTCGTGTACGAGCAGCACGTCCGGTTCGTCACGCAACGCCCGTGCGAGCAGCGCCCGCCCCGCGAAGAACCGGCGCGCGCGCGATGCCGGTCGCGACCCGCATCCGACCGTGCGCAGGGCCCGCCCCTCGCCCGCATCCACCGATCCGTCGTCATCCGTGCCCAGCGTGTAGAGGGTCGCGTCGAACGCCCGGGCGAGCGCTCTTCCCTCCCGGAACGTCACCCGCGCGTCATCCGCACTGTGCACCGAGGTGCAGATCGCGATTCGCAGTCGGCGTTCCGCCATGCTCAGCTCCTTCTAGGACCGTGTCGGCGCGTGGGCCGCGACTTCGCGGTAGATGTCGACGAGGCGATCGCCGACCGACCGGCGACCGAACCGGTCTCGCGCGTCGCGGGCGATGCGCACGCGATCGAACGAGTCGGTGCGGTCGAGCGCAGCCCGAACGCCCGCCGCCAGCGCCGCGCGGTCCCTCGGGGCCACCGTGATGCCGTCCTCCTCGCGAACCACGTCCTCGGGGCCGCCGGACCGTGTGACCACAGCCGGCAGCCCGGTGGCCAACGCTTCGACCACGGCGACGCCGAAACCCTCCCGCTTCGAGGGGAGCACGAACAGATCGGCCGCGGCGAGTTCCCGCTGCAGATCGGACTGCGAAAGGCCACCCGCGAACCGGACGACGTCGGCCACACCCGCGTCCATCGCGCGAGACGTCAGCGCGGCTCGCAGCGGGCCGTCTCCGACGATGACCAGCGAAACGTCGACACCATCCGCCTTCAGCGTCGCCACCGCATCGATGAGGATGGCGTGGTCCTTCACGTCCACCAGCCGTCCCGTCGCGATCAGCCGCGGGGGTCCGCTGTGCGCGGGCCGGTCCACGAACGAGAACAACGCCTCGTCGTACGTGTCGGGCACCACCGTGATCCGGGAGTCGTCCACGCTCTCAAGGGACCGCAGGTCGCGCTCGAGACCCCGGCTCACGCAGACGATGTGCGCCGCGGCGGCGATCGCCGCCGACAGCTCGCGGCGGGCACCTCCGTGAGCCAGGTTCGTGTACAGGTCCGACCCGTGCACCGTGACGACGAGCGGCAGGGCATGCTCGGCGGCCAGTCGGCGCGCGGCGGCGGCGCTCGGGTAGAGAGCGTGGGCGTGCACGAAGTGCGGCCTCAGCCGGGTGACGACGTCTTCGAACGCGGGGCGCGCCGCGGCGGCCATGGCGGACGCGACAGTGCCGTAGAGGAGCCGGCGAGGAAGGACGGGGTAGGTCGGGTGATGGACCGGGACGCCGTCGCGGGCCTCATCGCCACGGACATAGGGCTTGCGCAACGCCGTGGCCAGCCACCGGGGCGCCCACGGCGCGGGCGCGATCACGTTCCATTCGACGTGCGCGGCGGTGGCGGCCACCTGCTCGGCCACGAACAGCCCGCGCAGCGGCTCGGCCGCGTTCGGGAACTGCTTCGCGAACGTGATGCCCCGCAGGCGATCGCGCGGCCCGGAGTCGCTCACGATCGGGCCGTCTCCCGCCGGCGCAGAAGCGCCTCTCTTCCGCCCGCGAGAAGAAGACCGGCGAACAGCCCCGCGAGGAGCGCGGCCGCAAGCCGTGAGGCGAGCGCCGAGGTGCTCGAGGTCGCCGCCACGGTCGGCTCGCCCTGCAGCATGTACACGCTCGAGATCACGTCCACGACGTCCTTGGACTGGATGCGCGCCTCCTGCACCTGCCACAGCTTGAACTCGAGGTCGGAGCGCTGCCACGCGTCGAGCGTGGAGGAGTCCAGCGTCTTGCGCAGGCTCCCGATCGTCGCATCGGCCTCATCGACCGCCACCTGGTAGTTCGTGCGCTCGAGCTCCGTGCGCCGTGCGACGTAGTCGAGCACTACGGCGTCGGTCGCCCTCACGACGGCGAGTGCGGTGGCCCGATCCGCCGACCCGAATGCGACCAGCAGACGGTTCTGCGGATTGCCGAAGCCGGAGAGACGAACGCCGCTCACCGCGCTCGCCGGTACCCCGACGCTCGCCGCGACCGACGCCCGCACCGACGCCGTCCCCACGTCGCGGACGACGTCGTCGGGGGTAGGCACCCCCTTGTAGCGGTTGAGCAGGGTCGTGTCGGCCACGAAGGTGGCCTGAGCCTGGTAGGTGGTCTTGGGGCCGCCGCCCGCGAGCGCCGCTCCCGCCAGGGCGGCGACCACCGTGATCACGACGAGCCACCACTCGCGCCTCACGGCCGCGCGCGCCGCCCGGATCATCTCTCCTGATTGCATGCGACGTCCTCCTTCGGACTCCGTGCGAGACGCGTGACGACGACCGACAGGCCGAGGAACAGCCACAGGTACTCGAAGAACAGATAGTACTCGAACAGCGTCCCGACCAGCAGCGTCACGGTCCCCGCCAGGACGGCCGCCCCGAGCGCGCCCCACCCATCCGGACGCCGCCGCCCGTAGAGGCCGACGAGGACACCGGCGAACAAGACTTCAGCGAGCAGGCCGGCGACGCCCGTCTCGGCGACCAGGGCGACGGGCAGTTGGTGCGGCTTCACGATCCCATAGGACGTCCCCGGGCGCCGGAAGCCCGGATAGGCCTTGTCGAACGCGCCAAGGCCGGTGCCGAACACAGGCCTCGCCGCGATCATGTCCAGGGCCGACGCGTTCATGTAGTACCGCGTCGCGATGGAGACGTCGGTGTCCACGTTGGTGATCGACGCCACGCGCGAACCGATCACGCCCGGCGCGAGTACCGCTGTCGCCAGGGCGACGGCAAGAGTCCCCGACACCAGCCACGCCCGACGCCCCCGAGGCGCCGTCCAGAGCGCCGTGAGCACGCCCGCGACGGCGCACACCCACCCGCCGCGTGAGTACGTCAGCACGAGCGTATACCCGGTCAGCGCCGCCGCGCCGCCCCAGAGCAGCGCCTCGCGTGGCCGACGCGCGTGCACCAGCATGACCAGCGACACGGCAACGATCGCGGCCAGCACGCCGGCGAAGTAGTTGGGGTCGTAGAAGAAGGCGCCGACCCTGCTGAACGTCACGACGTTGAAGGCGGCCTTGATCTGGCGGACCCATCCCACGTCGAACCCGGGCAGGAAGAACTGCGCGAGTCCGACCAGACTCAGTGCCGCGCCGATCGCCACGAGCCAAACGAGCAGACGGCGCAGGCCGGCGGCGTCCCTGATCCCGTTCGCGTACAGCAAGGCGAAGGACCAGAGGAAGACGACCCTCAGCAGCGACAGCGCCGTTGCGCCCGGCGCCAGCGAGAACGGCAACGACCACAGCCCCGCACCCACCAGAGCCGCGGCCGCCACGTCCATCCAGCCCAGGCGCGGCCACGACCTGTCGACGACCAGCTTCCGCGCCCAGGCCGCCAGGCAGATGAGCAGCACGACGTGGAACGCGGTGACCGTGACCGGCGTCGTGATCAGACGGCCGAACGTATCGAGCGGAAGGGTGAAGAGCAGCGCCACCAAGCCGAACTCGAGGCGCCGGAACGTGAGCGCCGCGACGGCGAGCCCGGCGGAGAGAAGGGCGACGGTCTCCCATCCCAGAGCGCCGCGCGCGACCATCGCGCCGATCGCCAGTCCGAGGAGGGCGGCTCCCCCACCGGCCAGAAGGACCCGCTGCCGTCCAGTGCCCTCCGGCCACATCGCGCTATCCGTAGATCTGCAGATCGAAGAGCTTCCGGTACGCCCCTTCGAGCTCGAGTAGCGTCTTGTGGGTCCCCGACTCGACGATGACGCCGCCCTCCAGCACGAGTATCTGGTCGGCGCGTTGAACGGTGGACAGACGGTGAGCGATGACGATGAGCGTGCGTGATCCCATCATCCGGTCCAGCGCCTTCTGGATGTACTGCTCGGACTCGGAGTCCAGCGCGCTCGTCGGCTCGTCGAGGATGAGGATGTCGGGGTCCTCGAGCAGGACCCGTGCGAGGGCGAGACGCTGACGCTGACCGCCCGAGAGCCGGACGCCCCGGTCTCCGACCTGCGTCTCGAGACGGTCCGGAAGCTCGTCGACGAACTCGAGGCAGTAGGCATCCTCGAGCGCCTTCTCGACCTGCTCGGACGTGGGCACGCGCTCGAGCCCGTAACACAGGTTCTCGCGGATCGTCGTGTTGAACAGCAGCGCGTCCTGGGTCATGAACCCGACTCTGCGCCGCAGGCTGCGAAGATCGAATTCGCCGATCGGCACGCCGTCGATCAGGACCTCGCCGTGCGTCGCGTCCCTGAGCCGTGGGATCAGGTCGACGAGGGTCGACTTGCCCGCGCCGGAGCGGCCGACGAGCGCGGTGAGCGAGCCGAGCGGGATCGTGAGGTTCACGTCGCGCAACACCAGGCGCTCTTCGGACTCATCCGAATACGAGAAGCCGACCTCGCGCAGCTCGATGCACTCCTTGAGCGACTCGAACCGGCGCGTCCCGCCCTTGATCCGGCGGGCTTTGAGCGCACGTGCGATCGTCGCGTGCACGATGTCGAGGCTGTCGACGTACGCCGCCAGGTTCTGCGCGCCTCCGCTGTAGTCCTTGGTCTTCGCGTTGAGGCGCAACAGGATGAACAGGAACAGGCCGAGGCTGGCGAGCGTGATGTGGAGGTAGGTCACCCCGAAGAAGATGATGAAGAACGCCGCCAGCATGAGCGCGGGGTCCACGGTGATCTCGACGGCCGCGCGCGCGACGGCGATCCGTACGGTCGCCATCTCGAGGTCGCGCACGACGGTCGTCACGTGCGTCGTCTCTTCCTCTTCCTGCCCCCGCATCTTGATGAGCCGGATGTTGCCGAGCCGTTCGCTGATGACCGACATCGCGAGGTTGTTGAGGACCGCCGCTTCCCCACCGTACGTGCGGGAGCGCTTGATGTTGCCGCGAATGATGAGGCTGATGCCCGCCATCGCGATCACAGTGATGAGCGTCAGCCACGGCTGCAACGCGAGCAGGATCACGACATAGACGCCGATCGTTATCGCGGAGGCGATCTGGTTGACCCATTGCAGGATCGCCGCGCCCGCTCGACCGATGAGACCGGTCATCAGGCCGATCAGATTGCCCTGACCCTCGGCGACGATGAAGGACAGGTCGCCGTGAACGATGGCTCCGAAGCCCTTCGACCGCAACCGGGTCACCGCGCGCTGCTGGACGGTGGCGAGGTACCAGGCGTTCCAGAAGAACACCACCTGGCGCAGGATGATCGGCACGAACGCCATGATCAGCAGCGTGGCCAGGTTGATCGGCAGGTGGAGGAACACGCCGACGGCGAGGAGCACCTTCCACACCGGCGAGGAGCTGCTCACGACGTTGGGGTCCTGAATGAAGGTGAGTACCGGCGACAGCATGCCGATGCCGATGCCTTCGAACCCTGCGAACAGGACCACTTGCCCGACGAGCAGGCCCATCTCGAACTTGGTGAGTGACGCCTTGCGGCTCATGTCGCGAAGGGCGCGCAAGGGATTCATGCGGGGGGTACGGGCCACATTCGGTCCTTTACATCGGGAGAAGGCCGCGGGCGGCGATGCGAGGGAAGCGATCCGAGCGAGGCAGCATCGACGCGTGCTCGATTGTACACGCAGCTCCGGCCACGCCCGCTCCCGGCACGGGACCGTTACTCAGGCGTCGCGCTCAGGGTGCGAGCACATCGAAGGCGTCGATCCCGACCCGGTAGCCCAGGGACCGGGGCGCCTTCTGGTACAAAGCGGCGATCCTGAGCTTGTGGACGCCGGCCGGGATGACCCCCGAGTCCCACAGGGCCAGCCGGTAGCCCGCCGATGCGGCGTAGAGGTCCACGGTGACCGGGCGGGCGCCATCCAGGGACACGGTCGCCTTGCCGAAGCGAACGCCGCGGCTGCCGATCCACTTGACCCGGCTGCCGGTGAACGTCAGCGTGGCCACGCTCGAGCTGTAACTCGCCTGGCGGTACGCTCCGGCCGACAGGAGCGGCTGGAAGTACCTCGTCCATCCCTGTGAGTACGAGATGGCGGCGGCGTCCTCTTCGATACGGCTCCAGGTCGGCGGCTTCGGAACCGTCACGAGCGTCCCGACGAGGTCCACCGCGTCGATCCCCACGTTCGACCCCGTGGCGGTCGAACGGTGACTTCCGAGCACCCTCACGACCAGCGTGTGGGTGGCGTCGGCGCTCAGACCGGCCTTCGTCCAGATGATCTGCTTGTAGTGGGTGGTCGAGGCGTAGAGGTCGACCGTTACGACCCGGGTCCCGTCGAGGTAGACGTCGGCCTTCCCGAACGACTTGGCCGTCGTGCCGATCCACGAAACGGTCGTCCCCTTGAAGCACACGGTCGTCTGCGCTCCCGCGCGCGAGGCGTAGCGGTAGTCGCCGCCCGAGAGCGCGGTCCCCTTGACCAGGGTCCACGAACCCGACCACACGAGGCGCGGGTCCGTCTGCTCGAATCGGGTCCCGACCGGCGGCGGGTCCTTGGCGACCACGGTGAACGCCGACGACTTGAGACCGAGCGCGTGCTGCAATTCGGGGCCCTTGAGGGTGGACGTCTTGCCGTTGGACCATCGCAGCGTGACGTAGCGGATGAACCCGGAGGTGCCGGCCTGGGTCGAGACGCCGGTCACGGTCGCCGGAGCTGCGAAGGAGTCGGACACGTAGTGCGTGCGGACCTTCTCCGCGAGGGCGGTGCCGGAGATGCTCGTCGTGGGCCAGCGGTAGTTCGGACTCCCGGTGTCGGCGTCCGTGACCGTCGTGTAGTAGACCGGTGAAAGATCGTCTGCGCTGTCGGTGAACCAGACGTCCTTGCTGTTGGCGGTCCGGCCGCCGCTGCTGCTCGAGAAGTACGTCTTCACGACGGAGGAGCCGTAGGTCACGACCCGGTTGACCGTCGCGGCGACCGCGGCGTCCGTTCGGTCCGCCTCGTGGCGGCTCGACCCGTCGGCGGAACCGTTGTAGACCTGCGACATCGTCGTGCAGTAGAGGACCGAACCGCTGGCCGCGGCGTCGAACGCGTAGCTGCGGGCGGCGACCGCTTGCGCCTTCAGGGCTTCCATCGCCCAACTCGACGGGCTCTCCCGAGGGACCACGCCCCGGAGGTAGTCTTCCATCCCGACGTAGTCGATCGCGTGCCCGGCTGTCGAGCTCGAGGGCACGAAGCGGACGAGCCCGCGCCACGCGATCGACGACTCGGCGAACGGACCGCTGGGGGACAGGACCCTGACCATCGAAGCCGACTGCGCCCCGACACCGGCGATGGCCGATCCGCCGAACGACCGGAGGACCGTGGACGCGCTGTGCTTCTTCGTCGCAGAGTCGTAGTGGTCTTTGCGGAGCACGGCGCCCTGGGAGTCGAAGGTGATCCAGGCGGATGCTCCCGGAGAGATCGAGTACGTCTTCGCCGGGTCGGTCAGCGCCGTGACCGTGAGAGTGGCAGAGCTGCTGGCCGCCGAGATCCACCACGATGTGCGCGCGCTCTTGGAGGCGTCGATGTCCACCTTGACGGTCAGATTCGAGCGCGTGCCCAGGTCCGTCTGCTGGAAGTAGTGCGCGAGGATCCATCCATAGGTCTGCCCCTGGTCGGCGAAGCCCTTCGCACCGTACTGGCTCAGGCCGATGCCATGACCCCACCCGCGACCGTTCACGAGGAATGTCGTGTCCGCGAACGCCCGGGGTGGCGCGACGAACGATGCGCACGCCACCACGGTCGCGGCGACGCAGAGACAACGAGAAAGGAAGCGCTGTGCGCGGTGATCTGACATAGAGGCCACGACCTCCCGTGCTGCGAATGGAACGACTGCGACTGGTGATCCGGCGGCCTGCACGGCGAATAAGAGCGCCGAGCCTGCGTGGTCAGTCTACCACTCCGGTCAGTGAGCGGGCCTCCTGAGGCCGCCCGCCGACGCGGTCGGGTATCCACGCGTCGTCTATACTCACGGCTGTCGCGACAGGCCACCGATGGAGGTTCCATGCCCGAGATGAGCGCCGCGAACGGTGCAGCGCCTGTCCGTGTGTGCATGCGCGTGAACAACGACTACACCAACGACGCCCGCGTGCGGCGAGAGGCAGAGACGCTCGCCGCGGCCGGCTACGACGTCTCCGTGGTCGCGGACGCGAGACCGGACCAGCCCCAACGCGAAGTGCTCGAAGGCGTTCGTGTGCATCGCGTCCGCAAGACGAGCCGCGTCCCGTACTGGAGCATCATCGGCCCCCTTCTTGAGGAACGCGCGGACATCTACCACGCGCACGACATCGACTCCCTGTTCCCCTGTCTCGCGGCCTCGCGGCTCTCACGCCGTCGCGCGCGCGTGGTCTACGACTCACACGAGCTCTGGATGGCGCACGCCGCGGACAAGATGCACGCTCGGCGCAGGTTCCTGCGCCGGTTCGAAGGGCCGATGCTCAGGCTTGCTGACGCGCTCGTCAGCGTGTCGCCGGCCATCGTGGAGCGCATCGCCGGACGGTACCGCTTCGCGGGGCTCACCGAGACGCTCCTCAACACGCCGCGCGCGTACACGGACGAGGAGCTGGCGCCCGCGTGGGCCGCCCGGGACGCCGATCCGATCGTCCGCATCGCGTACGTCTCCGTCTTCCAGGAGGGACGCGGGGCCGTGCAGCTCATCCAGGCGCTCGAGTACCTTCCCGACGACCACGTCGTGGAGCTGATCGGGAACATGCCGCAGCCCGAGTACGAGCGGAAGCTGCACGAGGCCGCGCGCCCGTTCGGCGACCGGGTCGTCTTCGTCGGACGGATCCCGGGGTCCGAGGTCGTCCCGCGCCTGGCGGCCGCGAAGCTCTCGGCCGTCCTGATCGAGCCGATCTCCGAGAGCTACCGGCTCTCCGCCCCGAACAAGATGTTCGAGTCGTTCGCCGCCGGGACGCCGACGGTGGCCTCCGACCTGCCCATGATCGCCCGCCTCACGCGCGAGGAGGACGCGGGCGTGATCTGCGACCCCGCGGACCCGGTCGACATCGCCCGCGCCGTCGTCGAGGCGCTTGGCCGCATCGACGAGTTGCGTCGCAACGCGCGCGCCGCGGCCGGCCGCTACAACTGGGACGCCGAGCGCACCAAGCTGCTGGCGCTCTACCGGGAGTTGGGCCCGACGGGCGGCACGCGCTGACTTCAGCCGAGGCGCCCGGCTCGCGACGTGACGGTCGAGTGACGCCGGGCCCGAGTGCGTGGCCCGGTGTGATACGGTCTTTGACGACATCGGGCGCGGACAGGGGAACCATGAACGTCACCGTCATCGGGACCGGGTACGTCGGCCTCATCCAGGGGGCCTGCCTCGCCGACGTCGGCCACACCGTCACGTGCGTGGATGTGGACGAGACGAAGCTCGCCCTCCTGCGCGGCGGCGTCAGCCCCATCTACGAGCCCGGGATCGACGAGTTGCTCGCGCGCACCATCGGCTCGGGGCGCCTGCGTTTCGCCACCCCCGAGGAGACGCTCGGCTCGCTGCTCGGCGACGTCGTGTTCGTCGCGGTCGGGACCCCGAGCGCCGCGAACGGCGCCGCCGATCTGAACGCCGTGCGCATCGTCGTCGGGCAGATCGCCGACTCCGCCGATCACGATCTGGTGGTGGTCATGAAGTCGACGGTGCCGCCGGGCACAGGGCGCGCCCTCGCCCGCCGGTTCCTCGACGGCGCGGGCCCGAAGCTGTCCTACGTGTCGAACCCGGAGTTCCTGCGCGAGGGCCGCGCGATCGAGGACTGGTACCACACCGACCGCATCGTCCTCGGTGGGGACGATCCCGCCGCGCTCGAGACGGTCGCGTCCCTCTACGGCACCTTGGACGCTCCCGTCATCGCCACCGACGTCGCGAGTGCCGAGACCATCAAGTACGCATCGAACGCGTTCCTCTCCACCAAGATCAGCTTCATCAACGAGATGGCGAACCTCTGTGACTGCGTCGGGGCCGACATCGATGCGGTGTCGCGCGGCGTCGGGCTCGATCCGCGGATCGGCCCCCAGTTCCTGCACGCCGGCATCGGCTACGGGGGTTCGTGCTTCCCGAAGGACGTCCGCGCCCTCGACTTCATCTCGGCGATGAACGGCTACAGCTTCGAGCTCATGAAGGCCGTCATCGAGGTGAACGGCCGTCAGCGTCTGCTGCCGGTGATCTCCCTGTCGCGCGCGATCGGCTCACTTGCCGACCGCCGGATCGCCGTGCTCGGCCTCACCTTCAAGCCCGACACCGACGACGTGCGCGAGTCTCCCGCGCTCGACATCGTCCCGCTCCTCATCGAGGAGGGTGCCGAAGTTCGCGCCTACGACCCCCTGGCGGCACCGGTGTCGCTCGGCCGCGGCGTGCGCGTCGACGACGTGTGGAGCGCACTCGAGGGCGCGAGCGCCGCGGTGCTCGTGACGGAGTGGCCGGAGCTGGTCGGCCTCGACTGGGCCCGCGTCGCATCCGCCATGGTCGAGCCCAAGATCGTCTTCGACGGCCGCAACGCGCTCGACGCCGACGCGGTGCGGGCGGCGGGTCTCGTCTACATGGCCGTGGGCCGCGAAGGCCTGCACCGGGCCGGACTGTAGAGGGAGGCCGCGCGTGCGGATCCTCTACATCCATCAGTTCTTCGCCACGCGCGAATCCGAACTCGGTCTCATCCGCAGCTACGAGTTCTCGAGGCGCTGGGTGGAGCAGGGCCATGACGTCACCGTCGTGACGAGTTCGTCGCGCCTCCCCGCCGCGTTCCAGGAGCGGCTCTTCAGCCGCGGCGACGTCGATGGGATCGACGTGCGGAGCGTGCGGGTGGCCTATTCGAACCACATGTCATACGCGAGGCGGATCTGGTCGTTCGCGCTCTTCACCGCCGGCGCGACGTGGCTGGCGCTCCGTGCACCGCGACCCGACGTCGTGCTCGCGACGTCCACGCCTCTCACCGTAGGTGTACCGGCGTGGGTCGCGTCACGCCTCCGTGGCGTCCCTCTCGTCTTCGAGGTACGCGACCTGTGGCCCGAGGCGGCGATCCAGATGGGCGCCCTGCGCCGCAGGGGGCTGCTGGCCCGTGGCGCGAAGTGGCTCGAGCGCCGCCTGTACCACGCGTCTGCCCGGGTCGTCGGCCTCTCCCCCGGAATGGTCGCGGGCATCGTCGCCGAAGGCACCGACCCGGCCCGCGTGACGATGATCCCGAACGCGTCGGACCTCGACCTCTTCCACCCCGGAGAGAAGGACGCCGAGCTCGTCGAACGCTACGGGTTGCGGGGCAAGTTCGTCGTCGGTTACGCGGGCGCGATCGGCCCGTCGAACGCGCTCGAGGACCAGGTGCCCGAGGCGGCGCGGATACTCAAGGAGCGCGGACGGGACGACATCGTGTTCCTGATTGGCGGAGCCGGGAAATCGGTGCCGACCCTGACGGAGCGCACTTCGGGCCTCGACAACGTCGTTCTCGCCGGCAGCGTCCCGAAGCGAGAGGTCCCCCGACTGACGCGCACCGCCGATCTGCTCATGACGCTCTTCGCCGACGTCCCGATACTCGCCACCAACTCACCCAACAAGTTCTTCGACGCGCTGGCGTCGGGCCGGCCGGTACTCGTGAACTCGGCGGGCTGGACACGGACGCTCGTAGAGGACGATCAGTGCGGAGTCTACGTACCGGCGGGCGACGGGCGCGCGATGGCCGACGCCGTCGAGGCGCTCGCGGACGATCCGGCGCGCGCGGCCCGGATGGGCACGAACGCGCGCGCGCTCGCGGAGCGGGAGTTCGGGCGGGACGACCTCGCGGCGAGGATGCTGTCCGTGCTGGAGAGCGCCAGCCGAGCCTGACGGAACGCTGCCCGGCTACTGCCCGGGGCTCGTCGTCGCCGGGTCTTTCCAGTCCTTGCCGATGACGATCATCACCGGCGTCTTGAACGCGTAGATCCCGGCTGCGGGGATCACGTCGCCGAAGCCCAAGGTCTCGCGCACGAAGTTCGCCTGATCGACCTTGTTCGCCTGGTAGACGATCAAGGTCCGGCCATACACGAACTGATTCATGTTGCCGTTCTCGGCGATCGTGAAGCCCTTGCCCATGAAGAAGTCGGCGCACTGCTTGGCCAGGCCCGAGACGCCGGCTCCGTTGCGCACGGTCAGCGGTACGTCGGACGGCTTCACTGCCACTGTCACCGTGGCCGAAGCGGACGCCTGGGGATCGAGCGCCTGGCCGTTCTTCATGCGACCGACCATCGCCGCGAACTTCGCGTCGTCGAGGATGACGTACGAGATGCCGTTGATGTACTTGGGGCTGCTCGGCGCGGTGGCCGACTGCAGTCCGTCAGGAGCCATGCCCTTGAACTGGAGCATCAGGTCCGCGAGTTGCGCCGGAGTGAGGTCGGTGTCCAGGTGCGAAGCGATGGCGTTGACGATCGCCGGGGCCTTGAACACGTTCGAAAGCGACAGCGCCTGCTTCGCCAGTGCCTTGATGAACGCCTGCTGATTGTCCATGCGCGCGTAGTCGCCCGCCGCGAACGCGTGCCTGGCCCGCACGAATGTGAGAGCGAGCCGGCCGTCGAGCCTCTGGTAGCCCTTGTCGATCGTGTCGAACGCGGCACCGAAGGCGGACGCCTGACGATCGACGATCTTCTGCGGCACGTTGATCCAGACGCCGCCCATCGCGTCCACGATGTCGCGGAACCCCATGAAGTCGAGGTTGACGAAGTGGGTGATCGGCAGGCCGGTGAGTTCCTTCACCGTCTTGATGACGAGCGCAGGGCCTCCGTAGGTGGCGGCGGCGTTGATCTTGTCGATGCCGTGTCCCGGGATGTTCACCCGCGAGTCGCGCGGGAGGGAGATCATCTGGACCTGCTTCTTCTGCGGATCGACCCGTGCGACGAGAAGGGTGTCGGAGCGCGCCTGGGTCTCGCCGGGCCGGGTGTCGGACCCCATGAGGACCATGTAGAAGGGAGCCCCCGGCGGGGTGGCAGAGGTGGGCGCGAGCACTCCGGCGAAGTTAGGGTCGGAGTTGACGACACGGTTGATCTTCGCGCCGATGCTCTGTACGTACGCGAAACCGGCCACGACCGAACCCAGGATCACGACGACGGCGACCGCGAGCACGGTGAGCGTGATGCGGCGGCGACGCATCCGGCGCGCCTTCGGATCCACGATGCGCGACGACTGCCGGCGGCGGCGAACCGCCTCACCCGGGGTTTCCGAAGTGGTGGACGCAGGTGAGATACGATCGATCTCCCGGGGCCTGCGGCTCGCCTGCGAACGACCGGAACTGGAGTGCCTTGCCATGAGACCTCGCTCTTGGGTCGTCAGCCAGATCGTCGGCACGACCACATCAGAAGCGGCGATCGTCGTGCCGGTTCATCTCGTCTTTGCCATCGCATGTGTCGCTGGTGCGCGGCTTTCGGACCGCACCTTCGCAGCCAGACGGTAAGTATACACACCGAGGAGGAGCTCCGAGGCCCGCCGGCGACGGCGTTGACGCCCCGACAACTGCCCGCGCTCCGACCAACGGCCGCCGGATCGAACGGCCTCAGAGGTCGGGGGCGCCGGTCACCCTGTCGAGCAGCTCGGCCAGCACCGACGCCTGACGGCGGCGGTCGTAGCGGGCCACGACCTCGGCGTCAGGAGTCGCCGGGGCCTCGCCGCGTTGCTTCCTGTCCTCCAACGCCACGAGGGCGGCCGCGCACGCCGGGACGTCGCTGTAACGGACGACCACCCCCGCCTGCGCTTCACGGACAAGGTCGGCTGCGACGCCATCCGGCGGGCCGACGAGCAGCACCGGGATCCCCATGCCCAGGTACTCGAAGATCTTGCCCGTGTAGACGGCCTCGGAACCGGTCGCATCGCTGATGAGGACGACGCCCACGTCGGCCCGGGCGAGCAGGTCGAGCGCCTCCGCGTGGGGGCGGTATCCGAGGAAACGGACGCGGTCCCGAAGGCCCAGGCCGTCCACTTCGTCGAGCACCCACGGGAGCTCGGAGCCGATCACGTCGAGCGAGACACGCGCCGCGGCGACGGAGAGGCCGACCGCGAGCTTCATCGCCTCCAACAGAGGAGCGGGGTCGGTCAGGGGCCGATACATCGTGCCCATGAAGGCCAGGCGCAGGTCTCCGGGGGCCGGCGCCCACGCGGGCAGGTCCTCCGGGTCGAACCCGTTGGGCAGGGCGATCGCCTCGCGGGCGCCCATCTGCCGCGCCTCGGCTGCGATCGGCTCGGAGACACACGTCACCGTGGCCGCCGAGCGCATCACCCGTCGCTCGAGATCCTCCGCCCGGGCGCGGTGGAGGGCCGTCGGGTAGTGGATCGACGGGTTGTCGCGCCACGCGTCGCGCATGTCGGCCACGAAGGGGACGCCGAGGGCCGACGCCACGCGCGCGCCAGCGACCAGCACCGAGTGCGGAGGGCCCGACGCGAACACCGCGGCGACCTCGTGCCGACGTCCGAGCGCCACCCCCGCGCGCACCGCGGGGGTGATCCAGAAGGAGGCGCGGTCGGGCACGCTGACCCACGCCGCGATCCTGGTCGAGAGCGGAACCCGGCGCTCCTGCGCGGAGGTGGCCTCTGCGGCGCGAGGCTCAGCGGGACCGCGACGGCGCCGCTTCAAGTGCGACAGCGCACGGGCGACCGCGCCCCTGACGTCGACCGCCGGCACGCGCATGACCTCGACCTCCGACAGGCCTTCGAGCAGGGTATCGTCGGCCGGGCGGGCGGCGTCGACCTCCCCCGCCACCACGAACGGCGTCCACCCTGCGCTCGGCAGGTAGCGCGCGAACTTCGCGATGCGCTGGACGCCTCCGCCCGCGCTCGGCGGGAACTCGTGCGCCATGATCAGCACCTGCTTCGACACCGGGTCCCGCCTCACCGATCGGCCGGGTCAGCGGCGCGTCGGTCAGCCGCCGCCTCAGCGACCCGCGCGAAACGGGGCAGGTTCTTCGTCCGGTCTCCCTGTGCTTCGACGACCGCGCGGTTGGGACCGGCGTAGTCGGCCGACTCCGCGAGCCGGACCCCCTCAGCGATGCCCGCTGCGACACCCTCGGGAGTCACGTCGGACACGAACACACCGCACCCCTCCCGTACCCAGTCATGCGGCGTGGGGATGTCCGCCACGACGGGGACCGCCCCCGCCGCCATCGCCTCCTGCATCGAGAGGGCCGACGCGTCGGACGGCGGAAGGGATACCCAGACCGCCGCTTCGGCGACGGCAGCGGCGATGCGCTCCGGGGTCACGTGGCCGAGGAACTCCACCGCGTCGCCCACGCCGAGGTCGTCCGCCAACTTCACGAGATCGTCTCGGCTCTCGCCGCCTCCGAACAACTTCAGCGTCGCGTCCGGGAATCGTTCGCGCACGAGCGCGAACGCCCGGATGAGGACGTCGATCCGGTAGAGCGGCTTCAAAAGGCGCGTCGACACGATCGTATGACCCGTGCGCGGTGCCCCGCCGAAGCGGAACATGTCGAGGTCTACACCGTACTGGAAGCACACGAGCCGCTCGGGCTCGCCGCCGAGCGCCACAGCGGCATCGCGCATCTGCCGCGAACACACCTGCACTGCCTGAGCCGACCGGACCACCTTCGGGAGTAGGGCCCTGGCCCACGCCGGTGTCAGATCAGGGAGCAGAAGATCGGACCCCCAGAAGTTCAGCATCGTTGGACCGTCGAACACGGAGGCGGCGAGGATCCCGACCGACGTCATCTGCTGAACGTTCAAGAGGTCGAAATGCCCGCGCCTGAACACCCCCCGGAGCCGGGCGGCGACGATCCGCACACGGAGCGCCTCGGGCAATCGCCGCTCAAGAGGCCCCGGCCGCCTCATCTCGATGAGAGGCACCCCGATGTCGCGGTTCCCGCTGTGGGTCGTGACGAGCGTCACGTCGTGACCCGCGTCTGCGAGTGCGCGCATGAACTGCCTCATGTGCAGGCTCGCCGACGCGCTGAAGACCGCAACCCTCACCGATGCATCCCCCGGTCGTGTGGAGCGTCGACGCGGCGCCCCTTCGTGGCGACGCGAGCCAGGAGCCGCTCGTCAACCATTCCCAGCAGCAGGGCCGCGTAGTACTTGGGCTTGTCACGGTACGCGAGCCGCGCCTCCCTCATGAGGCGGAGGATTCCCGAGGTCTCGCCCAGTCGGACCTTCTCCTCCAGCAGACGCCGTTTGTGTTCGGCGATCTTGACCCTGACGATCTCCGACTCGTGGTGCGCCAGCAGGCCGGACTGCAGCAGCGAGGTGTCTATCTCCACGAGACTCTCAAGGATCGTGCGGACGTCGGAGGTCTTCTGACTCTCCACATCACGGTGGTAGACGACCAGCGGCTCAGGGCAGAACGCATGCCGTGCCCCCCGGGCGAACGCGCGCCTCCAGAGGTCGACGTCCTCGCAGTAGACACCGGCGCGGAAGCCCCCGAGATCGCGAAGAAGGCTCGCCTCGGTCATCGATCCGAGCAGACAGAGGAACCGCTGCCCGTCGAGCAGATCGGCCATGTCCATCGAGACGATGGGCCGATGCTGAGGGTCTTCGGCGTACAGTCGTCTGCGACCGTCCGGCCAGACGACCCATCCGTTGCAGCTGTAGATGTCGAAACCGGGGTGTGCGGTGACGAACGCGGCCATCGTGGCCATGTAGCCGGGCATCAGTTCGTCGTCCGCGTCCAGTACCGCGATGAACCGGCCCCGGGCGTGCGGGATGGCGGCGTTGCGAGCGGCCGCGGTCCCTCCGTTGGCCTGAGAGATGGCGATGATGCGGTCGTCCTTCTCCGCCAGCCGGTCCACGATCCGGCGAGTCCCGTCAGTGGAGCCGTCATCGACGACGATGACTTGCCACTCCGAGAACGACTGGCCCAGCACGGATTCCAGAGCGCGGGAGATGGTCGCCTCGCCGTTGTAGGCAGCGACCACCACCGTGAACAGAGGACCCGACTCCATGATCCGGCCTTAGAGGGCCAGAGCCTCCTTGACCACGCGAACGACCTCTACCTGCTGCTCGCGGGTGATGCCCGGGAACGCGGGCAGGGCGAACGTGCGGTTGTCGCAGCTCTCGGCGACGGGGAGGGACGGCACCGCGATGCCGTTCAGGGCGAAGACCTCCTGCTCGTGCAGCGCGAGCGGGTAGTACAGCGCCGTACCGATACCCGCCTCGCCCATCGCGCCGATGACCTTGGCGGCGATCTCGGCGCTCTCGGCCTTCACGATGTAGAGATGGAACACCGCGTCGCCGTACCCGCGGGTGATGGGCAGCTCGAGACCGCTGTCAGCCAGCAGCTCGTTGTAGAGCGCCGCTGCAGCCGCGCGCTCAGCGTTCCACTCATCGAGGTGCGGCAACTTCACCGAGAGGATGCCCGCCTGGAGCGAGTCGAGGCGCGAGTTCGTCCCGAACGTGTCGTGGTAGTACTTCTTCGAGGAGCCGTGGCTGGCCATCTTCTTGGCGGCCTTCGCGAGCTCCTCGTCGTCGGTCGTGATCATGCCCCCGTCACCGGCACATCCCAGGTTCTTGCTCGGGAAGAACGAGAACGCCGCGGCCCGCGCGAGCGAACCCGCCCGCTTGCCCTTGTAGGTGGCCCCGATGGCCTGGCACGCGTCCTCGACCACGACGAGGCCGTGACGCTCGGCGATCTCCAGCAGCGGGTCCATGTCGACGCACTGGCCGAAGATGTGGACCGGCAGGATGGCGCGGGTCTTGTCCGTGATCGCGGCCTCGACCTGCGAGACGTCCATGTTGTACGTGCCCGGCTCGACGTCGACGAAGACCGGCGTGGCGCCCAGGTGGGCGATGCATTCGACGGTGGCGAAGAACGTGAACGGCGTCGTGATGACCTCGTCGCCCTTCTTGATCCCCAGCGCGTGCATGATGAGGAACAGCGCATCCGTGCCGTTCCCACAGGCGACGGCGTACTTCGTGCCGCAGTAGGCCGCGATCTGCTCCTCCAGCGCCTTGACCCTCGGGCCGCCGATGAAGCCGGCGCTGCCCATGACCTCGAACCAGACGGTGTCGAGTTCGTCCTTCAGGCCCAGGTACTGCGCCTTGAGGTCCAGAAGCGGGATGCCCATGCGTCATCGACTCCTTCGTCGTTGCTGTCGGTACTCGTTCGATTGTCCAAGATGGGGGCCTCGGCCGGGCGGTGCGTGAACGGACCGTTACCCTACTGGTTCTCGAGAAGCTCGTTCTCCGGGACGTCCTTGACGACCTTGGCCGGAACGCCCATCACGACCGCGTGCGCCGGCACGTCACGCGTGACGACGGAACCGGTCGCGACGAACGCCTCCTCGCCGATCTCGATACCGGGAAGGATGTGCGCACCTCCACCGACCCGTGCGCCGCGGCGCACGGTGCAGCCCTTCAGATGCTTGAAGCGCTCTGCGGTGCGACCCATGAAGTTGTCGTTGGTGGTGACGACCATGGGGGCGATGAAGCAGTCCTCCTCGATGACCACGTAGGCGGTCACATACGCCCCCGACTGGATCTTGGTGCGCGAGCCGATATCCGTGTCGTTCTCGACGGTGACCGAGCGGCCGACGACCACGTTGTCGCCGATGCGGCAGCGCTCGCGCACGCCGGCGTTGTCGCCGACGATGCAGCCGGTCCCGAAGACGGAACCGGCCATCAGGACCGTATGGCTCCCGACCGTGCAGCCATCCCCCAGCACGAGGCCCTTGAGCTCCCCCGCCTTGGCGGTCGATTTGGGGCCGAGCTTCGGACGCTTCCCGACCATCGCGAAGTCCGAGATCACGCATCCCTCACCGAGCTTGGCGTCCGCGCAGATGGTCACGTGGTCGCCGATCACGCTGCCCGACCCGATCCTGGCGCCGGCGCAGATGTGCACGAACGAGCCAACGACGACGTCGTCACCGATCACGACGCGCTCGTCCACGACGGAGAACGGGGCGGGTGCGAACCGCTCCCCCAGGTGCGCTTTCGGGTGAACGAAGATCCCGGTCGAAGCCATGGTCTAGACCTCCACAACCGTGCCGACGGGTGCTCCGCCGGCCGCCATCGACTCTCCGACCGCCTCGAGCACGCGTACGACGCGCAGCCCGTCACGCCCGTCCGAGCGGGGCGTGGCGCCGGTCGCGCAACAATCGAGGAAGTGCTGCACCTCGATGGAGAGGGGCTCCTTCATCGGGACGAACGGGGCGACGATCTCGCCGAAGCGGAGCGTGAGGTCCTCGCCGAACGACATCGCGTCGGTGGGTGCGCCGACGCCCTTGTCGTAGATCCAGATCTTCTCGGTGGCCTCCATGTCGTCGAAGACGAGCATCTTCTTCGTCCCGACGATGGTGAACTTCCGCACCTTGTGCGGGTCGAGCCAACTCACGTGGATGTTGGCGATCTTGCCGCTCGGGAAGTGCAGGTTCGCGAAGACGGTGTCCTGCACGCCCTCGTTGACGTACGCGGCGCCCGTCGCGGACACGGAATCGGGCGCCTCGCCGAGCAGGTACAGCACGATGGACACGTCGTGAGGCGCCAGCGACCAGAACGCGTTCTCCTCGGTCCGGACCTTGCCCAGGTTGAGGCGCTGCGCGTAGAGGTAGAGCACGTCGCCCAACTCGCCGGACGCGATGTAGTCCCGGATCCAGTTGACGGCCGAGTGGTACTCCATGAGGTGACCGACGAACAGCACGACGCCGGCCTCGTCGGCCATGCGCACGAGCGTCTCGGCTTCGCTCGACTTCAGCGTGAGCGGCTTCTCCACGTAGCAGTGGAGGCCCGCAGCGATGACCTGCTGCGCGATCGCGAAGTGCGAGGGCGCCGATGTCGCCACGACGACGGCGTCGAGATCGTGGTCAGCAAGCAGCGACGCGAGGTCGGTGGTCGTCTCGATGTAGGGGTAGAGCGCCTTCATCTTGCCGAGGTTCGCCTCGCTCAGGTCGCACGCGGCGACGAGCTCGGCATCCCCGAGGCGGTCGAGGTTGCGGACGAGGTTGGGACCCCAGTACCCGAAGCCGACGACGCCCACCCTGATCGGTTTGGTCGCACTCACAGCCGCACCACCTTGTTCCCGTCGAAGGACTTCAGAGCGTTCCGTGTATCCAGGATGAGCGGGGCGTGCCTGACCACGGCGTGGTAGTCGACGTTGCTGTGATCGGTGACGATGATCACGGCGTCCGCCGAGGACAGGACCTCCGCGGTGAGCGGCACCGAGGGGACCTCGACGCCGTCGACGACGAAGTGGTCCACCCACGGGTCGTGGTACACGAGATCCGCGGACTTCTCCCGCATCAGGGATGCGATCTTGATCGCCGGGGACTCGCGCATGTCGTCGATGTCGCGCTTGTACGCGACGCCGAGCATGAGCACCTTGCTGCCGGCGAGGGACTTGCGAACCTCGTTGAGCGACTCCATGAGTCGCGTCACTACGTAGTAGGGCATGTTCTCGTTCACCTTGCCGGCGAGCTCGATGAACTCGGTGTGGAAGTCGAACTGGCGCGCCTTCCACGACAGGTAGAAGGGGTCGATCGGGATGCAGTGGCCGCCGAGACCGGGACCGGGATAGAACGGCATGAAGCCGAACGGCTTGGTCTTGGCGGCGTCGACGACCTCCCAGATGTTGATGCCCATGCGCTCCGACACCTGCAGGAGCTCGTTCATCAGAGCGATGTTCACGCAGCGGAAGATGTTCTCGAGCAGCTTCGTCATCTCCGCGGCCCGCGTGGACGAGACGGGGACGACGGTGTCGATGAACCGCGTGTAGAACGCCACGGCGCGCTCCGTGCACGCGGGCGTGACGCCACCGACGACCTTCGGGGTGTTGCGCGTCTGGAAGACCGGGTTGCCGGGATCGACGCGCTCGGGACTGAACGCCAGGAAGATGTCGGTCCCGACCTTCAGCCCGCTCGCCTCGAGGATCGGCTGGACGATCTCCTCGGTGGTGCCGGGATACGTGGTCGACTCGAGCGTGATCAGCATCTCAGGGTGCAGGTACGGCGTGACCGAGCGGGCCGCCGATTCCATGTAGGAGGTGTCCGGCTCCTTCATCACGTTCAGCGGCGTCGGCACGCAGATCGCGATCGCGTCGACCTCGCGAGCGAGCGAGAAGTCGGTCGTCGCGCGGATGAGTCCGCTCTCGACCAGCGGCCTCAATTCGTCGGAGGGGACGTCGGGGATGTAGGAGTCGCCGGCGTTGACCTGTGCGACCTTGGCTTCGGTGACGTCGAAGCCGATGACGCGGTGCCCGGCCTTCGCCATCTCGACGGCCAAGGGCAGACCGACGTACCCGAGGCCAACGACCCCGAACACGGCCGAGCCGTCTTCGATGCGCTCCAGAAGTCCCATATCACGCCTCTCCGGTTCCTCGCGACCACGTCGTGGCCCATTTCATACGACGGCCGGCGAGCCCGCGATGTCGCGGTCGTCGGCCCTTTCAGCGTGCCGTCAGTGTATCGCAAACATGAGTTCCCCCGAGCAGGCGAGCTCCTCCCCCACCCATGCTTTGGCGGTCCCGAAGCCGATCGGGCCGCGAACCTTGGTGATCGCGCATTCGAGGCGCAGCGTGTCCCCCGGCCGGACCTGGCGCTTGAAGCGCACCTTGTCGATGCCCGCGAACAGCGCGATACGCCCCGCGTTCGTCGGCAGAGAGAGCAGGGCCACGGCCCCGACCTGTGCGCACGCCTCGACGATGAGAACGCCCGGCATCACCGCGTAGTCCGGGAAGTGGCCGGGCACCCAGAACATCGTGTCAGTCACGTCGAGGTAGCCCACCGCCGACACGCCCGGCTCGCACGATTCGATGCGATCGACGAGCAGGAAGGGATCGCGGTGCGGGATGATCGACTTGATCTGTTCGCGGTCGAGCATGGGTTGCACTCCTTCGCGCGGGCGGCGGGCGTCAGGCGGTCTCGAGTTCGGCCGTGTCCATGCGGCGCACGTCGGCGCCGAGCGAGCGCAGCTTGTCGACGAAGCCCTCGTAGCCCCGGTCGATGTGATGGATCTCCGTGACGACCGTGCGGCCGTCGGCGACGAGGCCGGCCAGCACCAAGGCGGCGCCGCCGCGCAGGTCGGGGCTCGCGACGGGAGCGCCGGAGAGCTGCGAGACGCCGCGGACGAGCGCGTAGTGCCCGTCGATGCGGACGTCCGCGCCCATGCGGACGATCTCGTCGGCGAAGATGAAGCGGTTCTCGAAGACGTTCTCGGTGATGACGCTCCCCCCGTCTGCGAGCGCCATCAGGGTCATGAACAGCGACTGGAGGTCGGTCGGGAAGCCCGGGAACGGGAGCGTCTGGATGTCGACGGGGCGCAGCGGGCCGGTGCGGCTGATCGTCACGCCGTCGGCTGTGCGTGCGAGGGCGCAGCCCGCCTGCTCGAGCTTCTGCAGCACGATGTCCAAGTGGGCCGGGTCGAAGCCGGTCACTGTGACGGGGCCGGAGTCGAGGGCTCCGGCCATCAGGTAGGTGCCCGCTTCGATGCGGTCGCCGACCACGGCGTGGTCGACGGCCGAAAGGGCCGCGACGCCGGTCACACGGATGACGGACGACCCCGCGCCCTCGATCCTGGCACCCATCTCGCAGAGCATGTTCGCGAGGTCCACGATCTCGGGCTCGCGGGCGGCGTTGTCGATCTCCGTCACTCCGTCGGCGAGTACCGACGCCATGAGCAGGTTCTCGGTCGCGCCCACGCTCGGGAAGTCCAGGACCACGCTGGCGCCGTGCGCCCGTCCCGTGGCGTCGATGTAGCCGTGCTCGGTGCTGACCGTGACGCCCAGCTGCTCGAGCCCGCGGATGTGCATGTCGACCTTGCGGGACCCGATGTTGCAGCCGCCCGGCATCGCGACGTGCGCACGGCCCAGCCGGCCCACGAGCGCGCCGAGGACGCAGGTGGACGCGCGCATCCTGACGACGAGGTCGTACGGGGCCTCGTGCGAGACGAGCTCGGTGGCGTCGATCGTCAGCGCATGGCCCTCGCGGGCGACGTGCGCCCCCAGGTGTTCCAAGACCTCCGCCATGAGTGCGACGTCGCTGATGTCAGGAACGTTGCGCAGCGTCGTGACCCCCGGAGCCAGCAACGCGGCAGCCATGAGCTTGAGTGCGGAGTTCTTGGCGCCGCCGACGCGGACCTCACCGGTGATGGGGCTTCCGCCCTCTACAACGATCGCTTCCACGTGGCTGAGGCGCCTTCCTGTCGTCGGATCCCCGAGCGTCCATCATACGCGCGGGGCGGCGGAAGGTGCCCGCCGCCCCGCATCCGTTCACGTCCCGTTGGACGATGGTGTGCTAGTGCGCGCTCGCGACCGCGATCTGGACCTCGGCCCACTTCAGTCCGCGCTCAAGGTCGTCGTACCCCTCGTCACGCGAGCCCGGTGCGAACTCCGAGAGGCGCATCTCGGCCAGCACCTTCGCCTGCCGCGCGCGCTCCACGTCGATCTGGGACGCGATGACCGCGTCGTCGGCGAGGATGATGACCTTGTCCTCGTGGACCTGGACGTAGCCGCCCGACACGGCGAACCACTCCGTGGTCTCGCCGATCTTGACCCGCACCTCGCCCGGCCTGATCGCGCCCACGAGCGGCGCGTGCAGCGGCAGGATGCCGATCTCGCCGTCGAGCGTCGGGACGACGACCATCTCCACCTCGTTGGTGTAGACGATGTGCTCCGGCGTCACGATCTCGACCAGTAGGGTGCGGGCCATCCGCCTACTCCTGCGCCTTCAGCTTCTCGGCCTGCGCGAACGCGTCCTCGATGCCGCCGACGTAGCGGAACGCCTGCTCCGGCAGATGGTCGCACTCGCCCTTCACGATCATGTCGAAGCCGCGGATCGTGTCCTCGAGCTTGACGTACTTGGGCTCGATGCCCGTGAACTGCTGGGCGACGAAGAACGGCTGCGACAGGAACTGCTGGATCTTGCGGGCGCGCATGACGACGAGCTTCTGCTCTTCGGAGAGTTCGTCCATGCCGAGGATGGCGATGATGTCCTGCAGGTCCTTGTAGGTCTGCAGTACCTCCTGGACGGCACGGGCGACGCGGTAGTGCTCGTCGCCGACCACGTCCGCCGAGAGCGCGCGCGAGGAGGAGGCCAGCGGGTCGACGGCCGGGTAGAGGCCGAGCTCCGCGATCGAGCGGGAGAGGACGGTCGTGGCGTCGAGGTGCGAGAACGCCGTGGCAGGGGCCGGGTCGGTGAGGTCGTCGGCCGGGACGTAGATGGCCTGGACCGACGTGATGGAGCCGCGCTTGGTGGAGGTGATGCGCTCCTGCAGCTCGCCCATCTCGGTCGCCAGCGTCGGCTGGTAGCCGACGGCCGACGGCATGCGCCCGAGCAGCGCCGAGACCTCTGAGCCCGCCTGGGTGAAGCGGAAGATGTTGTCGATGAACAGCAGGACGTCCTGGCCCTGGTCGCGGAAGTACTCGGCGACGGTGAGGCCGGCCAGGCCGACGCGGAGACGCGCTCCGGGAGGCTCGTTCATCTGGCCGTAGATCAGCGCGGTCTTCTTGATGACGCCCGACTCGCTCATCTCGACGTAGAGGTCCGTGCCCTCGCGGGTGCGCTCGCCGACGCCGCAGAACACCGAGGTGCCGCCGTGCGCCATGGCGAGGTTGTTGATCAGTTCCTGGATGATGACCGTCTTGCCGACGCCGGCTCCGCCGAACAGGCCGGTCTTGCCGCCCTTGATGTAGGGCTCGAGCAGGTCGATGACCTTGATGCCGGTCTCGAA
Source organism: Coriobacteriia bacterium (assembly GCA_025361505.1). GTDB lineage: Bacteria > Actinomycetota > Coriobacteriia > Anaerosomatales > PALSA-660 > PALSA-660. The sequence goes on from JANYKZ010000016.1 coordinate 39,163, forward strand.
GATCTCGGTCGTCGGCTCCAGGTCCTCGTAGGCGGGGGCGGCGCGGTGGATCGGGTAGTAGGCCTCGACCTCGGGCATCGGGCCGCCGTCGACGGGCTCTCCCAGCACGTTCCAGATGCGGCCGAGGACCCCGGGGCCCACGGGCATCATCATGGCGCCGCCGGTGTCGGTCGCCTCCATGCCACGCTGGATGCCGTCGGTCGACGACATGGCGATCGCGCGGACAACGTTGCCCTCGAGATGCGCCGCGACCTCGGCGGTCACGTCGATCGGCCCGATGGCCGAGGTGGTCTGCACCTTCAAGGCGTTGTGGATCGCCGGCATCGACTCGGGTCCGAACTCGACGTCCAGGACCGGGCCGATGACGCGGACGATGCGTCCGATGTTCATGGGCGCTTCTTTCTCGTTGACGGACATCTAGTGCTTCTCCAGTGCGGCAGCGCCGCCGACGATCTCGGCGATCTCGTTGGTGATCGCACCCTGGCGCGCGCGGTTGTAGCTGCGGGTGAGCGTCGTGATCATCTCGCTCGCGTTGTCGGTCGCCGACTTCATCGCCTTGCGACGCGCCCCCTGCTCGGACGCCGCCGACTCGAGGAGCGAGCGGTAGATCAGCGTCTCGATGTAGGTCGGCAGCAGGCGCTCGAGCACGGCGTCGGCCGAGGGCTCGAACATGTACTCCGGGTTGACCTTGAGGTGGTCCGCGGACTCCTCGACCACCTCGTGCCGAAGGGGCAGGAGGTCGTGGATCTCGGGGATCTGCTCGGCCACGTTCTTGAAGCGGTTGAACACGACCTTGACCGCGTCGAACTCGCCCGAGGTGAAGCCGGCGATGACGCGCGACGCGATCGAACGCGCGTCGGTGATCGCCGGCTTGTCGGTCATGTCGCGGTACGACGCGATCGGCTCGACGCCGCGATAGCGGAAGTAGCCGATCGCCTTCTTACCGACGGCGATGACATCGACCTCGGCGCCCGCGGCACGTTCGTCGCGGATGATGCCTTCCGTGAGCCGCAGGATGTTGCTGTTGAAGGCGCCGCACAGCCCGCGGTCGGATGCGATCGCTACAACGACGATCCGCTCGCGCTTGTCGTGCTCCTCGAGCAGCGGGTGCGACGCGCCCTGGACGAAGCGCGCGACGTTGCGCAGGACCTCCATCATCGACAGCGCATAGGGGCGCGCCGACTCGATGCGGTCCTGGGCCTTGCGGATCTTCGCCGTGGCGACCATCTCCATGGTGCGCGTGATCTGCCTCGTCGAAGCCGTCGAGGTGATCCGGTTCTTGATGTCGCGAAGGTTGGGCATCTGGTTTGTCGCTTATCCCTCGACCGGACGGCCGGCGGAGAACTCGTCGAGCGCGGCACGCAGCTTGGCCTCGGTGTCCGGTGAGATGACCTTCTCGGCGGCGATGGTCGCACCGATCTCCGGATAGGCGCTCTCGACGAAGTCGAGGAACCCGTCGCGGAACGCCAGCACGCCGGCGACCGGGACTTGATCGAGGTAGCCCTTCGTTCCCGCGAAGATCGCCAGCACCTGGCGCTCGACCGGCATCGGCACGTAGCGGCCCTGCTTGAGCAGCTCGACGAGGCGGGCGCCGCGGCTGAGTGTGTTCTGCGTGGCCTTGTCCAGGTCGGAGCCGAACTGGGCGAACGCGGCCATCTCGCGATAGGACGCGAGATCGAGGCGCAGAGAGCCGGCGACCTGCTTCATCGCCTTGATCTGCGCGTTGCCGCCGACGCGTGACACCGAGATGCCGACGTTGATGGCGGGGCGCACGCCCTGGTAGAACAGGTCGGCCTGCAGGAAGATCTGGCCGTCCGTGATGGAGATGACGTTGGTCGGGATGTAGGCGGACACGTCGCCGGCCTGCGTCTCGATGACGGGCAGGGCGGTGAGCGAACCCGCGCCCAGCTCGTCGTTCATCTTGACCGCGCGCTCCAGCAGAC
>JANYKZ010000026.1 GCA_025361505.1 Coriobacteriia bacterium
TCGGGGCAACCGCAGCTATCGGACTGGCGATGGGGAGCGTGGTCGCGTGATCCGGATCAACCTCATACCGCCCGAGATCCTGCAGAACCGCAGGGACGAGCGGCTCTGGAAGTGGCTGGCGCTGGCGGGTGGCGTGATCGCCGCGGTGCTGGTGCTGTTCTGGGCGTTCATGGCGCTGCAGGTGACCGCAGCGACGGCCGAGGTCGACAGCGTCGTGCAGCGGGCTACCCAACTCGAGTCCCAAGCCCAGACGTTCCAGGTGTTCCAGAAGACCGAGGCGGACCTGAGGGTGCGCAAGGGCGCGGTCATCGCGGCCAAGGCGGGAGAGGTCGACTGGGCCCGCATGCTCTACGAGATCGGGCTCGTGCTCCCCAAGGACATCTACCTGACCGCCTTCACGGGCGCGGACTCAGGAACAGGGACCAGTTCGCTCGTCAACCTGACAGGGCAGGCGGTCGACAAGGTGAACGACTCACCGGACAACGGCTACAAGTCGGTGGCCAAGATGCTCGTTCGCTTGAACGACCTCGACCAGCTGGATTCGGTGTGGCTGTCGAACACCAGCGTTGCGCCGGCCACGGGCAATGTGGCCCCCCTGATCGGCTGGACCGTCAGCGCACGTATCACCCCCGGGTCGTCGGCCGCGCCGGCGACGTCGGGGAACTAGTCGGGGCGACGGGGAGCGGACCATCTGATGAAGCTGACCTCACTACAGAAGATGATCATCGTGGGCGCGCTGATCGTAGTAGCCGCGGCACTTGTGGTCGCCTTCGTGATCATGCCGATGTTCACCACCCTCGCCGATCTGCAGACACAGAGGACCGCCGCTGAGGCCCGCACGACCGCGGCCACCGACGTGCTCAACACCCTCCGCGCTGCCAAGGGGCGTGCGGCCGTCACCGAGGCCGAGCTCCTCCAGATCGGCACGCAGATGCCGGACTCTCCTCAGTTGCCCTCGCTCATCATCGAGCTGCAGGACATTGCCAACGCGTCCGGCGTCAAGGTGACGAGCATGGCTCCCGGCCAGCCGACCCCGGCTGGTGGAGGTCAGTACACCGAGATCTCGATGAGCACCCAGGTGACGGCCGAGTGGGACGATCTGCTCGACTACCTGAAGCGCCTCGATCACAGCACGCGGCTCTTGCGCGTGAGCAATCTTACGGTGAACCCGCCGGCCTCAGCCGCGACGACCTCAACGGCCGCCTCCACGGCTCTTCAGGTCACCATGACCATGAAGGCCTACGTGATCGGTACGAACGGCGTCGTCAGCTCCGCAGCCACCCAGACCGCCGGGACGCCGTAAGGCTCTCGCGACCCAGCAGCACAACGAACCAGCAGGAGGGCCGTACGAGTGTCCGATACTGAGCTGAACGGTACGCAGCCGCCCGCCCCCGAGGCGCCGGTTCCGGTCGCCCCCCGAGGGCCCTCCGGCGACTTCCTGTCGACCACGGCCGGACGGGCCGTGCTCATCGGCGGCGCCGTCGTGGTGCTCGTGATCATCGCCGCGGCTGTCGGCTGGTTCATCCTCGGACCCAACTCGCTGGGCAGCTCCACGGGCACCCCCGGCACGCCGACCGTGGTCGTGACGAACCCGGGAACGCCGAGCGTGCCGGCCACCTCGTCGATGCCGACCTCGTCGACCGTCGCCACGCTCCCCGTGGCCGCGATCACGTCGCGTGACGTGTTCACGCCGCGCAACCCGTTCACGGTCATCAAGCCCGCGGTCATCCCGACCTCGACCGCCAGTGGATCGGACAGCTCGCTCGACCCGACGCAGGTCTACCTCACCGACATCGTCACCGAGAGCGGCGTGCGCAAGGCGGTCATCAAGTACGGCGGCACCACCTACACGCTGGCCGCCGGTGACCTGATCCCGACGACCACCGACTGGAAGATCCTGAAGGTGAACACGGGCACCGTGGTCGTGCTCTTCGGAGACGTGAGCGTCACACTGACACCGGGGCAGGGCACCTCCAAGTAGGGGGAGCCCCGACCGAGAAGAACGTACCGCGAGCGGCCCCCACGGGCCGCTCGCTTCGCTTCACGGCGGGAGGTCGGCTCGCGGGGCCGATGGTACGATGGGAGCCCGAACGCGGGCACGAGGTGAGGGGCCGCAGATGGAGTACCACACCGCAGGCGAATCGCACGCCAGGGCGCTCGTCGCGCTCGTGAGCGGCGTGCCCGCGGGCATCCCGCTCGCCTCGGAGGACCTGGACGCGGACCTCGCCCGCCGGCAGGGCGGCTACGGCCGTGGCGGACGCATGGCCATTGAGTCCGATCGTGCCCTGATCCTGTCGGGCGTGCGGTTCGGCCTCACGATCGGCAGCCCCGTCGCGCTCACGATCGCGAACCGCGACAACGCCAACTGGACCGACGTCATGGCCGTGGCGGGAGAGCGCACCGAAGGCGGTGCGGTGACCGCCCCGCGTCCCGGCCACGCCGATCTTGCGGGATGCCTGCGCATCGGCAGCAGCGACGCGCGCGACGTCCTGGAGCGCGCGAGCGCCCGCGAGACCGCCGCACGGGTGGCCGCGGGAGGCGTCGCGAAGGCGCTGCTCGCCACGCTGGGCGTGTGGGTCTACTCCTGGGTCGAGCGCGTCGGCGACGTCGCGGTCGGTCCCTACGCTCCCGAGGGTGTCGACATGGTCGCGGTCTCCGCGAGCGACATCCGCTGTCCGGATGCGATGGCCGCCGGCGCGATGCGTGCCGCAATCGACGCTGCCCGGACCGACGGCGAGAGCCTCGGCGGTGTGGTCGCCGTCGCTGCCAGCGGGCTGGTGCCCGGGCTGGGGAGCTACGCCGAGCGTCCGCGCGGGCTCGACGCCGAGCTGGCGTCCGTGCTCATGTCCATCCCCGCCATCAAGGGCGTCGAGTTCGGCGACGGTTTCGCGACCGCGGCGCAGCGCGGGTCGATGGTCCACGACCCGATCGTCCTCGACGCTTCCGGCCAGGTGCGCCGCGCGTCGAACCACGCGGGCGGGCTCGAAGGGGGCCTCTCGAACGGCGAGTGGCTCGTCGCCCGCATCGCCATGAAGCCCATTCCGACGCTGACGCGTCCGCTGCCGACCGTGGACCTCGTCACCGGCGAGCCCTGCGACGCGGCCCACGAGCGCTCGGACACGTGCGCCGTTCCTGCCGCGGGCGTGGTCGCCGAGGCGGAGATGGCGCTCGTGCTGGCCGACGCGTACACGCGCATGTTCGGCGACACCTGCGTGGAGGACATCCGCGCGGCCGTCGACCGCTACCGGGCGAGGATCGGCCGGTGAGGCCGGTGTTCATCATCGGATTCATGGGTGCGGGCAAGTCGACCGTCGGCGCCATGGTGGCCGCGCGTCTGGGCCGCCCCTTCGTCGATCTCGACGGCGAGATCGAGCGCGAGACCGGACGCACCGCCGCCGAGCTGTTCGCCGCTGAAGGCGAGGAGGGCTTCCGCGCCGCCGAGCGGGCCGCGCTCGCGACCGTCGCCGCGCGACAGGGCTTGGTCGTCGCCTGCGGCGGGGGAGTCGTGACCGACGAGGGCAGCCGCGCGATC
>JANYKZ010000017.1 GCA_025361505.1 Coriobacteriia bacterium
CTACGTCGGCCGGACCTTCATCGCGCCGAGCGAGATGCTTCGCCAGCAGGGCATCAAGCTCAAGCTCAATCCCATGCGTCACGCCCTCGAGGGCAAGCGCATCATCGTCGTGGACGACTCGATCGTGCGCGGGAACACGACACGCAAGCTCGTCGCGCTGCTGCGGGAGTCGGGCGCGACGGAGGTCCACATGCGCATCACGAGCCCCCCGGTGAAGTGGCCGTGCTTCTACGGCATCGACACCGACACTCAGGAGCAGCTCATCGGTGCGATGAAGACCGTCGAGGAGATCCGCGAGCACATCGGGGCCGACTCGCTCGCGTACCTGTCGATCGAGGACATGGTGGCCTCCACGGGTCAGAGCGCCGACCGGTACTGCATGGCCTGCTTCGATGGCGACTACCCGATCGACATCCCCGAGTCGGTACGCAAGGGCAAGATGGTGCTCGAGAAGCCGGCGTGCTGAGCCGGTCCGGGGTCGCCCGCGCCGTTCGAACCTCGCTCTGAACCTTCCGTCATCCCCGCCCCCGCGGAGCTGCGCCGCTCATCTAATACGCCGTGCGTGATATGATGTAATGCGTAATAGTCTGATGTGACATCGACGCAAAGGGAGCGGGGCTCCGGCGTCGAATACCGAGGACTGGGCGCCGCGAACCCACGTGAGCGGGCTCACAGGGATACGGGGGACATCGAGATGGCACCGAACCGCGGTCTGTTGCGTCGCATCGTCTCGAGCATCGTCGCGGGGGCGATGGTTCTCGTCGTCGTGCCCTTGGGGACGGTGAGCGCGTCGGCCGTGCCGGCTTCGGTGGCCCGGACAGCTCCGTTCTACGCCTCACTGCGCAGCCAGGGGCTCCGCGGCGACGCGACCCTGATCAACCCTCACGCCGACATCGCGAACGTTCAGTGGCGCCGCGGGGTCTCGGCGGCGATGGTCAAGGCCACGGCGAAGCGCCTCGGATTCACGGTCGAGACCAACACGAGACTGGGGTGGTCCCAGATCACCGCGGGTCCGCGCTCGAGCGCGGGTGAGCTCGTGACGGCGCTGCGCAGCGCGGGTCTCGTCCTCGACGCCCGGCCGACCACGTGGATGCGGGCGGCGGGGACCATCCCGAACGACCCGCTCTTCCCGAGCCAGTGGGCGCTCAGGAACACCGGGCAGGACGGAGGCACGGCCGGGGCCGACATCAACGTGACCGACGTCTGGTCGCGCTCGACCGGCTCGAAGGACGTCATCGTCGCGGTGGTCGACGAGGGCGTGAACTGGGCGCACGCCGACCTCAAGAACAACATGTGGATCAACACGGCCGAGATCCCGAACAACGGCATCGACGACGATCACGACGGATACGTCGACGACGTGCGCGGGTGGGACTTCGTCAACGGCGACAACACCGTCTATGACGCGACGGACGGGGATCGCCACGGGACCCACGTGGCCGGGATCATCGGCGCGGAGGGCAACAACGGCATCGGTATCTCGGGCGTGAGCCAGCACGTGAGGATCATGCCCCTCAAGTTCCTCGGCCCCGATGGCGGGTCCGACTTCGACGGAGCCGCGGCGATCGTGTACGCGGTCGACCACGGTGCGACGGTCATCAACTGCTCGTGGGGCGGCAGCAGCGGCTCGGGTCCGCTGGCTCAGGCCGTCGCCTATGCCGCCTCCAAGGGCGTCGTCCTCGTCTGCGCGGCAGGCAACAGCGGCACCAACACCGACGCGCCCGGAGCGGAGTTCTTCCCCGCGTCGTTCGACGCGACGAACGTGATCTCGGTAGCCGCCACCGACCGCACGGGTGCGCTCGCCGACTTCTCGAACTTCGGCTCCGGCAGCGTCGACATCGCCGCACCCGGAGCGGACGTGACCTCGACGATGCCGGCCCAGGACTCGGGCTTCTTCGTCGACGGGCTCACCTGGAAGACCGTCTACCTTCCCGTCCAGGCCGAGATCCTCGAGCCCGCGTCGGCCCGCGACGCCCTCATCTCGCGCTCGGTGAGCCAGCTCGGAGAGTCCACCGAGACTCCGGTGCTCGTCGTGGACGACAGCGCCGCGAAGGAGACGAGCGAGACCCCCGGCGTCCGGTTGAAGGTCTACACGGACGCCCTCGCTTCCGGGGGCTTCCCGAACGTCACCACGTGGGTCACCGACGACCGGGGCACACCCACGGTGGCCGCGATGGCCGGCAAGATCGTCGTGTGGTTCACGGGCAAGGACACCGCCGGCTGGTACGGGACGCCGTGCCTCACCGACGAGGAGCAGGCCGCGATCGTGGACGACCTGGATGCCGGCGGTCGTGTGGTGCTGATCAGCGGCAAGGCGGCGAGCGACCTGTCGCTCTCCGGGAGCGGCGGCGGTTCGGTCCCGGCTCCGGGATCCGTGCCCGGCGGCAGCGTCGATCTGCTCCGTGACTACTTCGGCGCCACGTACGTCGACTACCAGACCTGGGGGAACGACTTCCACGGCAGGGCATCGGCCGCCCTTGCTGGCATCGACGCCTACATCCCGGCCGCCTACATGGATCCGACGGCCTCAGGCAACCTGTGGCCGACGGCCTCCGACTCCGTCGCCCGCACCGAAGCCGGCTTCCGGGCGACGACGGTGATGAACACCGGGTCCTACGAGCCGCTGTCGGGCACGTCGATGGCGGCTCCGCAGGTGACCGGCGCGATCGGCCTGCTGAAGGCCTGCCTCCCATCCGCGCCGGCCGAGGAACTCGCCGCCCGGGTCCTGAACACCGCCGCGCCCTCGCCGAAGCTCAAGGACAAGGTGATCACCGGCGGGTCTCTCGACGTCGCCGCGGCCTTCGGTTCGTATCCGGGGCGCGTGACGATCACCGCCCCGAAGCCCGACGACCGCCTGCACACGGGGACGTCATCGACGCTGCGCTGGAAGGCGGCCGCGGGAGCCGCGGCGGGAGCGACCTACACCGCCGAGGTCGGCGTGCCGTACGCCGCATACGCGAACGGCTTCGAGAGCGGCACGCTTGCCGGATTCGCGGAGCCCACGTCGTCCGCCAGCCCGTGGAGTGCGACCGAGGCCACGGCGGCCCACACGGGTTCCTACTCCGCCATGAGCGGCCCGCTGCCCCCGGCGACTCCCGCTCCGGAGATGGGCGACGGCTGGTACACCATGAGCCAGTCCTCGATGCAGACGACCGTCACGATCCCCGAGGGCGGCGGCGAGGTGAGCTTCTACTGGCGCATGTCGGACCCCGAGAACTGGGACGTCATGGGGCTGGTGCAATCGAACAGCTACGGCAGCTTCCTCGTCGCGGACGGGACGATCTCCGCCGGCGGGTGGTCCGCTACCACCTTCTGGTTGCCTGAGGGGCAGCAGCCGATCACCTGGGCGTCCCTCAACTCCTCCACGTTGCCCCAGGACGCCAGGCTCTACGTCGACGACATCACGGTGACCGCCCACGCCTTCTCGAGTCTTGGTACCGCGGGCGCGGGAGCCACCTCACTCGCCTTCACCGTGCCCGGCACGGCCACGGACGACGCGTGGTTCCGCGTGCAGTCACACCTGAACGGCGCGGATTCCGCCTGGGCCACCGTGAAGGGCGTGACGCTTGCGAGCGACGCGATCCCCCCGGCGGCCCCGACCGCTCTCACGCTCGTGCCGGACGCCGACGGCAACGTCGCCATCTCCTGGGTGAACCCGGCCGTTCCCGACTACGACCACACGCTGGTGCTCGCCTCCAACGATCACATGCCCACCGGGCCGGACGACGCGAGCGCGACGGTCTCCTACGACGGCACGGGCACCGTTGCTTCCTTCGGGCCCTCCCTCAACGGCGCCGACGTCTACGTGTCAGCGTGGGCGGTGGACACGTCCGACAACTGGTCTCCCGCAGCCACGGCGCACACGCTCGCGGTCGACACGACTCCCCCCGACGCCGTGCGCTCCCTGCGCTCGGTCGACGCGATCGCGGGCCTCCCGACGCTGTTCTGGGCGGGCGCCGACAGTCTGGGCACCGCCGAGGCCACGGTGCTCAGGCGCACGGACACCACGCCGACGGTCGGCGACCTCGACGCGCTCGTCGTCGACTCGGGGGCAGGCGCCGCGGTCGACCTGACGCTCGATCCCGCCGCCACGCAGGCTTTCTACACGGTGTATCTCACCGACCCCTCGGGCAACGTCTCGCAGCCGCGCTCGATCGCGGTGACGATCGATCCGACCGGCGTGACGGGGACGATCTCCATCGAGTCCGACGATGCGGTGGACGAGGCGGCCCTCGTCCAGACCTCGACCGTCACGGTCGACGCCGCGGTGAGCAACGCGACGTCGATGCGCGTATGGATCAACGACGAGCGCGACCCCGACGCCGACTGGGTTCCGTTCCGGTCGCAGTTCCCGGTCGAGTTGCTCCCCATCCAGGGGCCGCAGACCGTCAACGTGGAGTTCCGCAAGGACGCCGCCTCGACCCCGATCCGGCTGTCCGCCGACGCGGTCCTGCTGCTGCACGACCCGCTCGCCCCGACCGGCCTGACCGCGGTGAGCCGCAACACGGGCGTGAAGCTCGCCTGGGACGTACCCAAGGACCCGACGATCGCGGGATACCGCGTCTATGAGAGCCTCAGCTCCTTCGGCCCTTGGACGCCGCTCGTCGGCCCCGAGGGCGTGCCGATGACGGACAGTTCGTTCCTCGCGGCCGGGCTCACGCCGGCGCTCGCCCACTACTTCAGGGTGACGGGGGTCGACGTACTCGGGAACGAAGGCGCCGCCTCGTCGGTGGCCTCGGCGGCCGCGGGCCCGGGCGTGATCCGGTTCGCGGGAAGCACGCGCGCGGGCACCGCCGCCATGGCGTCCGTCAGCCGGTTCTCGCCGTATCCCAAGGACCCCACGATGGGCACCTCGATCGTGATCGCGCCGGACTCGGACTACGTGCAGGCCCTGGCCGCCAACTCGCTCGCCGGTTCGCTCAACGCCTCGGTGCTCGTCGCGGGCAAGACGCTGCCGCGGGAGACCGCAGATGAGATCAGGCGTCTCAAGGTCAAGAACGCGTACGTCGTGGGTACGACCCGCGCCATCGCGCCCGCCGTCGATGCGGCGCTCAAGGGGCTCGGGATCCACGTCGTGCGCATCGCCGGGTCCGACGCCTACGACGTGGCCGCCAAGGTCGCGCGGCGCCTGATGGCCCCGGGGGCGATGGCGCCCAAGGACGTCCGGGTGTTCGTGGTGAACGGCACCTCGCCCTCTGACATGTGCGCGCTCATGCCCATCGCCTACAGCTCGCACATCCCGGTCCTCGTCGTGAAGGCGACCTCCGTGCCGGCCCCCGTGACCGCGTTGCTGTCGAGCGTCCGCGTCTCGGGCGGAACGGTCGTGGGCGGGACGCTTGCGGTCTCCGACAAGGTCATGAGGACGGTCCTCAAGCACGGCGGGGCCGAGCGCGTCTGGGGACAGAGGGCGGTCCAGACCGCGGCCAACCTCGCGACGTGGGCCGTCGGGCAGGGGTACGCGACCTGGGATGACGTGAGCATCGCCAACGGTTCGGGCTGGACGAACAACCTGAGCATCGGGTCGGCCACCCGTGGCGGCGTCGTCCTGCTGTCACCCGCGACGGTGATGGACCCGGTCAACACGGCGATCCTGCGCGAACATGCCGCGGACATCGATACCGTGCGGATGTTCGGCCCCTTGTCCTCGTTGAGCGCGTCGGTGCAGTCGAAGGTCCGCTCCGCCATGGCCGCGCGGACCGGTCCCGTCGCCAACCCGTTCCAGCCGGGTCCGGTCGACCCGGGCCAGGGCAACTAGTCACGCGCTCCCGGCGTGAAGCGCTAGAGTCTGTGGCACGACCTGCGGGTCCGGCCCGGGTAGCCCCGTGCCGGACCCCCGCGCATTCGACACGCCCCGGCCGCCGCGCCGCGCATCGAAGGGAGAAGCGAGCATCATGGCGACAGGATGGCTCGCTCCCGTGCTCGCCGGCGCCGCGATGGGCCTCCAGTTCGACCCGCTGACCGCCACCGTGTCCGCCGCGCTCGCGGCGGCTCTCGTCGGCTACCCGTCGGCGCCGGTGTCCCGCCGCTGGCTCGCCGCGGGCGTGCTGCTGATTGGTTGGGCCGCCGGGGATGGGATCCGCGTCGCAGCGAGTGTGGGCGGAGGCAGCGCGGCGCTCGTCTACGGGACGGTCTGGTCGCTCACCGGGCTGGGTGTCGGATACCTGCTGCCCGCGCTCGCGGGCGCCGCCGTCGGCCGCTCCGTGTTCCACGGGACGGGCTGGCTGGCCGCAGCCGCGGTCACGCTCATGCTGACGCCCGCCGTCTGGGCGCTTTCCGAGCGCGTGTCCGCGGCGCTGTGGGTCGTGGCCCGCTAGGCGGTCGATCGGTCTCGACTCTCGCCGGCTACGCGATCACGCCCAGCCGCTTTCCGACCTTCGTGAACGCCTCGACCGCTTGATCGATCTGCTCGTCCGTGTGCGCCGCGGAGAGCTGCACGCGGATGCGCGCCGCCCCCTTCGGCACGACGGGGAAGCTGAAGCCGATCACGTAGACGCCCTCTTCGAGCAGCTCGTCCGCCATGCGGTGGGCGAGCGCCTCGTCGCCAAGCATGATCGGCACGATGGGATGCTCGCCCGGCCGGATGTCGAAGCCCGCGGCCGTCATCCGCTCGCGGAACGTGCGCGCGTTGCGCTCGAGCCCGTCACGCAGCTCCGTGGTCTCCGACAGCAGGTCGAGCACGGCCACGGTGGTCGCGGCGACGACGGGCGCGAGCGTGTTCGAGAACAGGTAGGGGCGGCTCTTCTGCCGCAGCCACTCGACGATCTCGGCGCGGCCGCTCACGCAGCCACCGGAGGCGCCGCCGAGCGCCTTGCCGAACGTGGTCGTGATCACGTCGACGCGGCCCTGCACTCCGCACAGCTCCGGGGTGCCGCGCCCGGTCGGGCCTGTGAAGCCCGTGGCGTGCGAGTCGTCGACCATGACCAGGGCGTCGTAGCGGTCCGCCAGGTCGCAGATGGCCGCGAGGTCGGCGATGTCGCCGTCCATGGAGAACACTCCGTCGGTGGCGATCACGCGGTAGCGCGCGCCGGCGGCCTGCTCGAGCTTGGCCTCGAGGTCCGCCATATCCGAATGCAGGTAGACGAGTCGCTGGGCCTTCGTCAGGCGCACACCGTCGATGACCGACGCATGGTTCAGCGCGTCGGCGATGATCGCGTCCTCGGGCCCGAAGAACGGCCCGAAGAGGCCGCCGTTCGCGTCGAAGCACGAGGAGAACAGGATCGTGCTCTCCGTGCCGAGGAACGCGCTCACGCGCTCCTCGAGTTCCTTGTGGACGGCGAACGTGCCGCAGATGAAGCGCACCGACGAGGTCCCGAAGCCCCACCTCTCGAGTGCCGCGTGCGCCGCCTCGACCACGCGGCGGTCGTTCGCCAGCCCGAGGTAGTTGTTGGCGCAGAAGTTCGTGACCGTGCGCAGCGGCGCGTCGCTCGTCGCGCCGGCCACCTCGATGGTCGTCCCCTGCGGAGAGACGATGACGCGCTCGGTCTTGAACGTGCTCGCCTCGCGTAGCGCCTCGAGATCGGCGCGCAGCGCGTCCCGCATGCTCCCGTACATCGCTCAGCCCTCCAGAGGTGGCGCCACGTCGAGGACGACCTTGCCGCTCTGGCCGCTGATCATCGCGCGGAAGCCCTCCTCGTAGTCCTCGAAGGGCAGCTCGTGCGTGATCACCGGAGCGATGTCGAGGCCGCTCTGCAGCATCGTCTGCATCTTGTACCAGGTCTCCCAGATCTCGCGTCCGTAGATGCCCTTGATCGTCAGCCCGCGGAAGACGACCTCGTCCCAGTCGATGGCGACCGGCCCGGGGGCGATGCCCAGCAGCGCGATACGCCCTCCGTTGTGCATGTTCTCCAGCATCGACTCGAAGGCGCGGCCGTTCCCGCTCATCTCGAGACCGACGTCGAACCCGATCATCCCGAGCTCCTTCATGACCTCGGGGATCGTCTTCTGCGTGACGTTCACCGTCCGCGTGGCGCCCATGCGGGTCGCGAGGTCGAGCCGGTAGTCGTTGATGTCCGTGATCACGACGTTGCGGGCGCCCACATGCTTGGCGATCGCCACAGCCATGATCCCGATCGGACCGGCTCCCGTGATGAGCACGTCCTCTCCGACCAGGTCGAAGGAGAGCGCGGCGTGGGTCGCGTTGCCGAAGGGGTCGAAGATCGCGGCGAGGCGCGATGGGATGGAGTCCGCCACGTGCCACGCATTCGAGGCGGGCAGGCACAGGTAGTCGGCGAAGCAGCCGTCGCGGTTCACGCCCACTCCGACGGTGTTCGTGCAAAGGTGGCGCCGTCCAGCCCGGCAACTGCGGCACACGCCGCACACGATGTGGCCCTCGCCCGAGACGCGTTCGCCGACGTGGAAGCCCGTGACGCCCGCTCCGAGCTCGGCGACCGTCCCCACGAACTCGTGCCCGAGGATCTGCGGCGGGTGGATCGTGCGCTGGGCCCACTCGTTCCAGTCGTAGATGTGCACGTCGGTGCCGCAGATCGCGACCTTCTCGATACGGATGAGCAGGTCGCCGGCCCCGATCGACGGTACCGGGACCTCTTCGAGCGAGACGCCCGGGCCCGCGGTGGTCTTGACGAGCGCCTTCATCGTTCGGGTCATGGGCGGCCTGCCTCTCGTTGCGGTTCCCCGATGAGGATACGCGCACTCCGGGCTCGGGCGTCCGCGCGGGCGAGCGCCCCTGTGCGACAATGCTGCCCATCAAGCAGGCCCGCCCCACGCGACGAGGAGCCGCCCCACATGCCAGACCGTGACGAGACCCCGGTCTCCTACCGCGACGCCGGCGTGGACATCGGCGAGGGCGCCCGCGCGGTCGACGCGATCCGCGCGGCGGTGCGTTCCACCTATCGCAGCGAGGTCATCGGCGACATCGGCGGGTTCGGCGGGCTGTTCTCCGCCGCGGCGTTCAAGGAGATGGCCGACCCGGTCATGGTCTCCGGTACTGACGGCGTCGGCACCAAGGTGAAGCTGGCCCAGGCGCTCGGCAAGCACGACTCGGTGGGCGTCGACCTCGTGGCGATGTGCGTCAACGACATCCTGGTCACCGGGGCCGAGCCGCTCTTCTTCCTCGACTACGTGGCGACCGGGCACGTCGAGTCGTCGCGCATCGCCTCGATCGTCGAGGGCATCGCGGAGGGCTGCCGGCAGGCCGGCTGCTCGCTCATCGGCGGCGAGATGGCCGAGCACCCCGGCACGATGGAGCCCGACGACTACGACCTGTCCGGCTTCTGCGTCGGCGTGGTCGACCGTCCCAAGATGATCGACGGCTCCGCCATCGGGCCCGGCGACACGGTCCTCGGGCTCGCCTCGAGCGGCGCCCACTCCAACGGCTACTCGCTCATCCGCCGGGTGCTGGTCGACGGGCATGAGGACGAGCTCGCACTCCCGCGCCTCGACCTCGGCGGGAAGACGCTCGGCGACGCGCTGCTGGAGCCGACCCGCATCTACGTGAAGTCGGTGCGCGCGCTGCTCGCCTCTGGCGTGCGGGTGAAGGGCATGGCGCACATCACCGGCGGCGGGCTCACCGAGAACCTCGACCGTTGCCTGCCGGAAGGCGTCGACGCGGTCCTGCACCGCAGGGCCTGGCCGCGCCCGCGTGTCTTCCAGCTTCTCGCCGAGGCCACCCGCCTCGACGACGATGAGCTCTTCCGCACCTTCAACATGGGCGTGGGGCTGTGTCTGGTGCTCGACGCGAAGGACGCCGCCGGGGCCGCAGTCGCCCTGCGCGCATCGGGCGAGACGGTCTGGGAGATCGGCGAGATCGTCGAGGGCAGCCGCACCGTCCGCTACGCGTGACCCCAAGGAGGCGACGCTCGTGAGGTTCGGCGTACTGATATCCGGGAGCGGGACCAACCTGCAGTCGATCATCGACGCCTGCGCCGCCGGCCTGATCGCCGGCGAGGTGGTCGTCGTCATCTCGAACCGCGAGGATGCCTACGGGCTGGAGCGCGCGAAGTTCGCGGGCATCCCAGCGATCTTCATCGACCCCCGGGCGTGCGACGGCGCTGACGACTACAACCACCGCGTCCGCGAGGCGCTCGAGCTCGAGAGCGTGGAGTGCGTCGTGATGGCCGGCTACATGAGGCTGCTCGGCTCCGAAGTGCTCGGCGCCTGGCCGATGCGCGTGGTCAACATCCATCCAGCGCTCCTGCCGTCCTTCGCCGGCGCGCACGGGATCGGAGACGCCTTCGACTATGGCGTGAAGGTCACGGGCGTCACCGTGCACTTCGCCGACGAGGTGTTCGACCAGGGCCCGATCATCGCCCAGGAGGCCGTCGAGGTCCTCGAGGACGACACGCTCGGGACGCTCGAGGCGCGTATCCACGACGTGGAGCATCGGCTCTACCCGGCGGCGCTCGCGGCGCTGGCCGACGGCCGCGTGACCGTGGAGGGCCGCAAGGTCCGCGTCGCCGCCCGATGAGCGCCCGGCAGTGAGCGACGGACCGTTCCTGACCGCCGAGACGCGGCCGCCCATCCCGCTTCGCGAGACGTGCCGGCTCGTCGCCGGTCGTGTGCCGCTGTGGGACTACCATCGCGCCCGGCTCGCCCGCGGCGGCTGCGGGTCCGACCTCCTCGCGGAGGCGGACCGCGTGGTCGCCGAGGCCGCGGCCTCGTGGACCGGGGGCGCCTCGAGCCGTCTGCGCCTCACGGTCATCGTCACCCCCGACGGCATCGCCGAGGCGACGGTGCAGCAGCGACTGTCCTCGCTCGACGTTCCCGGCGGCCCGGTCGCCTCGTTCGTCCAGGTCGACTCGCCGCCCTGGCTGCCCCCCGGAGCCGCCAAGCCCGCGGACCGCTCCTGGTGGGACGAGGCACAGCGCCGCGCCGGCTGGGCGGGTGCCCACCAGGCGATCATCGTCTGCGACGGGACCGTCATCGACGGTGGCACGGCCAGCGTGTGGTCGGTCACCGGCGACGTCCTGACGACGCCGCCCGCGCCCGACGCGATCGCCGGGGTGGCGCGCGCGTTCCTCCTCGACGCGCTCGCGGCGGAGGGCACGCCCGCTCTCGTGGAGACGCTCTCGCCACAGGCGTTCGCCAAGGCCGACGAGGCGTTCCTCACCAACGCGTTCGGCGGCGCGGTCGCCGTGCGTGGACGGGGCGGCCCGGTCTTCGATCGGGTCGCGGAGATCTTCGCCGAGTTGTGGCGACCCTAGGCGACTCGGGCCGACGCTTCGCACGCTACAATGGCGCAATCCAGAGGCCCGGCGCTGCTCGCGGCGCTGCCGCCCGCTTCCCCGAGTGAAGGGTCGTCCTCCAAGTGATCGATCAGGTGAAGATCCGCCGCGCGCTCGTCTCCGTGACCGACAAGACCGGGATCGTCGACTTCTGCGCCGCGCTCGTGGGCTTCGGCGTCGAGATCGTCTCCACCGGCGGCACCGCCAAAGCGCTGTCCGACGCCGGCGTCCCGGTCCGACCGATCGACGATCTCACCGGCTTCCCCGAGATGATGGATGGGCGCGTCAAGACGCTGCACCCGCGCGTCCACGGCGGCCTGCTGGCTCGCCGCGACGTCCCCGCGCACATGGCGGCGGCCGAGGAGCACGGCATCGGCATGATCGACATGGTCGTCGTGAACCTCTACGCCTTCGAGTCCACCGTGGCCAAGGAGGGCGTGACGCTCGAGACCGCGATCGAGAACATCGACATCGGCGGCCCCAGCATGCTGCGCAGCGCGGCCAAGAACTTCGAGGCCGTGACGGTGGTCACCCATCCGGAGTGCTACTACTCGATCCTCGAGGAGATGGCCGCCAACGACGGCGCCACGCTCTACCAGACCCGCAAGGCGCTCGGCATCGACGTCTTCCGGAAGACCAGCGCCTACGACAACGCGATCTTCTCGTGGCTCTCCCGCCAGGGCGAGGACGCGAGCGCGTTCCCGCACGACGCACGCTTCTTCCTCGAGAAGGTCCAGGACCTGCGCTACGGCGAGAACCCGCACCAGGAGGCGGCGTTCTACCGCTTCGCGGACTCGAAGCCGATGACGCTCGCGCGCTCCGAGCAGCTGCACGGCAAGGAGCTCTCCTACAACAACATCCTCGACACCGACGCCTGCTGGACCGCCGTCCGCGAGTTCGGCGAGCCGGCCTGCGTCATCGTCAAGCACATGAACCCGTGCGGCACCGCGATCGGCGCCGACGTGGTCGAGGCCTACGACAAGGCCCACGCCTCCGACCCAATCTCGGCCTACGGCGGCGTCATGGCGTTCAACCGGGCGGTCCCGCTCGCGGTGGCCGAGCACATCAACGCCAACGCCCAGTTCGTCGAGGTCATGATCGCGCCGGAGTTCGACGCCGACGCGCTCGAGCTGCTGAGCCAGAAGAAGAACATCCGCCTCCTGCGCACCGGCGGCATCCGCCCGGTCGAGGGGCACTACGAGTCGCGCGCGGTCGAGGGCGGCATGCTCGTCCAGACCTCCGACGCCGTCACCGAGGACCCGTCGACGTTCACCGTGCCAACGAAGCGTCAGCCGACCCCCGAAGAGCTCGAGCAGCTCCTGTTCGCCTGGAAGGTCGCGAAGACCGTCAAGTCCAATGCGATCCTGCTGGCCAAGGACTTCGCGTCCGTGGGCGTGGGCGCCGGTCAGATGAGCCGCGTCGACTCGGCCAAGATCGCGGTCGAGAAGGCGGGGGAGAAGGCGGTGGGCGCCGTCGCCGCCTCCGACGCGTTCATGCCCTTCCCCGACTCCCTGGAGGTCTGTGCCGCCGCCGGCGTCACGGCCGTGATCCAGCCGGGTGGGTCGATGCGCGATGCCGAGTGCATCGCGAAGGCCGACGAGCTCGGCGTCGCGATGGTGTTCACCGGACACCGGCACTTCCGGCACTAGGGGTCGGCACAATCACAGCATTCCCAAGAGGGGTCGGGCGAACGCCCGGCCCTTCCTTCGCGTACACGAAGTAAGGAGTATGCTGCAAGGTAAGGAAGATGGTGTCCAGTAAGGAATCGAGGCGTCATGCGGTACTCATCAAAGATGACGACCAAGGGCCAGGTCACGGTGCCGGTCGAGGTGCGAGAAGCGCTCGGGTTCGAAACCGGCGATGTTCTCGCGTTCGAGGTGAAGGGGGACCACGTGGTGGTCACCCGGCGCCCCACCATCGAAGAGGTCCTCGAGAAGCACAAGGACATACTTCCTGCGGGTCCGCCGCGTTTCGCCACCGATGACGAGGCGATCGCCGACTACTTCGATCACCTGCCGCCGAAGAACCTGTCGGACACGCCCATCATCGCCGTGGCGGGGTCGTGGCGCAGGAAGATGCGCTGATGCTCGGTGACGCGAACACGCTCGTGGCCTCGCTCGTCACGGGCCGTGAGGATCAGCATCGGTCGGCTGCCGCGATGGCTCGCATCCACGGTCGCCTGGAGATCGGAGAGGCTGTGCTCGGAGAATCCTGCTGGGTTCTTGAACGCAAGTACCGCATGCCTCGCCGCGAGGTCGCGGTGATCGTTCGTGACCTGCTCGGTTCCCGTGATTTCGTCGCGTGGGATCCGGAACTGGCCGATCGCGCCCTCGCTCGCATGCACTCGTCCCCCCGGTTCTCCTTCGTCGACTGTCTGCTGATCGAGCGTGCGGTGGCCGGAGAGAGTGTGCTCACCTTCGACCGCGACCTCGCGAGGGCGATCGAGCGGTCTTGATGCGCCGCGGTGGACGCGGCTCGAAGCGGCTGCGTATAATCCGTACCCGTGTCACCAAGCCGGGCCGTTAGCTCAGTTGGTAGAGCAGGGGACTTTTAATCCCAAGGTCACAGGTTCGAAACCTGTACGGCCCACCACCTTATGAGCCAAGCGCACCGGTTGCGCCAGCACGACAACCACATACGCCCCCATCGTCTAGCGGCCAAGGACTCTGCCCTTTCAAGGCGGCAACAGGGATTCGAATTCCCTTGGGGGCACCA
>JANYKZ010000031.1 GCA_025361505.1 Coriobacteriia bacterium
GCCGGGTGCTCGCCCAGGGCGAGGTCGTGGGGATCGACGCGGTCGGGCGTCTGCTCGTCGCCACCGAGGCGGGCACCGTGCCGATCGTGGCGGGGGACGTGACTCTGCGCGAGGAGTGACACCGGCCGCCGGTCCCGCTCCCGGGCGTTGACGGGTCTGCGTGTGGCGGGTACCGTGAACCGACCCGAACGAGGGGTTTACGGAATTCCGCCGCATCCACTGCTCGAGGAGCGCTCATGTCGCCGGTCGCCACCACGTCCTCCGCGCGTCGGGTCACGACCACGGCGCTCCTGGCGGCCCTGCTCGCAGCCTCCGCGGCGATATCGATCCCGTTCGGGACCGTCCCCGCGACGCTTCAGATCCTCGCGCTCGTCCTCATCGCCCTCGTCATGCCCCGGAGTTGGGCCGCGTTCGCCGTGGGCGTCTACCTTCTGGTCGGTGCCGTCGGACTCCCGGTGTTCTCCGGCATGCGCGGAGGGCTCGCGGTGCTGACCGGTCCCACCGGAGGCTACCTGCTCGGCTTCCTCGTCGCAGCCCCGGCCGGCGCGTGGGTGCGGGAACTGCTCGAGGTGCGCAGCACGGCCACCGCCGTGGCCGACACGGTCGCCGCGGTGGTCGTCATCGCAGTGGTCTACGCGATCGGGTGGGCGCAGCTCATCCTGGTCACGGGTATGGCTCCGCTCGCGGGGCTGCTCGCCGGGGTCGCTCCGTTCGTGGTGCCCGACGCGCTGAAGGCGACCGCCGCGGTCCTGCTCGCGCCCGTGGTGCGGCGCGCCGCGGGCGCGTAGGGCCGCCTCGGCCGCATCGCCTCATGCCGGCATCGGGTATCCTGCCCCAGGGTCCGAGAGCGGACGACGGGACGTGCCGTGCACGATGCGGGACCGGTGTCGAACGATGGCCAGCGGACGGGTGGGTACCCGTCCGGCGCGCCCGTGCGCGGGCACGGCGCCGCCGACGCGCACCGGAGGCCGCGCGTCCGTGCGACGCCGGCTGTCGGCTCGGGGACCCGCGACGGTGACGATCCCCCGCGCGTGACGGTTCCCGTCCTCCAACTGGTGCCTCCTGCCACCTCGTTCCCGGGAACGGTCCCGGCCGCGGCATGGGCCGACGCCGTCGCCGCCGCGGGACGCGAGGCGACGCTCGACGGCGCAGGCTCCGCGCTGGTCGAGGGCGTCACGAGCGCGCTGGACCTGGGGAGCGCCCACCTGTACGTACTCGGCGGCGGAGACGGCGGTCCGTGTCTGGGGCTTGCCGCGCACACCGGGTCCCACTCGGCTTTCATGAGCGACGCGCCGACGGTCCCGCTCAGCGCCGACGTGCCCATCGCGCGGGCCCTGCGCGACCATGCCGCGATCTTCGAAGCCGACCCGCACGGGCTCGGCGAAGCCGTCGAGGGAGCCTCCGGAGTCGGACGCTGGCGCTCCGCGCTCGGCGCCCAGGCGGAGGCCGTCCTGCCGCTGATCGCCGACGGTCGCGCGATCGGGGTGCTCGGGCTCGCGTGGCGCGCGCCCCGGGCGTTCGGGGCCGCGGACCGCCGCGGACTCGAGTCGCTTGCGGCCGCGGCCGCCGCGGTCATCGGTCCGCTGCGCGGTCCCGGCGTGGCCGGGGAGCCGGCGCCGGCCGCGCCGTTCTCCGGCGCCTCGTCGCGGAGCTTCTCGGTCGACCGCGCGGGCCGCGTCACGCCCGGTACGGGCGCGTCGTGTCCGTCGCTGCGCATCGCCGCGGCCACGGCCGGCGGGGCGGATCCCGACCGCGCCGCGTTCAGCGAGCTCGCCACTGCCTCTGACGGGCGTACGGCGATCGCGGTGGGGACCGTGCGCACCGCGGACGGCTCGGCCGCCGACCGTGCGCAGGAAGCGGGGCGGCTGCTGTGCGGGTGGCTGAGCCACGGACTCGGACCGGTCGCGGCGCTCGACGCGCTCGCGGCGTGGGCGGCGCGCGAGACGGGCGTGGTAGGCGGGCTCGACGCGATCGCCTGCGTGGTCGACACCGAACGTCGCTTCGTGGGCTACGCCACGCTGCGGCACGTGCTGCTCGCCATCCTTGCGAGAGACGGCCGGTTCCACTGCGACACGGCCGCAACGGGGCCGGCGACGCCCGCGCGGGAGCGCGTCCGGGTGCTGCTGCCCGGTGACCGTCTGGCCGTGTGGTCGGGCGACGCCCCGGCGCTCGCCGAGGGCGATGGCCCGGCCGCCGTGCGGAGCGTGGTGGCCGACGCGGGGTTCCCGGAGGCGGAGAGCGCGGCCGTGCGTCTGGCCGGTCCGGAGGTCTCCGCAGGGTGTCGGGCTCAGGCGGCGCTGATCGTCGACGTGACCGGGCCCGGGCGGCCCTAGGCGTCGAGCTTGGGCAGTCTCACGGTGAAGATCGCGCCGCCCTCGGGGCGGTTCGCGGCTTCGATCGTACCGTGGTGCGAGGTCACGATCGCCCTCACGATCGAGAGCCCCAGGCCCGCTCCTCCGGTCGCCCTGTCGCGCGAATACTGGGCGCGGTAGAAGCGCTCGAACAGGTTCGCGAGGTCGCGCGGCGGGATGCCGGGGCCCTCGTCGGCGACGCGCAGGACCGCGTTGCCCGCCTCCTCGGAGAGGTCGACCGTCACCGCGCGTCCCGCGGGGGTGTGCCTCGTAGCGTTGTCGACCAGATTGCCCACCACCTGCTGGAGGCGGTCACGCGAACCGAGCACGTCCGGCGCGGCGCCCCGGACCTTCACGGTCACACCGCGCTCCATCGCCACCGGCTCGTTGGCCTCGACCGCCAGTCGCGCGGCCTGCGTCAGGTCGACGCGCCCGATCGGCAGCTCGCCCGTCGCGCCCTCGATCCTCTGTAGCTCGAGCAGATCGTTGGCGAGACCGGTCAGCCTGTCGGCCTCACGGATGATCGTTGCGAGGAACCGGTCGTGGTCCTCGGGGCCGACCTCGCCGTCCAGCAGCGTCTCGGCCGCGAGGCGGATCCCGGTCAGCGGCGAGCGCAACTCGTGGCTGACGTCCGAGACGAAGCGCGACTTGCGCCGCTCCTCCTCGTGAAGCTCGACCGAGGACGTCTCGATCTCCTCCGCCAGCTCGTTGAACGCGTCGGCCAGCGACCTGGTCTCGCGCGGCCCCGTGGGGCGCACGCGGACCGAGTGATCGGTCGCCAGGGCGGCCGCTCCCGCCTGCAGCTCGCGCAGCGGGCGTGTCAGCCAGCGGCTCAGCAACTCGATGAGCAGGAACGCCGCGATGAGGAACGCCAGGCCGGCGATCGACAGCTCGACGCGGTAGTCGGAGATCAGCGTGGTGATGGAGAAGGTTGACGCGGTCACGAAGGTCGCGCCGACCACGCGGCCGCCCGCGCGCACCGGCGCGGTGATCGTGAGCGCGATCCGGCCCCCGGGCTCGGTGCCGGTGGAGTTGCCGATGCCTCCCTTGAGGGCGAGGGCGACGGGGGGTCTGCCGCGGTAGTTCTGACCCACGGACCTGTTGTCACTGTCGGCCAGGACGCGGCCGTCCGCGTCGATCACCAGGATGCGGCTGGTCGTGCGCGAGGTGGCGTCGGCGAGCGCCGCGGAGATCCGGGAACCTGTGGTGCCGGAGAGCGAAGTGGCGCCGTTCGCGTCGAGGGCCGCACCCAGGGTCGCCGCGGCGACGCTCGCCTCGGATGTGAGGCGCTCCTCGAGCCGGCGGAGGCCGAACGCCTCGATCTGGTTCAGGAAGTAGACGGACAGCCCCGCGGCGGCGGCGATCGCGACCAGCAGGAACGACGCCAGCAGCCTCGTCCTGATCGATCCGCGCACGCGCGTCCCTCGCTATCCGTTGAGGCGGTAGCCGTACCCGCGGACGGTCTCGACGATCTCGGGGTCCACGCCGGCGGCCTCGAGCTTGTCGCGCAGGCGTTTGATGTGGGTGTCGACGGTCTTGGTCTCGACGACGATCTCCCAGCCCCACGCCTGCCGCAGCAGCTGGTCCCGCGAGAGGACCTTGCCGTTGTGGCGCATCAGGCATGCCAGCAGCTCGAACTCGCGCGGGGTCAGGTCGATCGGCGTCTCGCCGAAGGTGACGTCGTGCGAGTCCTCGTCCAGGCGGATGCCGCCGGCCTCGAAGACGTCTCCGGTTCCCGTGTCGCCACCGCCGGTCGGGCGGGGAGCCGATGCGGAGCGGCGCAGCAGTGCCTTCACACGCGCCTGCAACTCGCGGATGCCGAAGGGCTTCGCGAGGTAGTCGTCGCCGCCGATCTCCAGGCCGACCACCTTGTCGAGCTCCGTGTCGCGGGCGGACAGGAAGAGCACGGGGACGTCGCCCTTGGCGCGCAGGCGGCGGCAGACCTCGAAGCCGTCGACCCCGGGGAGCATGATGTCCAGGATCACCAGGTCGAAGGGCTGAGCGGCGGCCAGCGCGAGCGCCTCGTCCCCGTCGCGCGCGGTGGTGACCTCATAGCCCTCCTTGCGGAGGTTGAAGGAGACGAACTCGAGGATCGTGTCCTCGTCATCGACCACCAGCAGCCGTGGCGTGTGCAACATCGACTCCCCCTTGTCCGACCTGCGTTTCCGTGGCGATGATAGCATCGGCGCGAGAGCATCTCCGTGCCGTCGGGCCCACGGTCGTGCGACAGTGTGGTGACGCTTCGCGGCGCGGGTGCGCGGGCGCGGATGCCCGGGGCATGCAGGCAAGGGAGGCGGAGCGACCATGATCCTCGCAGTCGACGTGGGAAACACCCAGACCGTGATCGGTCTGTTCGACGACGGGCGGCTGGTGGGCCACTGGCGCGTGTCCTCCGACACGTCCCTCACCGCCGACGAGGTCATGATCAAGGTCGACGCGCTGCTGGGCGTCCCCGGCCATGCGTGGAGCGTCGTCGAGCGCGCCGTGATCGCCTCCGTCGTGCCCAAGCTGACCGACGCCTGGAGCGAGGCCGCGCGCAAGGCCACCGGCCGCGATCCGATGGTCGTCGGACCCGGCCTGAAAACGGGCCTGCCGATCCGCACGGACAACCCGCACGAGGTGGGCGCCGACCGCATCGCCAACGGCGTCGCGGCGCTCGCGGTCCATCCCGGCCCCGTCCTGGTGGTCGACTTCGGCACCGCGACGACGATCGACGTCATCGACGCGTCGGGAGCCTACCTGGGGGGCGTCATCGCTCCCGGAGTCGAGACGAGCGCTGAGGCGCTCTTCACGAAGGCCGCCCGACTCAGCAGCGTCGACCTGGTCGACCCCGGCACGGTGATCGGGCGCAACACCAAGCAGAGCATCCAGGCCGGTCTGCTCCTGGGCCAGGCGGCCATGGTCGATGGTCTCGTACGCCGCACGTGGGTCGAGCTCGGATGCGAGACGCCCGTGATCGGCACCGGCGGTCTGGCGCAGCGCATGGGAGTGTTGTGCGAGACGATCAGCGAGGTCGATCCGGACCTGACTCTGAAGGGACTGATGATGGTGTGGGAGCTCAACCGATGAGTGGGCAGGTGCGCCGCTGGCTGCGCTACGCGGCGATCGCGGGCGACGTCGTCTTCATCTTGTGGGTGCTGCGCAACGGCCTCGAGCAGGGCTTCCGCGGCACGCCCGTGGAGATCGCTTCCTCCATCGGGCTCGTGGTCCTGCTGATCTTGAACGCCGCGCTCCTGGCCCGCTAGCCTCGCGGCGACGCGACGCCGAGCATCGAGGCCCGCACGGCGTCGCGTCGGACGGTCGACCAGCGCAGCCCCAGCCCGATCCGGTCCGCCATCTCCGCGCCGAGAGCGGCGCGCACCTCGGGCGGTGTGCCGGCGGGGTCGAGGTAGGGGGCCGCGACGTCGCGCAGCAGGGCCGCCCAGCGCGCCGCGGGTTCGGCGGGCGCGGCGTCGACGGCAGCGACCGTGCGCTCCCACAGCGCCCCGCCCACTCCCTCGGCCAGCGGCAGCAGCTCGGGCACCAGGTAGCGCAGCAGTCCGGTCTCCGCGAGGAGCCCGAGAGCGAACGGCGCGGCGGGACCGACCAGCAGCTTGTCGAGCTCGCACGCGCGGCGCTCGCGCGCCACGCTCAGGATGCGATGGGCGTTCCCGGTCATGCCGAGGCGCGTGCCCGACTCCACGTCGAAGGTCAGTTGGGACGCGAAGCGGGCCGCGCGAAGCAGCCGCAGCGGGTCTTCGGCGAAGCGCTCCCACGGATCGCCCACCGCACGTACCAGTCGCGCGGCGATGTCGGCGCGCCCGCCGTGCGGGTCGATGAGCGCGTCTCCGTGGAGCGCGATCGCGTTGATCGTGAAGTCGCGCCGCGCGAGGTCGTCTCCCAGGTCGTCCAGGTAGCGGACGTCGGGCCTGCGGGAGCCGTCGACGTACGTCTCCGCCCGGAAGGTCGTCACCTCGACGGTGTGGCCGCCGACCTTGAAGCCGACGGTGCCGAAGCGCTTGCCGGCGAGGTACGGGCGTCGGCCCGCGGCGCGCACGGCGTCCTCGACCTCGTCCGGCGTGCGCGACGTCGCGAAGTCGTAGTCGTCGCAACTGCGCTCCATCAGCAGGTCGCGAACGGAGCCGCCCACGAGGAACACGGGCTCGACGATCGCCCCCACGGCGCGCTGCAACGATCGTGCGGCGACAAGACCGTCCGAGTCCCGGATGCCCGCTGCCTGCACTTCGGCCCCTTCCGTCGCGACCCCCGGTCCGCGAGTGCGTCCGAGGCCCCGTCGACCGCCCGTCGAACTCCACCGGACCGACACACCCCCGGGTGGCGACCCGGGCACGCCTGATGCTACACTCACGGACGTTCAGGCAGGCATGATAGTTGCGGTGCGTCGTGATGAAGGCATCCCCGTTCGACCGTCCTCGACCGAGGCGGATGCGGCGCGGTGCCCTCCACACACACCCGGTTCGAAAGGACGCGCACGTGAACAAACGCGCACGCAATCGCCTTATAGGCGTCACGATACTCATCCTCGTCGTCGCGGTGCCGGTGCTGGTCTCCGTGATGATGACCGGAGGCTCCTACGTCCAGACCGTCGGTGACGTCGTCAGCAACTCGTCCCTCGTGGGCACGCGGGTGAAGGTCACCGGAAGCGTGGTCGCCGGCTCGTGGGACAAGAAGACGAACCCGATGCTGTTCCGCATCCGCGGCGAGGGCGCCACGGGCGGGCCCGAGCTCAACGTCATCTACAACGGCAGCGCGCCGAACGCCTTCGGCAACGACACCGTGGCCATCCTCACCGGCACCATCACCAAGGCCGGGACGATCGACGCCAACGAGATGTCGACGAAGTGCCCGTCCAAGTACGAGACGAAGTCGGACGCGGCGACGATCGCCGCGCTGCTCGCGGCTCCCGTCGACGCTCCGATCCGGGTGCAGGGCTTCCTGAAGCCCGGCAGTCTCAAGGACGCGGCGGCGGCCGAGCGCTTCACCTTCTCCTCCAAGGCCGACGGGACCGGGGACTCGGTGCCGGTCGCGTTCCAGGGCTCGATGCCGGCGGGCGCCACCGACGGCTCAGGACTGGTGGTATTCGGGAAGATGGAGAGCGGCGTGTTCGTGGCGACGGGCGTCGCGATCGCCACCAAGTAGCAGCAGCCGGACCGGACCGGGGCGACCGCGCCCAGGCCGACCACCAGGAAGGGTCACGAGACGCTTATGACCATGACCAGCCTTGGCGAGTTCCTTCTCGCGATCTCCACGTTCGCCGCGCTCGTCTCCATCGTGATGCTGGTCCTCGGGCACACGGCCGGGCCCAAGCAGGGTGAGAGCCTGACCAACGGAGGCTACTTCGCGACCTTCGCGGTCTTCGGGACCACCACCGCCTCGACACTGATCCTGTTGGTGGCGCTCTTCCAGAAGAACTGGTCGTTCCTCTACGTCGTGGAGAACCACTCCACCGACGTCTCGCCCCTCGCGTGGCTCTACAACATCTCGTCGCTGTGGGCCGGACGCGAGGGGTCGCTGCTGTTCTGGGCGTGGCTGCTGTCGTGCTTCGTCGCCTTCATGGCCTGGAAGCGCATCTCCGTCACCGACGCTCTTTCCAACATCGGAATCGCGATCCTGAACTTCGTGCAGATCTTCTTCCTGGTCGCGCTCTTCTTTGACTCGAACAACCCGTTCAAGGTGACTCCCGACGGCGCGGTGCAGGCCGGGAAGCTGGTCGGCCAGTACGCCTCCGCCGGCATGAACCCGCTCCTCCAGCACTGGGCGATGATCCTGCATCCGCCGACGCTGTTCATCGGCTACGCGGGCCTCGCGGTCCCGTTCGCGTTCGCGCTCGCCGCCGTCTTCCTCGGCGACTCGTCGAAGCGTTGGGTCGAGATCGTCGACCGCGTCACGGTCTTCTCGTGGTTGTCCCTCGGCATCGGCATCGGCCTGGGCGCCATCTGGGCCTACGTCGTACTCGGATGGGGCGGCTACTGGGCCTGGGACCCGGTGGAGAACGCGTCCCTGCTGCCGTGGCTGACGGGCGTAGCGCTGCTGCACTCGTTCACGGTCTACCGACGCCGAGACGGTTTCAAGAAGTGGGCCGTCATGATGTCGGCGGTCACCTTCGTGCTCGTGCTGCTGGGCACGTTCATCACGCGCAGCGGCGTCATCCAGTCCGTCCACGCATTCCAGAAGGACCAGCTCTCCCTCGTCTGGTTCCTCGGCATGATGATCCTGGGGATCCTCGTCCCCGCGGTCGCGCTGTGGTTCCGTCGCACGCGGTTCGCGGACAAGGGTGAGTTCACGTCGCTGGCGTCGAAGGAGGCCTCCTACTTCGTCAGCAACGCCATCATGTTGTTCGCGGCGGTGCTGGTCGCGCTTCTGACGCTGTCGCCCGCACTCAACATCTGGACGCCCGGCGGGGCTTCGATCGCCGACGTCACCGCCTCGGTGTCGACCGCGCCGGTCGCGGTGACCGGCTACATCCAGCCGGGCAGTCTGGTCACGACGACCACGCCGAACACGTTCACGCTCACCACCGAGGTCACTCAGGACAACTCCTCCGACCAGCTGGGGGTGGCGTTCAACGGTGCCCTGCCCGCAGGCGTGGGGGACGGCACGCCCCTGGTGGTCTCCGGCACGGTCACGAACGGGACCCTCATCTCGACGGGGATCGTTGTGCCGAAGGTGATCAAGGGCCCGACGTTCTCGCCGGCCACCTTCGACGTGCTCGCGCGGCCCATCGGAATCCTGTACGTGCTGCTGATGGCGCTGTGCCCGATCCTGTCGTGGGGCGTCACCGACCGCGAGACGTTCTGGAAGCGGGCGCGGTGGCCGCTCGGCATCGCCGCCGTGCTCGGCGCGGGGCTGCTCGCGATCTGGGCCGCTTACATGCTCCCGTACTACATGGGTCCGGCGAACGGCCTGCCCGGTCTCGCGAACGTCCAGGCACCGCTCGACCACGTCGAATCCTTCATCGGACTCCTGGTCGCGGCGCTGGCGATCGCGCTTCCGACCTACCTGTTCGTCGACGGCAGCCGCAAGCGCGCGGCGTCGCGCGGGGAGAACCCGGTCACCTCGTTCTTCCACATCCTGTTCAAGTCCCGCACCCAGTCGGGCGGGTACCTCACGCACCTCGGCGTCGGCATCGTGCTGATCGGCCTCGTCGGGTCGACGATGTACGTGAAGACCCAGATCGTGACCCTGCAGCAGGCGCCCGGATCCAAGGCCACCGTGGGCGGCTACGACTTCGTCTATCAGGACTTCTCGTCGCAGACGCTCGCAAACGGCGACGTCGTGCAGACGATCAAGCTCGACCTGATGCAGAACGGCAAGGTCATCAACCATCTCGCTCCGTCGCAGCTGCAGGTCGCGAACCGCGGGGCGCAGGGCACCCGGACGAACGCCGCGGTCGACGTCGGGTTGTTCCGCGACGTGTTCGTCGCGCTCCAGTACGCCGACACGTCGGGCATGACCTTCGAGGTCAAGATCAACCCCATGATCTCGTGGGCGTGGGTCGGGTTCATGCTCATGATCTTCGGCACCGCCATCGCGGCGTGGCCGAGGCCCGAGCGGGAACTCGCCGCCGTCCCGACTCCGGTCAAGAAGAAGAAGTAGGGGCGCCGGCACCGTCGTGACCGACACCAGCACACCAGCGCTCGAGGTCGAGGGCCTTACGCGGATCTTCGGACCGCGCAAGGCCCTCGACCGCGTCGACTTCGAGTTGCCCGTCGGCGCGTTCCTGTCGATCTTCGGTCCGAACGGCGCCGGCAAGACGACGCTGCTGCGCACGCTCACCACGCTGCAGAGCCCGTCGTCGGGCACCGCCAAGGTGCTCGGCCTCGACGTGGTCAAGGACGCCGTCGAGCTCCGCGGCCGCATCGGTCTGATCAGCCACAACGCGCTGCTCTACCCGGATCTTTCCGCCGAGGAGAACCTGCTGTTCTTCTCCGAGATGTACGGAGTCGATGATCCGGACTCCCGCGTGAAGGAGCTCCTGGACTCCGTCGAGCTGCTGCACCGTCGCTTCGACCTCGTGCGCACCTTCTCGCGCGGCATGCTCCAGCGCCTCTCGATCGCGCGCGCGCTGCTCCACCGTCCCGACGTGCTCTTCCTCGACGAGCCCTACTCGGGCCTCGACCCGCACGCCATGGACATCCTCGACAACCTCATCGGCCAGATCCGCGGGCAGCACACGTTCGTGATGGTCAGCCACGATCTCGGCAAGGGCCTCGAGCTCTGCAGCCACGCGTTGATCCTCGCCAGGGGCCGCGTCGTGCGCTTCGACGAGAAGGAGTCCAACGACGACGAGACCTTCGCCGCCGACTACCGCTCCACCGTCGGGCTTGGGGTGGCGTGATGGCGACGTCACCGCAACCCGCCGAGAGCAACTCGTGGAGGCAGTTCAAGGCGATCCTGCGCAAGGACATCGTGATGGAGCTGCGCACCTTCGAGATGCTGACCTCGATGATCCTCTACACGGTCCTGACGCTGGTCATCTATCAGATCGCGCTGTCGCAGTCCGGGTCGGGCTTCGACGTGCGGCTCATCGCCGCGGGGCTGCTATGGCTCGCGTTCGTCTTCACGTCGATGCTGGGTCTGAACCGGTCGCTGGTTCACGAGAAGGACCAGGGGTGCCTCGAGGCGCTGCTCCTGTCCCCGGTCGACCGCCCCGTCATCTTCTTCGCCAAGGCGGTGGGCAACCTGATCTTCCTGCTGATCGTGCAGGTGATCACCATGCCGCTGTTCTTCGTGATGTTCCTCGCGAACCGTCCGCTCGGCGGCGCGTGGTGGATGATCCCGCTCTCGCTGCTCGTCGGCGCGATCGGCATCGCGGGCGTCGGCACCCTGCTCGCGACGATCTCGGTGAACACGCGCGGCCGCGACTTCATCCTCGCGGTGCTCTTCGTGCCGATCATGTATCCGCTGCTGCTCGCGGCGGTGGGTGCGACCTCGGCCGCCGTTCTCGGCGGGACCGGGTACGTGACCGAGTTCTGGCGCGACTTGGCGCTCGCCGGGGGATACGATGCCATAATGCTGCTCGCGGCCTACGGGCTCTACGAGTTCGTCATCGGCGCCTGACCGTACAGCCACGGCGAGCGATGCCCGCACGCACCACGAATAGGAAGGAGCGCCGGTGGACCGCAAGAAGCTCACACTGATCGCACTGGCCACGGCCGGCGTGCTCACCCTGGCCGACCTGGTGATCGCGTTCTTCGTCGCCGCGCCGGTCATCTCGAACATGTCGCTGGACATCGCGGGCGTGAACATCGGCGGCAAGCTGTTCGCCAACCCGATCCTGTTCAGCCAGAAGATCTTCTACTTCCACGTGCCGGTGGCCATCACCAGCTTCGTGGTGTTCTTCTTCACGGCGTTCTACGGCGTCAAGTTCCTGATGACGCGCGACCGCGTGTTCGACACGAAGGCGCGCATCGCCACGGAGGTCACCCTCATCTTCACGCTGCTGACGATGCTCACCGGCGACCTGTGGACCCGCGTCGAGTGGAACACCTGGTGGGTGTGGGAGCCGCGTCTGACGACCTACCTGATCATGCTGCTCCTGGTCATCGGCTACTTCGTCCTGCGCGCGAGCGTCGAGGACGAGGAGAAGCGGGCGGTCTACGCGTCGGCCTTCGGCATCCTGGCCTTCCTCGACGCACCGATCTCGTTCGCCATCACACGGCTCGTCCCGTCGAGCCAGCACCCGGTCATCCTGCGTCTCGGCGGCGGGCTCGACGCCTGGCAGCTGACGGCGTTCCTGCTCGGCATGTTCGGGATGCTCTGCTTCGGCTACGTGATCTACCAACTCCGCTATCGTGAGGAGCGGGTCCGCGAGCGCATCGAAGTGCTCAAGGCCACGCTCGAGGACTAGGAAGGGACGCACACGCAATGGATCCTGTCCTTCAGCAGATCTACCAGCTCGTCGTACCGTCGCTGCCCTACGTCCTGGGCGCGTACTTCGTCCTGTGGCTGGGCCTGATGATCTACGTCGCCGTCGTGATGTCGCGCGTCGGCAAGCTCGAGAAGCAGCTGGCGCTCGTCGAGGAAGCGTTCTCCAAGCGCGCGTGATCGCCGACGGCTGACGGAGCGGCCTCCAAGGCCGACCCCAAAGAGGAGTAGATGGTGCGGCTCGATGTGATGACCATGTGGTTGAGCCTGGCGGCCTTCGCCGGCGCCACGGTCCTCTACGCCTACTACTTCCTCTCGAAGCGCGCCACCTTCTCGTGGTACGCGTCGTTCCTCACGGGGCTCGGGTTCCTGTGCCTGACCGCGTCGATCGGCCTCCACTCGAGCGCCGTCGAGGGCTCCCGTCTGGTCGGTCCCTACTCCGTGGTGCTCGCCGCCTGGGCGCTCGTGCTCGTGTACTTCATCGTCGAACACCTGATCAAGCTGAAGGTCTACGGGACGGTGCTCGTCCCGGCCGCTCTCCTGGCGCTCATCGTCGCGCAGTTGATGGGCGCGGGCGCGCCGGTTGGCCACCTTGCCCCGGGCGAGCTCGCGCTGCTCGAGAACTGGCGGGTCGCGGTGCACGTCGTGCTCATCGTCTTCGGCAACGCCGGCTTCCTCATCGGAGCGACCGCTTCGGCGGCATACCTCGGGCTCGAGGCGCAGCTCAAGAGCCACCGCACCTCGACACTGTTCAAGCGGCTGCCCTCGCTCGCCCAGACCGACAGCATCGCCCGGCGCGCCATCGCGTTCGCGTTCCCCGTCTACACGGGTGGC
Source organism: Coriobacteriia bacterium (assembly GCA_025361505.1). Taxonomy (GTDB): domain Bacteria; phylum Actinomycetota; class Coriobacteriia; order Anaerosomatales; family PALSA-660; genus PALSA-660. The sequence goes on from JANYKZ010000031.1 coordinate 13,053, forward strand.
CTGCTGCTCGGCGTCCTGTACGCGGTCGAGACCGACCAGGCCGGCTGGTGGGCCGATCCGCGCGTCATGATGGCCGGCGTCGTGTGGGTCGTCTTCGCGTCGTACCTGTACCTGCAGTACGGACGCGGCGTGTCCGGCAAGACCGCGGCGCGCGTCGCGCTCGTCGGCGCCGTGCTCGTGATCGCGCTCGCCATCATCGCCCGCACGCTGCCGATGGGCTTCCACATCTTCGCGGTCGCGGGCGCGTGAGCCCGTCCGGGTCCCACGATCGCTACCCGGTGCTGCTCGACGTGAGCGGGCGGCTGGTGATCGTCCTCGGCGGGACGAAGCAGGCGGAGCGCGCGGCCGCGGCGATGGCCGCACACGGCGCCGACGTCGTCGTCATCACCCCCGACGTGTCCGACTCGCTCACCGAGCTCGAGGCCTCGGGCGCCCTCACCGTCGAGCCGCGCGGCTACGTGCGCGGTGACCTCGCGGGCGCCTTCATGGCCGTGAGCGCGGTGGACTCCCCGGAGATCGCCGAGGCGATCCGTGACGAGGCCAAGACCCGGGGCACGCTGTTGAGCGTCCTCGCGGATGCGGGGGCGAGCGACTTCACCGTCCCCTCCGTCGTGCATCGCGGGCCGCTCCAGATCGCCATCTCGACCGGCGGCATCGCTCCTTCTGCCGCTCGTCGCGTCCGGCGCGAGGTCGCCGCCACCTACGGCCCCGAGTGGGGCCTCTACGTCACGCTGCTCGGCGCCGTCCGGAAGCGCGCGATCCGCCGCTTCGGGGTCGGCGACGCCGGTCTGAGGCCGCTCTTCGATGCGATCGACGCATCGGACCTGCTCGACCGCATCAAGGCCGGGGCGGACCCGACCCCCGACGCGGTGCTCGAGGAGTTCGCCGGCGCGATGAAGCCCGCCATCGAGGGCGGCGACACGGCGGGCAGCGCGTGAGGCCAGTACTTAAGCGGCTGGTCCCCGCGCCCCTGTGGAGGGCGCTGAAGCACACCCGCAACGCCACGCGCGCCCTGTGGCAGAGGCGCGTCGATCCCGGCTTCGGGCGACGCCTCGCCGCGTGGGCGGACCGCGAAGGGCGCCCCGACATCAGCGTCGTCATGGTCACCTTCGACCGCCTCCGCATGCTTCGCGAGGGGCTCGAGTCGCTCTTGGAGCACTCGTCGGATCGCCTGCTCGAGGTCGTCGTGTGGGACAACGCATCGACCGATGGCACGGGGGAGTACCTCGACGAGCTTGCGTCGCGCACCCCCCGGCTCCGCGTCGTCCACAACCGGGTCAACATCGGGCTCAACGGGGTGGCCGAGGCGGTGAAGCTGACCCGGGGCTTCCACGTCATCAACGTCGACGACGACGTCCTCAGCTTCCCCCGGGACTGGGACGCGCGGATGGCGCAGGTGTTCGACGGCGTTCCGCGCGCGGGGTACCTGGCCGCGAACGTGGTGCAGAACGAGAAGACCAACGGGTCCAAGCCGGGCTCCGACCACTACGCCGTCCGCGACTTCGGTGGCGGGGCCGTCATTGAAGAGGGGCCGGCGGGCGGATGGTGCTCCATCACGTCGCTCGAGGTGCTGAGCGCGATCGGCAACTTCCCGCGCAGGCCCGGCACGGTCTTCTTCCTCTTCGACGGGGACTACGCCGGGCGGTGCCTCGAGTCGGGCCGGCTCACCGGCGTCATCCCCGACGTCGTGGTCTACCACGCGGCCGGCCCGCTGCTCAACGCCGAGTACGGCTACCTCCGCCTGTGCGAGGAGAAGTACGAGGGCTGCCCGGAGTTCGCGGACTCGCTCGAGGAGACGAGGCGGGTCGCCGCGGGCCTCGAGCCGCCGCGGTAGGACCCGTGACCGCGCGCCCGTCCGCCCGCGTTGCCGCTGGCGGAGCGCGGGTGGTACCATTCTCGGCGTTCAGGCAAGCTCAAAGCGAGATGCGTATTCATCGTGGACGACACCGCCCCCGCCGGGCATCGCTTGCCTGAACAACACGCATCGCTCCGGCGGGGGCGACCCTTTGTCCAAGGCTCGGCAGACCCGGGCGCCGGCGCTTCGAAGGAAGTACACCGACCGTATGCACCTGACCCTCGTCGGCCTTTCGCATAAGACCGCTCCGATCGAGATCCGCGAGAAGCTCACCTTCCCGGCTCACGTCCAGCCGCAGGCGCTCTCCGCGCTCACCCGGACCGATGAGATCGCCGAGGCGGTCATCGTGTCGACGTGCAACCGCACCGAGATCTACGCGGTGGCGGGCACCGAAGGCGGCACCGACGCGGTCATCGACTTCCTGTGCGAGTTCCACGACCTCGACCGCCACGAGCTGGCGCGCTACCTGTACGTCGTCGAGGGGCACGCGGTCGTCAAGCACCTGTTCCGCGTCGTCTCCTCGCTCGACTCCATGGTCGTGGGCGAGGCGCAGGTCCTGCACCAGGTGAAGGAGGCGTACGACCTCTCCTGCGAGTCGGGCGCCTCGCAGCGCCTGTTCCACAAGCTGTTCCGCCAGTCGTTCGAGGTGGGAAAGCGCGTCCGCACCGAGACCGCCATCGGCGAGAACGCCGTGTCGATCAGCTATGCGGCCGTCGAGCTGGCGAAGAAGGTCTTCGATACGCTCGAGGGACGCACGATCCTCGTCGTGGGCGCCGGCAAGATGAGCGAGCTGACCGCCAAGCACCTGGTCAGCCACGGTGTAGCCTCGGTCCTGGTCGCCAACCGCACGTACGAGCGTGCGGTCGAGCTCGCCGACAAGTTCGAGGGGACCCCGATCCCGTACGACCAGCTCTTCGAGCGGATGCGCGAGGCCGACATCGTCATCTCGTCCACCTCCGCCCCGGGCTACGTGATCGGCAAGCACCAAGTCGCCGCCGTGATGAAGGGCCGGCGCTCGCCGCTGTTCCTCATCGACATCGCGCTGCCTCGCGACGTCGACCCTCAGGTCAACGACCTTTCCGGCGCCTTCGTCTACGACATCGACGACCTCAACGGCGTCGTGAACTCCAACCTCGAGGAGCGCATGCGCGAGGCGCGTCGCGCCGAGGTGATCATCGAGGAGGAGATCGCCTCCTTCGAAGCGTGGATCGAGTCGCTGTCGGTCGAGCCGACCATCGCCGCGATCCGGACCGGCGCCGAGGCGATGCGCCAGGACGAGCTCGCCAAGGCTTTCAAGCGTCTCGGAGGGCTGTCCGAGGCCGACATCTCCACGGTCGAGATGATGTCGCACGCGATCGTCAACAAGATGCTCCACGCGCCGACAGCCGTGCTCAAGTCGGCGGCGACCGAGAAGGACGGATACCAGCTCGTCGAGGCGGTCCGGCGGCTCTACGGCCTGGACGCCGACCACGAGACCCTGCACCGCGTGCGCGGGCTGCGCGCGCTGCTGCGCCGGAGCGACCCCGCACCCAAAGAAGACGAAGGAGACACCGTTGGCTGCTGAGCGGACCCACCTCACGATCGGGACCCGGGGCAGCAAGCTCGCCCTGTGGCAGTCCGAGTACATCGGCGCGCGTGTGGCCGAGCTGACCGGCCTACCCGTCGAGATCAAGATCATCAAGACCACCGGTGACAAGATCCTCGACGTGCCGCTCTCCAAGGTCGGGGGCAAGGGGCTGTTCACCAAGGAGATCGAGGTCGAGCTCGAGGCCGGCACAGTCGACCTCGCGGTCCACTCGATGAAGGACGTCCCGACGGCGTTGCCCGACGGCCTCGTGATCGCGGCGATGCCGGAGCGCGTCGACCCCCGCGACGCCATCGTGTCGGGCGCCGGCTACACCCTCGCGACCCTGCCCCAGGGCGGCCGCGTGGGCACGAGCTCCCTGCGCCGCGTCGCGCAGGTGCGCGCGCTGCGTCCCGACGTCGAGATCGTCGACGTGCGCGGCAACCTCGACACCCGTATGCGCAAGGCCGAGAACGGCGAGGTCGACGCCGTGATCCTCGCGGCCGCCGGCATCACGCGCATGGGCTGGGCCGACCGCATCACCCACTACATCCCGAACGCGCAGATGGTCTCGGCCGTGGGGCAGGGCGCCATCGGCGTCGAGATCCGCGAGGATGACGAGTTCATGGCGGACGTCTGCCGCACTCTGGCGGACGCCGACACCATGCTGTGCGTGACCGCCGAGCGCGTCGTCATGAGCACGCTCGAGGGCGGCTGCCAGGTCCCGATCGGCGCGTACGCGCGCATCGTCGACGACCTGCTCGTCATGGACGCGGTCGTCGGCTCCGTCGACGGGAAGACGATCCTGCGTGAGCACATGGAGGGCGTGGTCACCGATCCCGAGGGGCTGGGACGGAAGATGGTCGCCCGCCTGCTGGACCTCGGCGCGGCCGAGATCCTCGCGGAGATCCGCGATGTCTCAGTCGCGGACGTGCCCGCCATCGACGCGCGGCTCGAGACCTGAGGGCCGCCGCGTGGTCGCCGCCGCCGGCAGTGAGCGAGGCGTCGACCTGCCGCTGAGCGGCAGGTCGATCGTCGTGACGCGCTCTGCCACGCAGTCCTCCGCCCTGTCGGTGCTCCTGGAGGAGCTGGGCGCGGAGGTGCTCGGCCTGCCGGTGATCGCCCTCGACGATCCCGAGGACTGGTCGCCCGCGGACGCCGCGATCGAGCGGCTCGCCGGCTACGACTGGATCGTGCTCACCTCCGCGAACGGGGCCGAGCGCCTCGACGCTCGCATGCGGCTCCACGGCCTGCGCCTGTGCGACCTGCGCGACGCGCGGATCGCCGTGGTCGGAAGTGCGACCGCCGCACGCGTGCGCGCCTTCGGCTTGGAGCCCGCCGTCATCCCCGAGCGATTCCGTGCCGAGGGACTGGTCGCCGCGATGAACGAGGCGGGCCTGAAGGCGGGGGACCGCGTCCTGCTGGCCCGCGCCGCCGAGGCTCGCGAGGTCCTCCCGGACGAGCTTCGCGCGCTCGGCGCCGTCGTCGACGTCGCGCCCGTCTACCGCCTCGTGACGGCCGTCCCGCCGGTCGAGGTCCTTGGCCGGGTCGCCGCGGGGGGAGTGGACGCCATCGTGTTCGCGAGCGGCGGGACCGCTCGCCGTTTCGTCGAGGTGATGCGTGCCGCCGGCTTCGACGAGGTGAAGGCGCTCGCGCGCACGGCCGTCGTGAGCATCGGCCCCGTCACGACCGAGGCGCTGAGCGCGCTCGGCATCCGTGTGGACAGCGAGGCGGCCTCGTCGACCTCGAAGTCGATCGCCATGGCGCTGAAGATCCACTTCGCGGGAGGCTCCCGATGAGCGTCCGCGCGAGCCGCTCCACGCTCACGGGAGCGCCGTCGGGACCCGCGTTCGCGTTGACAAACGGGGGTACGCTGGGCATAGTATTCAAGCCCTGCCGCATGGCGGTGGGCATGTACGGGGACGTGGCTCAGTTGGGAGAGCGCTGCCTTCGCACGGCAGAGGTCGCCGGTTCGACTCCGGTCGTCTCCACCAAGCAATCGATGTCGAGGCGCACCCGCTTGTCGGTTGCGCCTCGATTCATCTTCGGGACACCTTCACGGTCCGTTCTTCGAGCAGGGGAGTGACGACTATGCAGTTTCCGAGCGTTCGTATGCGTCGGCTTCGCGCCAACCCGGCGATTCGCCGCATGGTCCGGGAGACCGCGCTCGACGCGGGCGACCTGATCTACCCGCTCTTCGTGAAGCCGGGGACGGGCCTGCGCGACGAGGTCTCTTCGATGCCGGGCGTCTTCCAGCTGTCGATCGACCAGCTCGAGGCCGAGGCGAACGAGCTCCTGGCTCTCAATATCCCGGCCGTCATCCTGTTCGGACTGCCCGAGACCAAAGACGAGGCGGGCTCCGGCGCGTTCGCGGAGGACGGCATCGTCCAGCAGGCCATCAGGCGCCTCAAGGAGGTCGCCCCCGACCTCTACGTCATCACCGACGTGTGCATGTGCGAGTACACCTCGCACGGTCACTGCGGCGCGCTCGACGAGGACGGCTGCGTCATCAACGACGTGACGCTCGAGATGCTCGCGATGACGGCGGTCAGCCACGCCGAGGCGGGCGCCGACATGGTCGCCCCCTCCGACATGATGGACGGCCGCGTCGCGGCGATCCGTGCGGCGCTCGACGCCGAGGGCTTCTCCGACGTGCCGATCATGGCCTACTCCGCGAAGTATGCGTCGGGCTACTACGGCCCGTTCCGCGACGCCGCGGACAGCGCTCCCACGTTCGGCGACCGCTCGGGCTACCAGATGGACCCCGCGAACGGCGACGAGGCCATCCGCGAGACCGAGCTCGACATCGACGAGGGCGCGGACCTGGTCATGGTCAAGCCAGCGCTCGCGTACATGGACATCATCTGGCGCATCAAGGAGACCTTCGGGATGCCGACGGCCGCATACAACGTGTCGGGCGAGTACGCGATGGTGAAGGCCGCCGCCGCGAACGGCTGGATCGACGAGAAGCGTGTCGTCCTCGAGACGCTGACCGGCCTCAAGCGCGCGGGCGCGGACCTCATCCTCACCTACCACGCCAAGGACGCCGCACGGTGGCTCGCCGAGTAGCGAATGCCGCTGCGTCACATCGAACAAGGAGCTTCCCGCATGGCTGACAAAGTAGGCAACGCCGACGCGCGACCCGACCTCGAGCTCGAGGAGGAGTACGCGCCGGACGAGCCCGGCACCGTTGACGAGCAGGAGATGGCCGAGGCGGAAGCCGGCTGCGGGCAGACCGCGGTCGCCATCCCGCTCGCCCGTCCGTCCGGACATCCTGCCGGCGTCCCGATGACGGGCGAGCGCCCTCCGGGGCATCCGCCCGTGGGCGGCCATCCGGGCGGACATCCCGGCGGCGTTCCGATGGACCGCCAGCGCCACGGCGGCGCGCGCTCGATCGGCTTCCGCCCCGGCGGTGGCCCCGCGGCGATCGCCTACCAGGAGCGCACCGGCATCAAGCCGCCGCGCATCATCGCGTGGGAGATCACTCGCAGCTGCAACCTGAGCTGCGTCCACTGTCGTGCGGCCGCCGAGTTCGGCCACTACCACGGCGAGCTGAAGCTCGATCAGATCAAGGCGACGATCGACGACATCGTCTCCATCTCGAACCCGATCATCATCCTCACCGGCGGCGAGCCACTCATGCGGCCCGACATCTGGGAGATCGTCGACTACGCGCAGGAGAAGGGGGCGATGCCGGTCATCGGCACGAACGCCACCCTGATCACGGACGACATCGCCCAGAAGATGGCCGACCACGGCATCCCACGCATCTCGGTATCCGTCGACTTCCCGACCGCCGCCGATCACGACAGGTTCCGCGGTCAGGAGGGGTGCTTTGACCTCACGATCGAGGGGATCAAGATCGCCAAGCGCCACGGTGTGGGCGTACAGATCAACATGACCGTCACCACGCTCAACGCGCACCTGATGGAAGAGATGCACACACTCGCGGAGGAGCTGGGCGTCGACGCGTTCCACATCTTCATGCTGGTCCCGACGGGCCGCGGTGAGGATCTGCTCGACAAGGAGCTCCCGCCGGCGGAGTACGAGCGCGTGCTGGCCTGGGCCTACGAGCGCCAGAAGACGAGCCCGCTGCACTTCAAGCCCACCGACGCGCCGCACTACTACCGCATCATCCGGCAGCTCGCCAAGGCCGAGGGCAAGAAGGTGACGCGCGAGGAGTACGGGCTCGACGCGATGACGCGCGGGTGCCTCGGCGGCATCACCTTCTGCTTCATCAGCCACGTCGGCGACATCCAGCCGTGCGGCTACTTCGACATGCAGCTCGGCAACGTCAAGGCGCAGAAGTTCTCCGACATCTGGACCGAGTCGAAGGTCTTCAACGAGCTGCGCGACTACTCGCTGCTCAAGGGCAAGTGCGGCCGCTGCGAGTACAAGGCGGTGTGCGGCGGGTGCCGCGCGCGTGCCCTTTCCGTGACGGGCGACTACCTCGCCGAGGAGCCCTACTGCATCTACGAGCCGACCCCCGGCGCGGTCTGCGACTAGGCTTCTCCATTCAGCGAACGAGACAATGATGGAAGTGATGACGTCGTGAGTGCCCCCACCTTCTCCGTGCTGCTGCCTGCCTACAACGGGGAGTCCACTCTCGCCGACGCGCTGGACTCCCTGATCGCCCAGTCGAGGTCCGATTGGGAGGCGATCGTCGTGGACGACGGCTCCGTCGACTCAACGGCTGAGATCGCGTCTCGCTACAGCGCGCGGGATCCGCGGGTGATAAGCGTCTCCAAGCCGAACGGGGGGACGTCGAGTGCGCGCAACGCTGCAGCCGAACTCGCGTCGGCGCCGTTCCTCGCGCTCTTGGATCAAGACGACCAGTTCCTGCCCGACTACTTCGAGAAGATGGGCGACTTCATCGATTGCCACCCGGAGTTCGACATCTTCTCCTGCAACGCCTACTACGTCTACGCCGATGGCCGGCGGGAACTCCGTCACCCCCTGGATGTCGGTGCCCGCTCGTTCGGTCTCGACGATCTCGTGAAGGGCTGCTGCATCCATCCACAGGCCGTCTTCCGGCGCTCGGTCTTCGATGCGGTCCATGGGTTCGATGAAGACCCGCGCTGTTGGACGGAGGACTACGACTTCTGGCTGCGGGCCATGGTCGCCGGCGCCCGCCACATCTACAACCCCGAGGTACTCGCGCTCTACCGGTGGTCGCCCGACCAGAAGAGTTCGTCCCAGGCAGGATGCACGGCGTCAGACACGTACATACTTGAGAAGTTGGTACGCAGTGGGGCCTTGCGGGGCGAAGTCCGCACGGTAGCGAAGCGCCGCCTGAAGTCCCGCGCCCGCGCCACTGAGACAGCCGCTCTCTCTGCCCGTCGTGAGCTCGAAGGGCGGTTGGCCACCGGCGAGATCGCCTCCGCTCGATCGCTGTACGTGAGGTCCCGGAAGAGCTGGGCCAATCCGTGGAAGTACGCGCTCGGCATGCCCATCGTGATGCTGTCGCCCCGGATATTCGCTCGGCTGTTCGGGGCCGATCGCTCGAGTCGCTGAGCCCGTTCGGCCACCGGAAGCGGACCGGGAGTAATCTGAGGCGCGCCCCAACGAGACGAGGAGCACGACCGTGAACCACGCGAAGTCCCAAGAACTGATGGCCGAGGCCGTCAAGGTCATCCCCGGCGGCGTGAACTCGCCCGTCCGTGCGTTCAAGTCGGTCGGCGCCGCGCCGATCTTCTACGACCGCGCCAAGGGCGACCGGGTGTGGGACGCCGACGGCAACGAGTACATCGACTTCGTGGGCTCGTGGGGACCGATGATCCTGGGCCACACCCCCGACGTGGTGCTCGACGCCGTCCGGGAACAGCTCGCCAAGGGCACCAGCTTCGGCGCTCCCACCGAGCTCGAGGTCCGCATGGCGCAGACGCTGGTCGAGATCGTGCCGTCGATCGAGATGGTGCGCATGGTCTCCTCCGGGACCGAGGCGACGATGAGCGCGATCCGCCTCGCTCGCGGCTACACCGGGCGCGACAAGTTCGTGAAGTTCGACGGCAACTACCACGGCCACTCCGACGCGCTGCTGGTCGCCGCCGGCTCCGGTCTGATCACGCTCGGCATCCCGTCGACGCCGGGCGTCACCGCCGGCGCCGCGGCCGACACGATCGTGCTCCCGTACAACGACGTCGCCGCCGTCCGTGCCGCGTTCGAGGCCGAGGGCGAGCAGATCGCCGCGATCATCGTGGAGCCGGTCGCCGGCAACATGGGCGTCGTCCCGCCGGTCCCCGGCTTCCTCGAGGGGCTGCGCGCCGTGTGCGACGAGTACGGCGCCGTGCTTATCTTCGACGAGGTCATCTCGGGCTTCCGCGTCGCGCTCGGTGGCGCGCAGGAGCTCTACGGCGTCACGCCGGATCTCACCACGCTCGGCAAGATCATCGGTGGCGGGTTCCCTGTCGGCGCCTTCGGCGGCAAGCGCGCCATCATGGAGGCGCTCGCGCCGGTCGGGCCCGTCTACCAGGCCGGAACCCTCTCGGGCAACCCCGTGGCGATGGTCGCAGGCCTCGCGCTGATCGACGAGCTTCGCAAGCCGGGGGTCTACGAGCAGCTGGACCGCGCGGGCGAGCGGTTCGCCACCGGCCTCCGCGGCGCCGCAGAGGCCGGCGGCTTCGCGACCTGCTCGACGCGCGTCGGATCGATGAGTTGCCTGTTCTTCACCGGCACGGACGTCGTGGACTGGAAGACGGCCGCCACCGCGGACACCGCCCTCTACGCCCGGTACTTCCGCGGGATGCTCGATCGCGGGTTCACGCTCGCGCCGAGCCAGTTCGAGGCGGCGTTCGTGGGCCTGGCCCACACCGACGAGGACATCGACGCGGCGATCGCGGCCGCCGCGGACGTCTTGGGATCGTAGCTCGAGGAGGGCACATGGCCGAAGGGGGGAGCGCGTCGCGTGAGGCGGGCGCGCCCAGGTTCCGGCCCGGGCTCGCCATCGGCCTCTTCGCCGTGGCGCTGGTCCTGCTCGCCGCATGGCGGTCGTCGCTCGGGATCTCCTTCGCCGACGACGGCTACTACGCCGCGGCGACGTTGCGCCTGGCGACCGGCGCACACCTCTTCGCGGACGAGATGTTCCTGCAGTCGGTGGGCTTCCTGGCCGCGATCCCCTTCGCGAAGCTGTGGACGCTGCTGTTCTCGACGACCGGGTTCGTGGCGGCCCTGCGCGTCTTATACGTGGCGCTGGGCTCGGCCGCCGGTCTGGTCGTCTACCGGGTCCTGCGCCCGTCGTTCGGACGCTGGCCGGCGCTGGCCGCAGCGGCCGCGCCTCTGCTCGCTCCCGCGTACAACCTGCTCGCGGTCAGCTACGACACGATGGCGGCGGCCGGCATGGTGCTGGCCTGCGTCCTCGGCTTCGCGGCGCTGCGGGATGGGAGCCGCCGCTCGGCGCTCTTCGCAGGCGCAGCAGCGGCGTTCGCGTGCGTGTCGTATCCGCCGATGGCGCCGGCGGCGTTCGCGTTGCTGGCCACCTTCTGGTGGCTGGGGCGGAGACGCCGGCTGGCGCTGCCGATGGTCGCCGGCGCCGCGGCGGTCGTGGTCGTCTTCCTGGCGTGGCTCGCGACGCAGGCCACGGCGGCCGATCTGACCAGGACGGTCGACTACGTGCAGACGGCGGCTCGTGTCAGCGGGCCCCTGCAGTCGGGTGGGCGCCTCGGTTCGGTACTCGGCAACCTCTACGAGACGTTGGTGCGTGTATGGGGCGTCCCGATCTGGGCGTGGTTCGCGCCGGCCGCCGCGATCTCCGTCGTGACGGCGCTGCCCGCGCTCCGCGCGCCCTCGCGCGCCCGGGTGCGCGGCCTGCTGCTCGCGGTCCTTCCGCTGGCGCTCGCACTCCCCGTTCTCGCGAACAGCCTCACCACCGTCGCGAACGGCCGCGTGTGGACCTTCGGCGGCAACTACCTGATCGCCTTCGTCATCTTCGCGTTCGCGCCGATGGCCGCCGACTTGGGGACGATGCCCGCGGAGACGCGCCGCCTCGTCGACCTGGTCGTGCCGCCTGCCGTGGTGGGCGCGCTGATCGTGACGCTGCTGTCATCGGCCTCGCTCTACTGGGCGAGCGGCATCGTCGGTTTGGCGCCGCTGGTCGTGGCGATGGTGACGTGGTGGGCGTCGACGGTCGAGGCGACGCTCGGCACCCGGACCGTACCGCTCGCCGTTCTGTCGCTCCTCGCGGCGCTGCTCGTGCTGCTGTTCGGGGGCACGTTCGATGAGCCTGCCGGCTGGTCGCTGCACCACACGATCGCATCGGGCCCGTACGCCGGGATCACGACGACCAACGCGCGTGCCCGCAGTCTCGACGCCGTGGCGGCTCTGACCGCGCGCTGGGTGCCTGCCGGTGCGGGTGTGCTCTTCGTCGACAGCCCGGGCGGCTACCTCACCTCCGAGGCCGGTGCGCCGCTGACGCCGGCGACGTGGCTCGACCACGGACCGGCGGACGGCGTCGCGGTCGCCTACTACGACCGCATCGGGCGGTGGCCCGACGTCGTGTTCGTGGCGAACGGCGTGTGGGCCGCGGCGAGCGCTCCGGGCACCTCGCGGGACGCCGATCCTCTCCTGGTCGACATGACGCGGACCTACCGGGTCGCGGAGACGTCTTCGCAGACCGGGTTCACGGTCCTGGTCCGCAAGTGAGCACGACCCCGCGCGCCCGAGGTGCTCTGCGCGCGTGGGCGGTCGCCGCGGTGTGTGTGGCCGCGCTCGCCGCCGTGGCGCTGCGGCTCTTCCACTCCGTCGACGTGACGGACGAGGCGTTCTACGCGGCGAGCGCGTATCGCTTCGCGCTCGGCGCCCGGCCGCTGCTCGACGACTGGAGTCCGCAGCAGCTCGCCGCGCTCCTCACGTCCCCGATTGTCGGGCTGCACCTCGCTGTCGTTGGCGACACGACAGGGCTGATGCTCACGCTGCGCTTCGTCTATCTCGCGATGATGTCGGCAGCGGGCGCGGTGTCGTGGGTGGCGCTCCGGCGCATCGTGCGCCCCTGGATCGCGCTGCTCGCGGTCGTCGCGACCCTCGTCCTCGTGCCCTTCACCATCCCGGCGCCGAGCTACAACACGATCGCGATCGCCGGGGTGATGCTCGGGTGCGCGGGGGGGATCGGCGTCCTCACGCGCAGAGAGGGCCGCGTGTGGGCCGCCGTCAGCGGATGCGGTTTCGCGATAGCGGCCATCGCCTACACCACGGTCGCTCTCGCGGGCGTCGCGGCGCTGGTGTGGCTCACGTGGCGCCGGCGGGAACGCATCCTGCCCTTCGTCGGCGGGGCGCTGCTCGTCGCGGTCCCTTTGGCGATCGTGCTCGTGCCGAGCCTCGGCGGCGTGCGCCAGACGATCGAGTACTCGCTGGCGATGTCGGGGTATGGCGGCAGCGTGCAGAAGCTGCTCCGCATCGTGTCCACGGGCTCCGTCTACCTGATCATGCAGCCGGTGTTCTACGTCGCCGCCGCGTGCGTCGCGTGGGCGCGGTGGCCCGGGCGGAAGGAGCCCTCCTGGGTCCCACTGGCGCTCTCCGCGCTGGCGGTGGTCGTGCTCGGCGTGCCGGGGACCACCGGAGCGCTCTACGCCGCCGCGATGCTGCTCACGGTCTCGCTCGCGTGGCTGCCGTGGCTGAAGGGGGACGACGGTGACAGCGACCTCGCGCGCGTCGCGCGCTGGGCCGCGGGCATCGGTCTCGTCGCGGGTGGCGTGTTCGCCTACACCAGCACCAACGGCTTCATGATGCTCGGCGCCGGGGGCATCGCGGTGATGCCCGCGCTGCTGGCGATCGCCG
>JANYKZ010000029.1 GCA_025361505.1 Coriobacteriia bacterium
CCCCCCCCTCTCTCGTCCGGGCGATGTGCGCGCTGAGTCGGCACGGCGTTCGCAGCTCGCGTGGGATAGACCGCCGCACGGAACGGAAGGCCCGCATGAACGTCGACATCGCGCTCTTCGCCTACCTGGCCGACCACCAGCCCGACGGGCTGGGGGGCCGGCACGCGCGCACCTTCGATCTGCCCGAGGGAACGACGATCGCGGACATGATCTCGACCCTCGAGCTCCCCGACCAGCCCCGGGTCGTGTTCGTGAACAACCGGCACGCCGCCGAGGACTCGACGCTCCACGACGGCGATCGGCTCGCCATCTTCCCTCCGGTCGCCGGCGGCTGACGCGATGCCCGCGACCGAACAGGAGCTGCGCGCCCGCCTTCACGCTTCCTCGGTGGCGATCGTCGGCTGCGGAGGCTTGGGCAGCAACGTCGCTGCGATGCTGCTGCGCAGCGGGGTGCGGCGCCTCACGCTCATCGACTTCGACGTCGTCGAGACGTCCAACCTGAACCGGCAACTGTTCTTCCGCGACCAGATCGGGCGCCCGAAGACCGAGGCCCTGGCGGAGACGCTGCTTCGGATCGACCCCGGCGCGGAGCTGACCCTGCACACGCTTCGCGTGACCGCCGCGAACCTCGTCGGCCTGGTACGCGGCGCTGACGCGATCGTCGAAGCCGTCGACCGCGCCGACACCAAGGCGATGGTCGTGAACACGTGCATGGAGGCCCTTCCGGAGGTCCCGCTCGTCACCGCGTCCGGCCTGGCCGGGTTCGACTCCGCGAACGACGTCGCCACGGAGCGTCCGTGCGACAACCTCTACCTCGTCGGCGACCTCAGGAGCGACGTCACCGCGGGGCACGCGCTGTTCGCGTCGAGGGTCATGGTCGCCGCCGCGCACGAGGCCCACGCGGTGATCAGGCGGCTGCTCGGCTTCGACGAGCCGTAGGGCGGACGGCCCCTCCTCCGCTCGCAGAAATCTCCGCATTTCCCTTGACCCTGACGTAACGTCAGGGTCTACGCTTCTCCCCGGAGGTGAACGCACATGGGTCTCACGGTAGGTGAGGTCGCTTCGCTCGCATCGGTCAGCGTGCGCACGCTGCACCACTACGACGACATCGGCCTTCTCTCGCCCTCGGAGCGCTCCGAGAACGGGTACCGACACTACGGCGACGACGACCTGGCCACCCTGCAACAGGTCCTGTTCTTCCGGGAGCTGGGGTTCGGGCTCGGCGACATCGCACGCATCATGCACGACCCGTCGTTCGATCGCCTCGAGGCGCTGCGCATGCAGCGCCGGATGCTGAAGGACAAGTCGGCGCAGCTCGGCCACATGATCGAGGCGGTAGAGACCGCGCTCGACGCAACGGAAGGAGGCGTCACAGTGGACGCCAAGGACATGTTCGAGGCCTTCGGCGATTTCGACCCGAAGGAGTACGAGAAGGAAGTCGAGGAGAAGTGGGGCGGCACCGAGGCCTACGTCGAGTCGGCGCGCCGCACGAAGCGCTACACCAAGGAGGACTGGGCCGAGATCAAGGCGGAGACCGAGGCCGTCAACACCGCAATGGCCGCGCTGATGGACGAGGGAGTGCCCTCGGACGACCCGCGCGCCATGGACCTGGCGGAGGAACACCGGCTCCAGATCGACCGCCGGTTCTACCCCTGCTCTCAGGAGATGCACGTAGGACTGGGCCAGATGTACGTCACGGACCCGCGCTTCATGCAGAACTACGAGAACGTCCGCACCGGTCTGGCGCAGTACCTGTACGACGCCATCAAGGCCAACGCGGCCCGCGCGAAGTAGTCCCGCCCGCTGTCTCCCGATCGCGCGAGGAGGGCCCGGTCCCGAACGGGACCGGGCCCTCCTCGGCCCGACCATCGCATCTCCACAGCAGTGCCCTTGCAGGAACCTCCGCACATGCCGATACACGCAGTGGGAGACGCGAACGCCCGGCATTCGGCCGAGGCGCCGCGCCCACAAGTGGTGGTGACACCCATGCAGGCCCGAACCGGAACAGCATCACAGAAGGGGAGCCACCGCGCCGCCGCGTACGAGCTCGTGGACACGCGCGAGATCGCCGAGTTGATCCTGCACCATTCGGTCGACGGGGTCCTCGCCCACGCGCTCGACGGGACGCTCCTCTACTTCAACGACACGGTGGCCGAGCACCTCGGTTACACGCGTGAGGAGTTCGCCGAGCTCGGCCCCTACGGCTGGGTCGAGGACGACAGCCTCTCCCTCGTGCCCTCGCGCCTCGCGCTCATCCGCGACCGTGGTTCGCTGCTCTTCTCTTCCCAGGGAGCGCCACGCGACGGCTCCGCCATGTTCACGGAGGTCAACTCCAGGCTCGTCGAGTACCGCGGCGAGGAGCTCGTGGTGTCCGTCATCCGGGACATCACCGAGCGCACGCTCGCCCACGAGGAGATCCGGCATCTGGCGTTCCACGATCGCCTCACCGGGCTCGCGAACCGGATGAAGCTGGAAGACGACCTTCGCCTGGCGCTCGCCTCGGCAGACCGTCACGACGACCTGGTCGGCGTCGTCTACCTGGACCTCGACGACTTCAAGCCCGTCAACGACGAGCTCGGGCATGCCGCGGGAGACGATGTGCTTCGCGAGGTGGCGAACCGCATGCAGTCGTGCGTGCGGGAGTGTGACACGGTCGCGCGGCTGGGCGGCGACGAGTTCCTCGTGCTGGTCGCGCGGCTCGGACACCGTGACGACCTCGCCGTCGTGGCTCGCAAGCTCGAGGACTCCATCCGGGAGCTGATCGCGGTCGAGGGGTATCCCGCCGTCCGCGTGACCGCCAGCGCCGGCCTGGCCACCTACGTTCCCGGCGAGTCCGCGGAGGACCTCATGAACCGCGCCGACCACGCCATGTACCGCGCGAAGCAGGCCGGGGTCTCGGGATGGGAAGCGTTCCTCGAGGAGGGGTGAGCTCCCTCGCTACCGGATCGCCGTGAGCATGACCGCGGCGAGCGCGAGGATGACGCCGGCGCGCTGCACCGGCCGCAACCGCTCGCCCAGGACGAAGCGCGCGAGCAGGATGGTCACCACCGGGTAGAGCGACCCCAGCACCGACGCGACCGCCAGCGGCCCGATCCGGATCGCCGCGAGCATGGTGACGTTGGCCGCCGCGTCGAGGACCCCGGCCCCGAGCGCCGAGGGACGGGCGTCGCCGGCGAGCTTCGCGGTGCCGCGGCGCGCGAACGTGACCGCCATAAGCATCGTCACGGACACCGCGCGCGCGGCGAGCAGCGGCATCAGTCCGCTCGTCTTGCCGGCCAGCGAGAAGAAGATGAACGAACCGGTGAACCCGACGCCCGCGAGCACCGCGAGGCCGACGGCCCGCGCCGGCATCTCCGCACGCTCGTCCGGGTCGCCCGACGCGCTGACGACCACGATGGCCACGAGCGCGATGGCCAGGCCGACCAGGCTGAGCGGGCGGAGCGTGGTCCCCCGCAGCAGGTCGTAGAGGGCGGGAAGCGATCCCGAGAGGGCGGCGGTCAGAGGGGCGACGACACCCATGCGCCCTACGGCGAGCGCGCCGTAGAGCGCGGCGACCCCGATGCCCCCCGACACGCCGGCGGCCGCACCCCACGCGAGGTCCGACGCTCCGTATGCGGCCGGGAACACCACGACCGCGACCGCGAGGATCGCGAGGCCGATGAGGTGCGCGTTGGCGGTGACGGCGAACGCCGAGTCGCGGCGGCTGGCCAGCCCTCCGAGGAAGTCCGAACAGCCGAACAGCAGCGACGTCGTGCTCGCGAGAAGGATGGTCAGCATGCCCCCGATGGTACCAGCCGCGGGGTCCCCGCGAGCGCGGGCACGACCCGGTGCGGGCTAGCCCGCTCCGCCCCCGCCACCGCCACCGCCGCCGCCTCCGCCGCCCGAGAACCCGCCCCCGCCGCCGCCCGCGCCGGACATCTGGCTCGTCGCCATCTGGGCGGCGGACGTGAAGCCCGTCTGCACGGCGCTGACCGGGGAACCTCCGAGGTTGCCGGCGTACACCCACCAGTAGGTCGTCTGGAAGCCGGGGTCCTGGACGACCTGCGGCAGGACGACCTGCAACTGCTTGATGACCTCGTCGGCGATGCCGAACACCACGGCGAGGACCAGGAAGCGGTTCCACAGGACGATGCTGGCGGGCGGCGCCTCCTTCAGGCGCGAGAAGTCGCGGAGGAAGTCGCGGACGGCGCGGTAGCGCACGTAGAGTTCGTTGCCCTGACGCGAACGGCGGCGCATGAAGAGCGTGATGACCGCGCCGGCGACGAACACGGGCGCCGCGATGGCGACGGGGATCGGGCTCCCGAGCGCCGCGGTTCCCGCGATCCCGGCCGCGAGCACCAGCCCGGTGGCGCAGCCGACGCCCGCCTGCCACGCCGCCCCGCCGGTCTCCACGAGCTGGAGCCGGGCGGCCTCCTCGCCGACGTCCTTCTTCCACGAGGCGACCCGCTCCGAGAAGGTGACCGCGTGGGCCTTCGCGTACGACTTCAGGCTGGCGAGGTCGACGCGCGTGCCGTCGCCCGCCTCGTCGAACAGCAGCGTCATCAGCTTCTCGTCGAGCGGGGTGGGCGGCTGCACGCCGGGCACTCGTTCGAGGACGTAGGTCGTCTCGTCCGCGCCGAGGAGCCCGGCGATGCCCGGCGAGTCGACGGTGACCGGCTGCATCGTGATGATCTTCTTGTCGGCGAGGTCCATCAGGGTGGCGGCGACGTCGCTGTCCTCCGCGTCGCCCAGACGCCACAGCGCCCCGACGACCGCGGGGTGGAGGTCGGGCCGCGGGTCCTCGCGAAGGTAGCCGCCGGGGAAGTCCGCCTTGTACTCGCGGCCGTGTCGCATGAACGCCCAGATCGCGAACGCAAGTCCGCCGAGGCTCAACAGGCCGACCAACAGTGTCACGCCCCACACGGTGGTCCGCGCGGTCGTGCGCTCCGCATTCGCCTGGTTTGCGAGATAGCCTTCGGCCGACATGACGTCAGCGCGCTGAGGCGCGTCGCTCACAGGCAGCTTGCTCAAGATCTCGGGCGGATACAGCACACGCGCCTCGACGTACGTGTTCGCCGGCACGTCGTCGGCACTCAGAGTCACGACGCCCTTGTCGTCGATCGCAACCACGCCGGTCAGCGGTCCGTGCGCCCACGCGAGCACGTCGGCTTTGGACAGCGGTGTGGGCGGCGTGATGGAGACGCGCACCTGCCTCGTCGGCACGCCCCACCCGTCGCCGACGAACTTCCAGTACATCACGCCGCAATCCGACCAACGAGCGACCGCGGACTTCGCGTCGTAGGCGATACGCACCGCGTACTGCGTGTCGGCCTGGTCGATAGCCACGTGCACGACCGCGATGTTGGCGTCTCGGGTGACGGAGTAGGTTCCGGGATCGGTCGCGGTACCGTCGGCGAGGGCGAACGGCGCGCCGTCGGGGCCGAACACGCTGATGTTCTCGATACCGGACGAGCCGGTCTCGTCGAGCCGCCACTCGACCCAGTGATACGAGCCGCTGAAGTCGAAGGTGCGGGTCTCGTCCACGTGCATCGTGCCGACGGCATCGAAGGTGGCTACGACATCCACCTTCGCGATCTCGTAGCTCTTGGCGAACGCGACGGCAGGCAGCGCGAGGGCCACCAGGAGCACCGCGAACGCGACGAGTGCGCCCCACCCGATCCGATGTGCAGCACGCATGCGAGCGCCCCCTCGCTGGATACCGTCTGAACGACACGACAGTACCACCGCGCGGGGGCGCTTCGGAGCCCTACGTTCTAGTTGCGGCGCTGCTTCTTGCGCTCGTTCTCGGTCAGCAGCCGCTTGCGCAGGCGGATCGACTTCGGCGTGATCTCGACGAGCTCGTCGTCCTCGATGTACTCCAGCGCCTCTTCCAGCGTGAAGGTGATCGGCGGCGCGAGCATGATGCTCTTGTCGGCGGAGGCGGCGCGCATGTTGGTCAGCTGCTTCGCCTTCGCGACGTTGACCACCATGTCGGTGTCCTTGGAGTTCTCTCCGACGATCATGCCCTCGTAGCACATGACCGTGGGGCCGATGAAGAGCTTGCCGCGGGTCTGCAGCGAATCGAGCGCGAACGCCACGGACTTGTCGGTCGACATCGCGATCATCGAGCCGTTGATGCGACGGCCGACCTCGCCCTGGAAGGGCCCGTACTCGGAGAAGTGGTGGAAGAGCACGGCCTCGCCGCGGGTGCCGTTGAGGATGCGCGTGCGCAGCCCCATGACGCCGCGTGTCGCGATCTTGAACTCGAGGTGCACGTGCTGGTCGCGCTGCACCATGTCGGTCATCTCGCCGCCGCGGCTGCCGAAGATCTCGATGACCTTGCCGGCGTACTCGGCCGGGACGTCGACAACGGCGAGCTCGATCGGCTCGAGCGTCTTGCCGTTCTCCTTCTTCATGATCACCTGCGGGCGTCCGACCTGGAACTCGTAGCCCTCGCGACGCATCGTCTCCATGAGCACCGACAGGTGCAGGACGCCGCGGCCCGCGACCTCCATGCCCGACTTGTCCTCGGTCTCGGTGATGTTCATCGAGATGTTGGACTCGGCCTCGCGCTCGAGGCGCGCCTTGATCTGACGCCCTCCCACGATGGTGCCCTCGCGGCCCACGAGCGGGCTCGTGGACGGCTGGAAGACGACCGACATCGTCGGCTCCTCCACGTGGATCGGATCGAGACGGATCGGCTCGATGCGCGAGGTGAACATGTCACCGATGTCCGCGTCGTCGATGCCGACCACGGCGCAGATGTCGCCGGCGTGCACGCTCTGGGCCTGCTGGCGCCCCATGCCCTCAAAGGTGAAGAGGTCCTTGATGACGGCCTGGTAGCGGCTGCCGTCGTTCTTGATCACGAGGATGCGCTCGCCGTTGTTGACCGTGCCCGAGAAGATGCGGCCGATGCCGATACGGCCGACGAAGCTCGAGTAGTCGATCGTGCAGACCTGCATGGCCACGGGGCCGTCGATGTCGACGTCGGGCACCGGGACCTTCGCGACGATGGTCTCCAGCAGCGGGATCATGTCCATGTTGCCGTCGTCGAACTCGTAGCGGGCGTAGCCGCCGACCGCGCTCGTGTAGACGATCGGGAAGTCGAGCTGGTCGTCGTTGGCGCCGAGGTCGACCATGAGGTCGAAGACCTGGTCGATGACCTCGTGCGGGCGGGCGCCGTCACGGTCGATCTTGTTGATGACGACGACCGGCTTCAGGCCGTGCTCGAGTGCCTTCTTCAGCACGAAGCGGGTCTGCGGCATCGGGCCTTCGAAGGCGTCGACGATGAGCAGCACGCCGTCGGCCATGTTGAGCACGCGCTCGACCTCGCCGCCGAAGTCCGCGTGGCCCGGGGTGTCGATGACGTTGATCTTGGTCTCGCCGTAGCGGATGGAGATGTTCTTCGCGAGGATCGTGATCCCGCGCTCCCGCTCCTGGTCGTTGGAGTCGAGCACCTGGTCCGGCACGTCCTGGTTGTCACGGAAGACGTGGGTCGTCTGCAGGAGACGGTCGACCAGCGTGGTCTTTCCGTGGTCGACGTGAGCGATGATCGCGATGTTGCGGATGTCGTTGACGCGCATGAGTCTGGCACTCCGGGTGTAGGTGGGTCGCCGCATGCAGCGGCGCGGCCCAGCGGAATGTGGGCACGGCCGCCAACCTTACCACGATTCGTGCGTGGCTGCTTGCGGAGGGGGCGCGTCGCCGGGCGGCAGGAACGGCTCGTACATGAGGCGCGCGTGGTTCTCGGTCACGGGCAGGTCGCGCACCAATCGGCCATCTGCCGCCAGTTCGCGGCGCCACAGCCGGTTGTGCCGGACGTAGACCCCCGGCGCCTCGTGCGTGATGAGATGCGCCTGCTCGTAGACCTCGAACGTGACGGGACATCGTTCCGCCGAGGTCCAGACCCCCGTCAGATGCGTGCCCGTGACCGCCAGCGCGAGACGGTGATCGGCGCCGGTGCGGTTCTCGACCTGCAGGTCGAGGGCCGGCCACGCGCAGGTCGCTCCGCTGCCGAAGGGCTGGGTGCGGCCCGCGTCGGGAAAGACGTCGTAGCTGTGGCGCCAGCGCTCGACGACGTCGAGTCGCGTGTGCAGCGTCATCCAGTACAGCAGGTTCGTGAGCTGGCACAGCCCTCCGCCCACGCCGCGGGACATCGCTCCGTGATCGAGCACCAGCCCGTCGAGGAAGCCCCTTGCGTAGGTCGGCCGGCCGACCTCCCGCCAGAACGACAGGCGCTGGCCGGGGTGCAGGACGAGACCGTCCAGGCACGCGGCCGCGATCCGCAGGTTGACGACCTTGTTCGTCTGCAGTCCGGGGTCGAGCCCCAGCAGCGGCCGCACGAGCGGCGTCGCGTGTTCCGCGACGACGAAGGCCAACGGGTCGGCCGCGCGCCGCACCCGGAAGTCGAGGCGCGGGTCGCGCCACTGCACCTCTCGCCGAAGCCGCCGGACCGGCGCCCCGACCACAGGACGCAGCACCGAGCGCGCGCCCGCCACCGCGTCCCCGAGCATCCCGGAACGCACGGTCGCGCTAGCCCCGGGGCCGCGCCAGGCCCAGAACGAAGCTGACCGCCCACAGCGCCCACGGGGCGAGA
>JANYKZ010000089.1 GCA_025361505.1 Coriobacteriia bacterium
CGGCGAGCGCCACGGCGCCGCGGGGGTCGGCGATGACCAGCGTGTCGGCGGCCAGCGCGCGCCCCTGCCCATCCAAGGTGGTCAGCCTCTCGCCGGGAAGCGCGAGACGGACCGTGATCGCCCGCTTGCCGTCATGCAGACCGAGTGTGCCGGCGTCGAAGGCGTGCAGCGGCTGTCCGAGCTCGAACATGACGAGGTTGGTCACGTCCACGACGTTGGAGATCGGGCGTGTCCCGGTCGCCGAGACCCGCTCGGCGAGCCACGCGGGCGACGGTCCGACCTTCACGCCGCGCACGAGACGCGCGGTGTAGCGAGGGCACAGCGAGGGGTCGTCGATCGTCACGGAGACCGACATCTCGACGGGCTCGCCCGACTCCGCGACGGTGACCGCGGGGACGCGCGCCGCGTGGCCCGTGACCGCGCCGACCTCGCGCGCGACGCCCGCCATCGACAGGCAGTCAGGGCGGTTCGGGGTGACCTCGAGCTCGAGGACGGTGTCGGCCATGCCGTGGTACTGCGCGAACGGCATGCCCACCGGAGCATCGGCGGGAAGGATCAGCAATCCCGACGAGTCGGAGCCGATGCCCAGCTCGGTGGCCGAGCAGTTCATGCCCTCGCTCACGACCCCGCGCAGCTTGGCCTTCTTGATCGTGACGCCGTTGGGCAGCGTGGTGCCGACGACGGCCACGGGGACGCGATCGCCCGCCTCGAAGTTCTGGGCGCCGCACACGATCGTCAGGGGCCGGTCGCCGCCGACGTCGACCGTGGTCACCCACAGCGTCTCGGCGTCCGGGTGTCGCTCCTTGGTCAGGATCAGGCCGACCACGACGCCCTCGAGCGCGGCGCCGATCGTGTGTACCGCCTCGACCTTCGTGCCGGTCATGTCGAGCAGGTCGACCAGCGCGTCGAGCGGAAGCTCGACATCGACCAGCTCACGCAGCCACTTCATTGAGACCCGCATAGGTGCCTGTCCTTTCGAAAGGGGCGCGACGCCGGCGCCCCGCATGAGTGGTCGCTTCAGAACTGGCGCAGGAAGCGCATGTCGCTCTCGATGAAGTGGCGCAGGTCCGGCACACCGTACTTGAGGGCTGCGATGCGTTCCGCACCCATCCCGAACGCGAACCCGGAGTAGCGTTCCGGGTCGATGCCCACGTAGCCGAACACGTTGGGATCGACCATGCCGCACCCGAGCACCTCGAGCCAACCCGATCCCTTGCACATCCGGCAACCCGCGCCGTTGCAGAGGTGGCAGCTCACGTCGACCTCGGCCGATGGCTCGGTGAACGGGAAGAAGTGCGGGCGGAGGCGCACGGCACGGTCGGGACCGAACATCTCGTGCGCGAAGTGCTCGAGCGTCCCCTTGAGGTCGCCGAAGGTGATGCCCTCATCGACCACAAGACCCTCGATCTGCGTGAACTGCGGCAGGTGCGAGGGATCGGCCACGTCACGGCGGTAGACCTTGCCCGGCGCCAGGATGTAGATCGGCGGAGTGCTGTGCTCCATCACGCGGACCTGCACCGGAGAGGTCTGCGTGCGCAGCAGGACGTCGGACTCCCCCGCCACCGCGGCGGCGTCCCCCGAGAGGTCCTCGACGTAGAACGTGTCGGACTCGCTGCGCGCGGGATGGTCGGGTGGCGTGTTCAGCGCCGTGAAGTTGTAGTAGTCCAGCTCGACCTCGGGCCCCTCGGCGATGCGGTAGCCCAGACCGATGAAGATCTCCGAGATCTCGCGGGTGACCTTCTCGATCAGGTGCTGCCGGCCCGGGGCGCGGCGCCGACCGGGCAGCGTCACGTCGACGACCTCGGCGGTCAGCTTGCTCTCGAGGGCGGCGGCGGACAGGCGGCCTTCGCGCTCCGCGAGCGCCTCCTCGAGCGACTGCCGGACCTCGTTGCTCACCTTGCCCGCAGCCGGGCGCTCCTCGGCCGCAAGCGCGCCCAGACCGCGCAGCACGCCGGTCAGCGAGCCCTTCTTGCCCAGCAGCGCGACGCGGACGCTCTCAAGCGAGTCGAGGTCGTCCGACGCCGCGATCGCCTCGAGCCCGGCGTCGCGCAGTGCTTGCAGTTCGTCGATGAGTGCCACGAGCGTTCCTCTCGATACCCTGACCCGGTCCCCGGAACGAGAAAGAAGCCGACATCTCGCCCCGGGCATGTCACATGCCCGGGGACGGAAGTCGACTTCCGCGGTACCACCCCGGTTGACCTCGAACGGACGCTCCGCTCGAGACCCACCTCACGCGTGCCGCATAGGCGACTCGCATCCGCGCCCTTGCAGGCACGGCGTCCCGCTAACGGGGGATCCGGTCTCCCTAGTGGCGGCCGCTTCGGGCCACGTTCAGGAGTACGGCTGATGGAGTGAACCGCCTCGAGCGCTCGTCGTGCGGGACCCTCGCAGCCGTGCAGGTCCCTCTCTGAGCACCACGTCCCGCGCGCTTCGACGTCTCTCCGTCATCGCCTCACTATTGGTCGTGTGAGCCGAGATTGTACCATCAGCGCCTCCCTGCCTCCACGGCCGCCAGGGTCCTCCCGGTCGGGATCACGCAGGCGACGACGCCCATGACCGCGTCGGGACGCGCGGGGTCGCGGTCCGCGATCGGGTTGGCATCGCCCCGTAGGACGAGCGTGTCGTCGGTGTTGACCGCGACCACGCGATGCAGCACCCCGGCCGGCCAACCCTGCTTCGCGACGAGCACCACGTCGCCCTGCCGCACCCCCGACGACCCGCGTCGCACGACGACGAAGTCACCCTTCACGAGCGCGGGAGCCATCGAACCGCCGCCCACGTAGACGGCGCGGTAGCCGCAGACCGTCCACACGGTCGCAGCCGCCGCGAGAGCGACGATCGCCACCCTGACCGCGACCGTGCGGACGCCCACGTCAGTTCACCTGCTCGGCGTCCACGTACAGCGTGAGCTTGGCGTAGCCCCCGAGCAGCTCGTTGCCCGCGGTGGCCGGCAGGCCGACCGAGACCTGCAGCGGCGTTCGCATCCCGGGGCTCATGCGCAGCGGGGTCGTGCGAAGTCCCGAGACCGGGCCCTCGTACAGCGATGCGCCGTCGGCGGTGACCCGACAAGTCAGCGCCTCGTAGAACGCCGTGATGCCCGCCTTCTTGGCGGCGGTCATGACGACGCTGACGGGCAGGTTGCCGCTGTTGACCACCGTCACCGACTGCGTGACAGTCGCGCCCGGCGCAAGCGTGTCGATGTTGAGCGCGGACGAGGTCGGCTCGGTCGAGATGGCCACCGTGCCGGCGCGGATGATGTTCTCCGCGTTCTGGCTCTGCGTGGTGAAGTAGGCGCCCGCGGCTCCCAGCGTGAGCACTGCGTAGCACCCGATGACGAACAGGACGATCTTCTTCATGCCCTTCCACCCCCGATGATTCGACGTGCCGTCCGAGGGGTGGGCGGCGAAGCGGTCCTTCTCCGAGCGGGCGCGGCGGCGCGCGGCCCGTACCGAGCATCGCGCGACGCGCCGACCACCGCGCGACCGCGCCCCGACCGGACTCCAACCGCTCCGGAAGGGCGCCTACGCCACGCGCTGCCGCCGCGCGCGCGCGACGACCTTGTAGACCTCGAACCATGCGACGGAGACGACGCCCGCGGCGATCGCCGACGCCATCTGCGCGAGGGGCAGGGACGCGAAGCCGAACAGGTGCCGTGCGGAGGGGAAGCTCAGGAGAGCGGTCAGCACGGCCACTGTCCCGCCCGCCACCCACCACAGCGCGGCGTTGCGCTTCATCAGGCCGCCGAGCACCGTGTGCGTCCAGGAGCGGTTGACGAAGATGAGCCCGAGGTTGCCGGCGACGAGCGTCGTGAACGACAGCGTGCGGATGGCCTCCGCGGGAAGCTGGCTCCAACTCGCCCAGAGATAGACGCCCATCGCCGCGGCGAAGACCACCACGCCCTGGATGACGCTGACGCCGATCAGGCGTCTGCCGAACATCGGCTCGGCGGCGTCGCGCGGCGGGCGGTCCATCGTCCCGACCTCCTCGTCCTCGGCCTCGAACACGACCGAGCACGCGGGATCGATGATGAGCTCGAGGAACGCGATGTGGACCGGCATGAGCACGAGGGTGCTCGAGTGACCGAAGAGTTGCGGCACCAGGACGGGCAGCAGCGTCATCCCCGCGATCGGCACGTGGACGGCAAGGATGTAGGCCATCGCCTTGCGGAGGTTGTCATAGATGCGGCGCCCCAGGCGAACGGCGCCCACGATGGAGGAGAAGGCGTCATCGGTGAGCACGAGGGCCGCGGCCTCGCGCGCCACATCGGTGCCG
The DNA here is from genome assembly GCA_025361505.1 of Coriobacteriia bacterium. GTDB lineage: Bacteria > Actinomycetota > Coriobacteriia > Anaerosomatales > PALSA-660 > PALSA-660. The sequence continues at coordinate 4,273 of JANYKZ010000089.1, forward strand.
CGCTGGCCCATGGCGATGCCGATGTCCGCGGCCTTGAGCGCCGGTGCGTCGTTCACGCCGTCGCCGGTCATGGCGACGATCTCGCCGGCGGTCTTCAGCGCCCGCACGATCCTGAGCTTCTGCTCGGGGACGACGCGCGCGAAGACATTGATGGACCCGATGCGCCGCGCGAGCGCCTCGTCGTCGAGACCGTCCAGCTCCGGACCGGTCAGCACGTGGCCCTCGGCGTCCAGGCCGGCTTCGCGGGCGATCGACAGCGCGGTCCCGGGGTAGTCGCCCGTGATCATGACCACGCGCATGCCGGCCGAACGGGCCTGCGCCACAGCCTCGGAGACGTCCTCGCGGATGGGGTCCTGCAGCCCGACCAGTCCCATGAACTCGAAGACGAAGTCGTGCTGGATCTCGGGAAGGCCGGTCCGCGCGTTGAACGCCGACCGGGCGACACCGAGGACGCGCAGCCCCTCGTCGGCCATGCGGGAGACCTCGTAGCTCATCGCCCGGAACCGCGCCTCGTCGAAGTGGCAGAGGTCGGCGATCGCCTCGGGGGCGCCCTTCGCTGCGATCACGTAGTCGCCTCCGTCGGGAGAGCGCCACACGTGCGACAGCGCGAGCAGCCGGTCGGAGAGCGGGTACTCCTTCACCAGCGTCCAGTCCGAGTGGAGGTGCTCCGTCTCGCCGAGGAAGCGCTCCCCCAGCGTCTTGAACGCGGTGTCCATAGGGTCGAACGGATCGACCGGGGAGGCCAGGACCGCGAACTCCACGAGGGGGTGCGCCTCTTCCGGAAGCGGCTGACCGTCGATCTCGAGGCGCGACTCGCCGATCTGCAGCGAGCGGACCGTCATGCGGTTCTGGGTGATGGTGCCGGTCTTGTCCGAGCACAGCACGGTCGCCGACCCCAGCGTCTCGATCGCGGGCATGCGCCGCGTCAGGACGTTGCTCTTGGAGATCCGCCACGCGCCGAGCGCGAGGAAGACCGTCAACACGACCGGGAACTCCTCGGGGAGCATCGCCATCGCGAAGGTGATGCCCGCCAGCGACGCCTCGAGCCAGTCGTGGCGCGTCAGACCGAAGATGATGATGACGATCGCGGCGAGGGAGAGCCCGAGGATGGCGAGGTTGCGCACGAGCCGCCCGACCTCGTTCTGAAGCGGCGTGCGCTCGGTCTCTACCGAGGAGAGCGCGACGCCGATCTTCCCGAGCTCGGTCGCCCCGGCCACGGCGAGGACCTGGGCGATCCCCTGCCCTTTGACGACCAGCGTGCCGGAGAAGACCCACGGCGTGCCGTCACCCCCGGGGAGCCCGATCTGCCGCGGAGCGTCGGCCGCGCACGCCGACTTGCGGACGGGGACCGACTCGCCGGTGAGCAGCGACTCGTCGACGCCGAGGTTGGTGCACTCCAGGAGCAGCGCGTCGGCGGCGACGCGGTCACCCTCGGCGAGGAGCATCAGGTCGCCAACCACGACCTCGCGGCCGGCGATACGGACCTGGACGCCGTCCCGCAGCACGAGGGCCCGGGGACTGGACAGGTCGCGCAGCGCGTCGAGCGCGCGCTCGGTCTTGCGCTCCTGGTAGAAGGTGATCCCGATGACCACGATCACGAACACGAAGAGCAGCAGCGCCTCGCCCACGCGGTTCTCCTGAGGGCGGATGGCCGAGATGACGAGGTTGAGGGAGCCCGCCGCAACGAGAAGCAGCAGCATCGGCTCCCGGACGACCGCCCATGCGATCTGGAAGACGCTGCGGGGCTTCTCGGAGGCGATCTCGTTCGGCCCGTCGGCTTCGAGGCGTCGCGCGGCCTCGGCCGCGCTCAGGCCGGTCAGGGAACGCAGGTCGAGGGACTCGGGTGACACGGTGCCTCCGTGGTGCTCAGTGTCGGGGAGCGCCGCAGTGCGCGAGACGTCCGCGGCCCTGCTGCGACTGCCGCGGGTGCGGCGTTCGTGCCATCCTCGGGCTCCTCCCCCGGATTAGTCCAGAGCACGCCCCCCGCTTAGTCGAGGGTAAGGCGGCTCGGGTCCGGGCGCCGGAACGCACCATGACCCCGCCGCGGGTGCGACGGGGTCATGTGAGCGTGCTGGCAGCGCGGCGTCCGGACTAGGCGGCGTGCATCGCCTTGGCGGTCTCGCACAGCTGCGCGAAGCCTGCGGGATCGTTGATCGCCATGTCGGAGAGCACCTTGCGGTCGAGCTCGATGCCGGCCTTCTTCATGCCGTTGATGAACAGCGAGTACGACAGGTCGTTCAGGCGCGCGCCGGCGTTGATGCGGGTGATCCACAGCTTGCGGATCTCGCGCTTCTTGACGCGGCGGTCGCGGTACGCGTACTGCAGCGAGTGCTGCGTCTGCTCCTTCGCGGCGCGATACGAGCGGGACTTGTTGCCGACGTAGCCGGCAGCGCGTCCGAGTACGGTACGACGCTTCTTCTTGGCGGTGACTGAGCGCTTGATGCGGGGCATTTCTCGATCAACTCCTCGATGAACGGATGGTCGGCGGCTGGAGCTACACGCCGAGGTTCTTGCGGATGACAGCCATGTCGGCCTTGTGCACGAAGGACGGCTGCGCGAGTCCGCGCTTGGTCTTCGGGCTCTTCTTCTCGAGGATGTGGCTCTTGAACGCGTTGGCGCGCTTGATCTTGCCCGAGCTGGTCAGCTTGAACCGCTTGGCCGTGCCCTTGTGCGTCTTCATCTTCGGCATTGTTCTGGGACTCCTTGTCGGTACCGGGAAACTCCGTACAGGGCTGCCTACTCGGCGGCGGGTTCGGTCGCTTCCGTATCCTTCTCGGGCTTGCTCGCCGGCTTCAATTCCTTGCGGGACGGCGAGACGAGCATGAACATGTTGCGGCCCTCGACCTTGGGCTGGTTCTCGATGTGCGCGATGTCGCGGATGTCCTCCGCGAGCCGCTCGAGGATCGCCAGTCCGCGCTCCGCGTGGACCATCTCACGACCGCGGAACATGATCGTGACCTTCACCTTCGCATTCGCTTCGATGAAGCGGATGACGTGCTTCTTCTTGGTCTCGTAGTCGGCGACACCGATCTTCGGCCGGAACTTGATCTCCTTGACCTGGACCGTCGTCTGGTTCTTGCGGGCCTTCTTGGCCTTGAGAGCCTCTTCGTACTTCCACTTGCTGAAGTCCATGATCCTGCAGACGGGCGGATCGGCGTTCGGAGCGACCTCGACGAGGTCCAGTCCCTGATCGTCGGCGATCTTCTGGGCATCAGCGGTGACGAAGATGCCGAGCTGGTCGCCGTCGGCGCCAACGAGCCGAACGCGCGCTGCGCGGATACGCTCGTTCACGCGAGTCTCGATAGCAGTTATCGCTTTCACCTCCGTGCGTATTCATCAGGCACATGCAAACAAAAAGCCCGGCGGCTTGAAGGACAGCCTGCCGGACGGGTGATGACCCACAGAGGACGGCCCGACTCGCGGGACGCCGTGCGTGTCGCTCTTCTCGACCTGGCAGCTGCTGCGTTCGCGCCGCGTGGGTGGGGACCTGTCGGAACGGGTCCCGCTTGTGAGCGGTATTCGATTAGCCGTGTGAGTATACGGGCGGACCGGGCCCGGCGCAAGGGCGGGCGCCGGTGCGGACCTAGCCCGCCGAACTCGCCGGGGCGGTGTCGGCGCGCTGCGGATCGGCGACCACGACGATGTCGACGTTGCGGGTCTCACGCATGATGCGGTTGACGATCGAGCCCCGCATCACCTCGTTCATCCGGCTGCGGGCCGACTGACCCATGACCACGTAGGTGACCTGGTTGCGCGTGGCGAAATCGATGATCTCGCCCGCGGCGTCGGCGCCGACGACCTCGACGACCTCGCCGCCGAGCTCCTTGGTGAGGTCCTTGAGCTCCGTGAGCGTCTGCTCCTCCTTGGCGGAGAGCGAGACGCCCGGCGGACGGGTGTAGAGCGTCCAGAAGCGGCCGTTCATTCGCTTCGCCAGCCGGTAGCCGCGCCGGACCAGCTTGGAGCCCAGCGGCCGCGGCGTGACCGCAACCAGGACCCGCTCCTGCGCGCCCCACGTCTTGTCGACGTCGTGCTCCTGGATGAACTCGGTGAGGTCCTCGTCGACCTCTTCGGCTGTGCGCCGCAGCGCAAGCTCGCGCAGGGCCACCAGGTTGCCGCGCCGGAAGAAGTTCGCGAGCGCCTTCGGGACCTTCTCGGGAGCGTAGATGACGCCGCGGTTGAGCCGGTTGACGAGCGCCTCGGGCGTGATGTCGACGAGCACGACCTCGTCGGCCTGGTCGAGGATGCGGTCGGGCACCGTCTCGCGGACACAGACCCCGGTGATCTGGGCGACGGTGTCGTTGAGCGACTCGAAGTGCTGCACGTTCACCGTGGAGATGACGTTGATCCCGGCGTCGAGGATCTCCTCGACCGACTGCCAGCGCTTCTTGTGCGAAGCGCCCGGGGCGTTCGTGTGGGCCAGCTCGTCGACGAGCACCCACTCGGGATGCCGCGCGATGATCCCGGCCGTGTCCATCTCTTGGAGCACGGTGTCCCGGTACTTGATCGGCTTCGTCGGGATCGCGTCGAGACCCTCGAGCAGCGCGATCGTCTCGGGGCGCTTGTGCGGCTCGACGAAGCCGATGACCACGTCCTCCCCGCGCTGGTGACGGCGCTGGGCCTCGGAAAGCATCGTGAACGTCTTGCCGACGCCGGGGGCGTAGCCCAGGAAGATCTTGTGGCAGCCGCGCGAGCGCGCGACGTGCTGGTCGACCGGTGGAAGAGTCTCGTCGGTCACGGGCGCGACCCTCTCACTTGGCGGCGTCGAGCGCGAGGTTCAGCGCGAGCACGTTCACGCGGGGCTCCCCCAGCACGCCGAACTGGCGGTCGGTGATGTGCGCGGCGACGAGCGCGCGAACGACCGATTCGTCGAGCGAACGGGCCTTCGCCACGCGCGCGACCTGCGCGTAGGCGTTCGCCACGGTGATGTCCGGGTCCAGACCGCTCGCGGAAGAGGTCACCATGTCCACGGGGACGGCGCCGGTCTTCAGACCCGGGTTCTCGGCGACCGCGCTGGCCACGCGAGAGACCACGCTGTCCACGAGCGCCTTGCTCGTCGGGCCGAGGTTCGAAGCGCCCGAGGCCGCGGCGTCGTAGTCGCCGGCGGACGGACGGCCGTGGAAGTACTTCACGTCGGTGAAGCTCTGCCCGATGAGCGACGAGCCGATGACCGCGCCGTCCGAGGAGCGCACGAGGCTGCCGTTGGCCTGAGCCGGAAAGGCGAGCTGCGCGATCCCGGTGACGACCAGCGGGTAGACGATCCCGAGGACGAAGAGCGTCACCAGGGCCATGCGTATGGATGCGAATACGTAGCGTCTCATGTGCGGGTCCTCCTACCGGGCCAGATGGAGCGCGACGATGAGCACGTCGATGAGCTTGATGCCTATGAACGGCGCGATGATGCCGCCCAGGCCGTAGACGAGCAGGTTGCGGCGCAGCACGACCGCAGCGCCGAGCGGCCGGTACTTCACGCCCTTCAGCGACAGCGGTATGAGCGCCACGATGACCAACGCGTTGAAGATGATCGCCGACATGATCGCGCTCTGCGACGAGTGCAGGCCCATGACGTTGAGCGCGCCCAGCTGCGGATAGCGGGCCATGAACAGTGCCGGGATGATCGCGAAGTACTTGGCGACGTCGTTGGCGATCGAGAAGGTCGTCAGCGCGCCGCGCGTCATGAGCAGTTGCTTGCCGATCTCGACGATCTCGATCAGCTTCGTGGGGTTGCTGTCCAGGTCCACCATGTTGCCGGCCTCTTTGGCCGCGGTGGTCCCGGTGTTCATGGCGACGCCCACGTCCGCCTGAGCGAGCGCCGGCGCGTCGTTCGTGCCGTCGCCCGTCATCGCCACGAGCTTGCCCTGGGCCTGCTCCTTGCGGATCAGCTCCATCTTGGCCTCGGGCGTCGCCTGCGCCAGGAAGTCGTCGACGCCGGCCTCCTTGGCGATGACCGCGGCGGTGACCGGGTTGTCACCGGTGATCATGACGGTGCGGATGCCCATCGCGCGCAGCTGGTCGAAGCGCTCGCGGATGCCGCCCTTCACGATGTCCTTCAGGTGGACGACGCCGAGCGCCTTGTCGTCCATGGAGACGACCAGCGGGGTCCCCCCGCTCTCGGCGACACGCCTGACCAGGCCCTCGAGCTCCGGGGGCACCGTGCCCCCGAGGCTCTCGACCCAGGCGATCACCGAGTCGGTGGCGCCCTTGCGGATGCGGTGGCCCTGCCAGTCGACGCCGCTCATGCGCGTGAGCGCGGTGAACGGGATGAACTCGGTCTCGTTCTGATGCAGGTGGCGTTCGCGGATCCCGAACTGCTTCGCCAGCACGACGATCGAGCGGCCCTCCGGCGTCTCGTCCGAGATGGACGCGAGCTGCGCCGCGTCGGCCAACTCGGCCTCCGTGACGCCGGGAACGGGCAGGAACTCGTGCGCCTGCCGGTTGCCGAGCGTGATCGTGCCGGTCTTGTCGAGCAGCAGCGTGTTCACGTCACCGGCGGCCTCGACAGCGCGGCCCGACATCGCGAGCACGTTGTGGCGCACGAGGCGGTCCATGCCGGCGATTCCGATCGACGACAGCAGGCCGCCGATGGTGGTGGGGATGAGACAGACGAGGAGCGCGATGAGGATCGAGACCGCGACCGCCTGGCCCGAGTACATGGCGAAGGCCTCGAGCGAGACCGTCACCAGCAGGAAGATCATCGTGAGGGTGACGAGCAGGATGTCGAGCGCGATCTCGTTCGGCGTCTTCTGGCGCGAGGCCCCCTCGACCAGGGTGATCATGCGGTCGAGGAAGGTCTGGCCGGGCTCCGAGGTGATGAGGACAACGATGCGGTCCGACAGGACCTTCGTACCGCCCGTGACCGCGCTGCGGTCGCCTCCGCTCTCGCGGATGACCGGGGCCGACTCGCCGGTGATGGCCGACTCGTCCACGGACGCGATGCCCTGGATGACGTCGCCGTCGCCGGGGATGGTCTCCCCCGCCGAAACGACGACCGTGTCGCCCTTGCGAAGCTTCGCGGCCGAGATCTGCTCGATCGCGTCTCCCTTCATGACGTTGGCAAGAGTGTCGGTCGTCATCTGCCGCAGGGTGTCGGCCTGCGCCTTGCCACGGCCCTCGGCCATAGCCTCGGCGAAGTTCGCGAAGAGCACCGTGAACCACAGCCACAGTGCGATCTGCGAGAGGAACAGGATGCCCTGGTCGGTCGTCACGACGAGCTCGGCGAACACGTAGAACGTCACGATCACCGCGCCGATCTCGACGATGAACATGACCGGGTTGTGCCACAGGCTCATCGGGTTGAGCTTCACGAACGACTGAAGGATCGCCTCGCGCACCAGTTCGCGCGAGGTCGCCACGCCGGCGCGCTTCCGCGGCTGGGCGGAGCCCTCCGGCGCCTCGACGTGCATCTCCATCTCGTCGGTCACGGGTCCCACCTCCCTAGAAGAGTTGTCCGGCGTGCATGAGGAAGTGCTCGAGCACCGGTCCGAGTGCGAAGGCCGGGAAGAACGTCAGGGCACCGACGATGAGCACCACTCCGACCAGGAGCCCCACGAACAGGGGCGAGTCGGTCGGGAACGTGCCCGCGGAGGGTGGCACGCGTTTCTTCGCGGCCATCGACCCCGCGATCGCGAGCACCGGGATGATGAACAGGTAGCGGCCGAGCATCATGCAGACCCCGATCGCCACCGCGTAGAACCGCGTGGCGGCGTTGAGGCCGGCGAACGCCGAGCCGTTGTTGCCGACGCCCGAGGTGAAGGCGTAGAGGATCTCGGTAAGACCGTGCGGCCCCGCGCTCAGGCGCGCAGCGAGGCCCGCGGGGGTGACGACCCCGATGGCGGACCCGACGAGGATGCTCGCGGCGACCGCAAGGACGGCGAACATCGCGAGCTTCATCTCCTTCGGACCGATCTTCTTGCCCAGGTACTCCGGCGTCCGGCCGACCATCAGACAGGCGATGAACACCGCGAGGACCGCGAAGACGAGCATGCCGTACAGGCCCGAGCCGGCGCCGCCGAACACGACCTCTCCGAGCGCGATGTTCAGCATCGCCATCCCACCGGACAGAGGCGTCAGGCTGGACATCGAAGCGTTCACCGCTCCCGCGGAAGCGGCCGTCGTCGCGCTGCCGAACAGCGTCGAGGCCTCGATCCCGAAGCGGACCTCCTTGCCCTCCGTGTTGCCGCCGGTCTGGGTGGCGGAGGCCACCTGGTTCGCACCGGCCGTGGTGAGGTTCGGGTTGCCCGCGCGCTCGAACGAGTACATGACGGCCACGCTCGCCGTGAAGAGGATGAGCATCGCCGCGAAGACCGCGACGCCCTGGCGCATGTTGCCCGTCATCTTGCCGAACATGAACGTCAGACCCGCCGGTATCGCCAGGATCGAGAGCACCTGGAGGAAGTCTGTGAGGGGCGTCGGGTTCTCGAACGGGTGGGAGGAGTTCGCGTTGAAGAAGCCGCCGCCGTTCGTGCCGAGCAGCTTCACCGCCTCCTGGGAGGCGACGGGGCCGACGTGGATCGTCTGCGCCGCCCCCTGGATGGTGCCGGCGGTGACCGTGCCGGCGAGCGTCTGCACGACCCCTTGGGAGACGTAGACCAGCGAGAGGACCACGCAGATCGGCAGCATCACGTAGAGCCAGGTGCGCGTGAGGTCGACCAGAAGTTGCCGACCGTGCGGGCCTCCTTGCGCGTGAGCCCTCGGACCAGCGCGAGCGCCACGGAGACGCCCGTCGCGGCGGAGATGAAGTTCTGCCAGGTCAGCCCGACCATCTGGGCGAGGTGGCTGATGCCGGTCTCACCGGCGTAGGCCTGCCAGTTGGTGTTGGTGACGAAGCTGACGGCGGTGTTGAAGGCGATCGACGGCGACATGGCGACGGCGCCGGTGGGGTTGAAGGGCAGCACGCCCTGGAGGCGCAGCATCAGGTAGAGGATCGTGAAGCAGGCGAAGTTGAAGAGCAGGAGCGAGACGGCGTACCCCGTCCAGGGCATCTCCGTCTCGGGGTCGACGCCGGCCACCTTGTAGACGAGCCGCTCGACCGGCGCGAGGACGGGGGTCAGCCACGTCCGCTCTCCGGCGAACAGCTTGGCCATGTACAGGCCCAGCGGGTACGCGATGCCGACGAGCACCACGGCATAACCGATGAAGCGCGCGATATCCAGAGTCACGTCCGCCGCCCCCTCAGAACTTCTCGGGGAACAGGAGCGCGTAGGCCAGGTACAGGAACAGCCCGAACGCGATCACGCCCATGATGATGTACTGCGCCATACCGCCCCCTTACAGCTTGTCCGCGGCGCGGACGTAGAGCAGGCACAGTCCAAGGAACACGAACGCGATCCCGTAGTACACGACATCACCCATGAGCGATCCGCTCCTCGCCTGCTCGATCGATGTCCCGATCATTCCCCGCACAGCACGAAGGCCGCCGTGTCGACGACCCCGCTGCATGCTAGACCGACCCCTGTTCAGGGTGCGTGAAGAAGGCGAGCGACGCCGTAAAGACCTTGTTAAGATTCGCGGCCGTCGTCGCCCACGAAGCGGAAGCCGACCCCCGGCTCCGTCAGCACGTACCGGGGGACACCGCCCTCGGGTTCGATCTTCTGGCGCAGGTGCGAGACGTGCACGCGCAGCGCCTGCGTGTCCGAGATGTAGTCGGGCCCCCAGACGGCCTCCAGCAGCGCGTGCGAAGTCACGACGCGATCGGCGTTGCGCGCCAGCGTCGCGAGGATGTCGAACTCGATCCGCGTGAGGTGGACGGGCTCCCCCGCCACGGTGACGACCCGCTTGGCGAGGTCGACGACCAGGTCGCCGGCGCGGATCTCGCGCAACGAGGCCTCTCCCCCGCCGGTGCGGCGCAGGTGCGCCCGGATGCGCGCGAGCAGCTCGCCCGCCGAGAAGGGCTTGGTGAGGTAGTCGTCGGCTCCCAGGTCGAGCGCCGCGATCTTGTCGGCGTCGGCGTCGCGCACCGAAAGAACCAGGATCGGACCCGTGTACCACGCGCGCAGTTGCTCGCACACGACCAGCCCGCTCATGTCGGGAAGCGAGAGGTCGAGCACGACTAGGTCGGGCGTGTGGTCGACGGCCGCCTCGAGCCCGGCCGCGCCCGTCTCCGCCGTCTCCACCAGGTAGTGGCGCGCCTGGAGGATCGAGCGCAGTGCGCGCCGGATCTGCTCCTCGTCGTCGATGACCAGGACCCGGGGGCTGCGCTCCGGCGTGTCGGACGGCATGAGACTCACAGATCGCTCCCTTGGAACGGCAAGGACAGGATGAAGCGCGCGCCGTTCGGTTCGGCGTCCTCGACCCACACGTGACCGCCATGCGCCCGAGCGATCTCGCGGGCGATGGTGAGTCCGAGACCGGTGCCGGACGGCGCCACCGCAGACGCGGCCCCCCGGTAGAACTTCTCGAAGACGCGCTGCTTCTCGTCGTCGGACACACCGGGTCCGCGGTCCTCGATCCAGACGAGCAGGTCCGGGCCGACGCCGCGAGCGCCCACCACCACGGGGCCCGCGCCCTGCGCGTACGCGATCGCGTTGTCGATCATCGTCGAGACGGCGCGCACGATCTGGCGGAAGTCCACGCGGACCTGCGGCAGGCCCTCGGCCACCTCGAAACGCACGCGCGGCCTCGACGCGACCGGGATGCGCGACGCCACGGTGCCGAGCAGCTCGCCGACGTCCCACAGCTCCGGCTGGGGGCGCCAGGCGTCGGATTCCAGACGGGAGACATCGACGAGGTCGCCGATCGAGGAGTCGAGCCGGCTGAGATCCTCGGCTGCGGCCTCGAGCTCCTACCGCACGCGGACCGCGCTGCAGTCCTCGCCCTCCTCGAGCAGTCCGGTGATCCGGGCTGTGACGGCCGCGAGGGGCGTCTTGAGCTCATGCGACACCGAAGACACGAAGGTCGCCTTCAGACGGTCCGACTCGCGCAGGGCCGCGATCCGAGCGGCCTCGTCCTCGAGCCGACGCCGCTCGAGGAACGCGGCGGCCAGGTTCGCGACGGCGACCAGACGGCGGACCGCCTGAGTGGAGGCCTCGGGGCCGGCGAGCGGGCGCGCGTAGAGCACGCCCTCGAGCGACTCGCCGGTCTGCAGCGGAAGGAAGACCCCGTCGGCGGAGACGCCGGGAAGCGCCTCGTCGACGGGGACCGACACCGGGTGCGGGCCGATGGACGGGTCGCGGGTCAGCGGAAGGCCGACCGCCTTGTCGTTGAGCATCACCCAGTCGGCGAGCGCGCCTTCGGCCACCGACGCGGGCTCGGCTCCGCCGTGCGCCAGTACAGTTGTCCCGCCTCCGGGCGCCCTCACGTAGACGGCCGCCCGGTCAGCGCCGAGGACCGCGACGACCTCGCCGACGATGAAGGCCGCCATCTCCTCGACGGACTCCTCGGAGACGAGCGTCGACGACAACCTGCTGAGCAGGGCGATCTCGCGTTCGCGTTGGAGGGCGGCCCGCTCGCGCTGCCTGATCGCACCGGTCTGCAGGCCGACCGACAGCGCGACGAGCAGGAAGATGACCAGCGTGACCCAGTCCACGGACGAAGCGACGTCGAAGTGGAAGTACGGGGGGACGAACACGAAGTCGGCCGCGAGAAAGGCCAGAACGGCCGCGGCGGCCGAGGCCCGCACTCCCGCAAGGCGGCCGACCACGATGATCGTCGGCACGAACAGGAGCATCACCTGAGCGGGATGCAGAGAGCTTCTGAACGGCAGCAACAACGCCGTCTCAGCGGCGATAGCGACCGCAGCGAGGGGGTAGCCGCCCCAGGCGGTGAAGAGTCGGGTCCATCTCATGAGGTCAGACTAGCACGCGGGCGCGGGCGTTCAGCTCGCGAGCGGGTCGCCTTCCTTCACCATCGCGACGAGCTCGTCGATGGTGCGCGCGCCCAGGTCCCCCTGCGTGCGCTCGCGGACGCCGACCTGGCCGGACTCGGCCTCTTTGTCGCCCACGATGAGCATGTACGGGGTCTTCTGCTGCTGCGCCTTGGCGATCTTGATGCGCATCGGCTCGTTGTCGGAGTAGACCTCCACCCGCACGCCGCGCTTCTCGAGCTTGGCGCGCACGTCGTGCGCGTAGTCGAGATGGCGGTCGGAGATCGGGATGACGACGACCTGCACAGGTGCGAGCCACGTCGGGAACGCTCCCGCGTAGTGCTCGATCAGGATGCCGAAGAAGCGCTCCATGGAGCCGAGGATCGTGCGGTGCAGCATGATCGGCTGCGCCTCGCCGTTCTCCGGCGTGCGGTAGGTGAGACCGAAACGCTGCGGCATGTTGTAGTCGACCTGGATGGTCGAGGTCTGCCACGTGCGTCCGATGGCGTCGCGCAGCTTGATGTCGATCTTGGGACCGTAGAAGGCGCCGTCGCCCTCGTTGATCTCGTAGGGGACGCCCTTCTCGTCGAGCGCGGCGAAGAGCGCGTCGGTCGCGACCGTCCAGTACTCGTCGCCGCCGATCGACTTCTCGGGACGCGTCGAGACCTCGGCGGTGTACTCGAAGCCGAAGACGCCGTTGACGTAGGCGACGAGGTCGAGCATGCCGAGCACCTCGGCGTGCACCTGCTCGGGCGTGCAGAAGATGTGCGCGTCGTCCTGGGTGAAGGAGCGGGCGCGCATGAGCCCGTGCACGACACCCGACATCTCATGGCGGTAGACGGTACCGAACTCCGACATACGGATCGGCAGGTCGCGGTAGGACTTCATGCTGTCGTTGTAGATCATGAGGTGGCCGGGGCAGTTCATCGGCTTGATGCCGTACTCGCTGACCTTGCCGTCGCCCTCGTCGATCTCGAAGAAGTACATGTTCTCGCGGTAGTTCTCGTAGTGGCCCGAGATCTTCCACACGTCGGACTTGAAGATGTGCGGGGTGATGACCTCGACGTAGCCGCGCTCGTAGAGTACGCCGCGCAGCCACTGCTGGAGCAGGCGCAGCACGCGGGCGCCCTTGGGGTGGTAGAGCGGCAATCCGGCGCCGGCCTCTTCGTGGAAGCTGAAGAGGTCGAGCTCCTTGCCGATCTTGCGGTGGTCGCGCTTCTCGGCCTCTTCGATGCGGGTCAGGTACGCCTCGAGGTCCTTGTCGGAGTACCAGGCGGTGCCGTAGATGCGCTGGAGCATCGGGCGGGTCGAGTCGCCGCGCCAGTAGGCGCCGGCGATCTTGGTGAGCTTGAACGCGCGGATCCGGCTCGTGTCGGGGACGTGCGGTCCGCGGCACAGGTCGGTGAAGTTGCCCTGGGTGTAGATCGAGATCGTCTCGTCCTCGGGGAGGCCGTCGATCAGCTCGCGCTTCATGTCCTGGCCCTCGAAGCGGTCCCAGGCCTCGAGGCGGTCGAGCTCGCCGCGCCTGAACGGAACGGCCTCGGCCACGATCTCGCGCATGCGCGTCTCGATGGCTTCCAGGTCGTCGGGGGTGAAGGGGCGGTCGACCTGGAAGTCGTAATAGAAGCCGTCCTCGATCGCGGGCCCGATGCCGAACTCGGCCGTCGGGAAGAGGTCCTTCACGGCCTCGGCCATCACGTGCGCGGCCGAGTGGCGCAGGATGTGCAGCCCCTCGGCGCTGTTCTCGGTGACGATCGAGACACTCGAGCCGTCGGGGACGACCGTCGTCACGTCGACGACCGCGTCGCCGATGTGTCCGGCGACGGCCGCGGCCGCGAGGCGAGCGCCGATGGAGGCCGCGACGTCGAGGACGGTCGAGCCCTCCGGGACTGACTTCGTGCTGCCGTCCGGCAGCGTGACGGTGATCTCAGGCACGGTGGGGCTCGTCTCCTACGCTTCGTTCTGGGCGGGTGCGGCTTTCTTCTTCTTGGGGGTGTTCGACGCGACGTGCGTCTGGGCGTGGTCCTCGGCGGCCGGCCCCTCGGGAGCGTCGGGGACGCGCTCTCCGACGGCCTGACGGGTCTTGCAGTACGGGCACACCGTCCACGAGGACTTCACGGGGCGGCCGCAGCTCGAGCAGGGCTTCTTCAGCTGCTTCAGGCACGTGGGGCAGATCAGGTAGTCGGACTCGATGGGCTTGAAGCAGTGCGGGCACGTCGATCCGGCGCGCTGCAGCTCGGCCTCGCGAGCGGCGATCTCGAGCTCGCGCTCGTGCGCGTCGTCGAGGGTCTCGGGCGGACGCACGACGAGGTAGACGGCCCAGCTCAGGACTCCGAAGAGCAGCGTGGCGACGCCCCAGAACCAGGCCATCGCGCCGCGGCGCTGAGCGTCGCGCACCACCCAGAAGACGAGCGACAGATGGAACACCACGTAGAAGACGGCGGCAAGCTGACCCGCCAGCTTGAGGAAGGGCATAACGGGCCCAAGGATGTCGGTCATGGTTCCCCTTCGACGACGGTGCGCCACGCGAGCGCGGGACCGATGGGTGGTCACGCGGATTCTAGCAGAGCGTGCGGAGGAGGCGGGAGCGTGGGCGCGGTGACGTCACGCGACTGAGAACTGCGGGGACGGCGCGACCGAGCGGCGGCTACGCCTGCTGCTGCGCCGTCCGCCTGCCGCGCACCATCGAGCCGACCAGCCACGCGCAGAAGCCCGCCAGGACGACCGAAACCACGCCGAGCGGGTTCTTGAGGTAGGCCAACAGCCAACCCACCATAGGCGGGGCTGCGACGACGCCGCCGATGACCTCCGACGGGGCGAGCGAACCCGGGTCGGGCGTAGCGTTGGCGTCACCCTTGGTGACGAGAGTCCCATCGGCATTCCGCCCGACCAGCCGGTGCGTGACGACGCCGTTCGCGGTCATGAACGTGATGACCTGTCCGACACGGTAGACGCCCTTCTCGACGATGACGGCGCTGTTGGGCGGGATCGTCGGGCGCATCGAGCCCGTCTGCACGACGAACACCTTGAAGCGCGCGTTGCCGGTGGCCATCAGCGCCGCGGGGATCAGCAGCACGAGGCAGATCGCGATCAGCAGCGTGGTCTTGACGGCCTTAGTAACCGTCATCGTGCGTTCCCTCTTCGTCGATCGGATCGGGTGTCGAGGTGGGCTCGGGCGTCACGGTCGTCGGCTCGGAGGGAGTCGGGTCCTGCGCCGGGTCGGGCGTAGCGGTCTCGGTCGTGGTCTGCGAGGACTCGGGCTGCGTGTCCGTGAGGTCCGAGAGCTCGACCGAAGGCACCGCCACGTTCGCCGGAGCGTTCTTGCCGCCCTTGCCCGCGTCGCCGGTGACCGTGAAGGTCATCGGCAGCTGCGCGTCGTCGGCCCATCCCTGGACGTGCACGGTGAGAGTCCCCGCGTAGACGCCGGGCGCCGCGCCGTCCGGAACGCGGATCGTGACGCGTACGCGCTCCGTCGCGTGGCCCCCGAGGACTGCCGTCTGACCGTTCGCGAGGCACACCTCGGTGATGAAGTCGGCCATCGCCCCGGACGTCCTGAAACTCACGGCGCGGGGGTCGTCGACGAGCGAGACGATCCTGAAGACGTCGGGGCGGGTGTCGCCGCGGCCTGCCGGCGCGTCACCGAAGTCGAGACGGAGCGCTCCCGAGGCGTCGCGCTGCGCGATCGCCGGCTCCTTGCCCGAGTGGTCGTTGCCCTGGGCCTCGTGCAGCGCCTTGGAGGCGCCCGCTTCGAGGCGGTAGGGCGAGGTCGGGGCGGGAGTTGGATCCGGGTCGGGAACCCTGACCGTGCCACCGATGGTCCCGCACTTCGTATCGGAGAAGTATGCGTTGGTCGTACGTGCGCCCGCGGCTACCAGGCTTGCGCTGATGATCAGCGCAAGAGCCAGACACAGCACCCCTATGTTGGCCACGCGGATTCGCATTCCTTCTGCCCCTTCGTCGCACTGCGCTCAGAGTTGTGGTTCTTCCGAGACCGGTCACCGGCTGGACTCGGCTCGGGAGCCCGGCGGCCGCAGTCGCCGGGCTCCCGCACGAGCGGGTAGGTCTTTCCGCTCCTCGAACTCAGAACTAGTTCTTGACGAAGGGAAGAGCGGCGACGGGGCCGGGAGTCTGACCAGGCTGGGTCGCGACGATCTGGTACGGCAGACCGGAACCGACAGCGGCGCTGACCGGCACGTACTTCAGGTTGTTGTGCGTGTCGCCGGCGACCGGGTACATGTTGAACGTGCCGCCGCCGAGCGAGCCGTAGAGGCCGGCGTTGAGCTTGCCGGCATACGCGAACTCGAAGGACATGACGCCGGACTCGCCGGGAGCAACGTTCGCGCACAGCAGCGTCTGCTGCGGGACGGGGTAGACCGTTCCGTAGCCGGGGTTGCCGGGCGAGCCGATGGGCCAGAAGTCGGTCAGGTTGTCGGAGTGCCAGTTCAGGCCGCTCCTGCTGTCCTTGATGCTGACCGAACCGTAGCTGCCGAGGTCATTCAGAGCGTGCAGAGCGTCGACGTTCGGGAAGACCAGCCAGATGTCCTGTGTGGCGCTTCCGATGTTCTTGTACGAAGCGAGCACCGTCTGGGGAGCTCCGGGGAGCAGGTTGGAGAAGCTGATGTTCATGCCACCCGCGTCGCTGCGGTCGCTGTTGTATCCGGCGGTCTCGACCTGAACCGTGCCGATGGTACCGGCAACCGTGCCGGCCTTGCTGTCGCTGAAGTACGCACCTGTTGCGGCGCTGGCGACCGCGAACAGAGCCGCGGAGAGCGCCAGAGTGGTGAGCAGAACGATGATCTTCGTCTTCATTGTCTATCCCCTCATGTGTTCGGCCTCCGCAAGTCCCCCTGCGTTTCGTGAGGCCTGGTCTTTCAGATGGCGATCAGGTAATCCTTCGTCGTGCGATGCATCGCGTCACGTCGCAAGGAGCGCGGCTGGAAGGTGCTCCCCTGCCCAGGGCAGGAACCGCGGTCACTCGCATGTCTTCACCACCTCTCCAGTCGCACGTTCGACGGACGCGTTCACCGCGATGGATCGCGGACGCGACAGCCCCCTCGTCGGAGGCTCGTCCTCAGTTGAGTGGCGGCTCCGGGTCCTTCCCGGGGCCGCTCGGACATTCCGTCTCAGGCACTACGGCGTTGAGACTGCGAATCAGATCCATGAGCTGTGCGTCCGCGTCGGCCTTCCGGAGGAAGCCGGAGGCGCCCGCGCTCATGCAGAGTTGCTCCGCATCGGGAGCTCGATGTGCGGTGAGCAGGATGACCTTGGCGGGCCGGCGCATGGCTGTGACAGCGCGGGTGGCGTCGATCCCGTCGATACCCGGCATGCACACGTCCATGAGGACCATGTCGGGCTCGAGCAGGGAGGCCATCGCGATCGCCTCGCCGCCGTTGCAGGCCCGTCCGACGACCTCGATGCCGGGATGCGACGCGACGAAGCGACTGAGCATCGCTCCGTACACCTCGTTGTCGTCAGCGACGAGCACCCGCATCCGCTCCAAGACCCCCACCGCTCTCCCCAGGCGGACAACTCCTACCTGTGATGGTGGGCTCCGGGCGCGACGAAAGGACCCGACTGCGGGTCAGTCACAGGGGACCGGAGGGACGGGGTCTACCTGATCGAACGATCAGGTCAGTCGAGCGACATCCCTCGACGGTGCGCGGCGCAGATGGCCTCGGCCCGTGTCTTGAGGCCGAGCTTCTGCAGCAGGTTGTGGACGTGGAACTTCACCGTGTGCTCAGAGAGGAAGAGCGTGCGGGCGACGTCGCCGTTCGACAGGCCCTGCGCCAGGGCGCGCCAGATCTCGCGCTCGCGGACGGTGAGCCGGGGCTCGCCGTTGCGGCGCTGTCCGCGGATCGCCGAAACGAGGTGCGTCGCGACGTCCGGCGAGACGGCGACCTGGCCGCGCCTGACCATACGCACGGCCTCGATGATCTCGCGCGGGCCGGTGAGCTTCGTCAGGTAGCCGCTCGCGCCAGCGTCGACCGCCATCCGCACCGAGGTCTCGTCGGTCTGGCAGGTCAGCATGACGACCTTCGTGTGAGCGCTGAGCATCATGACTTCGCGAAGCAGCGCGATCCCGTCGGTGTCGGGCAGACCGATGTCGAGGATCATGACGTCGGGTTTGACGGAGGCCACCATCGTGAGCGCCTGGGCGCCGGTCGACGCCTCGCCCACGACGCACATGTCCGAGGCCTTCTCGAGAACGCTGCGCACACCCGCGCGCATCGCCGGGTGGTCGTCGACCAGCATCACCCGCGTGGCCACCAGCTGCTCTACGCTTCCCATACGGGGATCCTCACACTCACGCGCGTCCCGGAATCGGGAGTGCTGGAGATGGTGCAATCGCCGTCGAGGAGCCGGGCGCGCTGGTGCATGCTGTGCAGACCGAAGTGCTCGCGGCCCTTGCGCGGGATCGGATCCGCATCGCTTGCGAAACCGACACCGTCGTCCGAGATGTCGCACTCGACGTGGGCCTCACTGAAGCGCACCCCGACGTCGACGTGCGTCGCCTGGGAGTGGCGCCTCACGTTGGACAGCGCCTCCTGGACGATCCGGAACACGGCGATCTGCAGCGACGGGGACGCGTGGCTCGAATCGCCCTCGAAGGCGAGCCGCGCCTCGACTCCCGTGGATACCGTCAGCTTGTCCACGCAGGCGCGGACGCGCGATTCGAGCGTCGCTCCGTCGGCGGCGCGGCCGCTCAGCTGGTCGATCAGGGAGTAGATCTCGCCCAGAGCCGTGGAGAGCGTGACGCGCAGGTCCGCGAGTCCCTCGTGCAACTCGACGCCCTCGGCCCTCTCGAGCATCTTCACCTGGAGCAGGGCGGCCGACATCGTCTGTGCCGGA
This sequence comes from Coriobacteriia bacterium, assembly GCA_025361505.1. Classification (GTDB taxonomy): domain Bacteria; phylum Actinomycetota; class Coriobacteriia; order Anaerosomatales; family PALSA-660; genus PALSA-660. The sequence continues at coordinate 22,919 of JANYKZ010000089.1, forward strand.
CCGTCGTGGAGGTCGAAGCCGACGCGCATCCGCTCGCGCTCCTGCAACTCGAACGCGAGAGCGGGATCGGCGCTCCGGGCACACTGCGGTCCGTGCGCAGCCAAGTGGGCTGACACGATGGCTGGCTCGCCTGAACTCATGGATCCCCCCAATACCTGACGCACGGGAAGCGAAGCGCCTTCCCGCAGAGGTCCCCCGACCTCGTCTCCCCAGTTGCATTGTCCGGACGCACGGGGCTATCGACACTACTCCCCGTATCGGCATCTGTCCACAGGACTTGAATCGCCCATGTGAACGGATGCGTGCCCGGGTCTTGCAGCGGCTTGGCCTACCCTCGAAACAGTGACCGCACCTGTCCCGCAGTGTAGAGACTGCCTGTGACAACGACCCCGCGCGGGCCCGCATGTGTCCGCGCATGCGCCAGCGCGTCCGCGAGATCCGGGCGGATCTCGGGCCACGAGCCGGTCGCATACTCAACGATCGCGGCGAGGTCGCCGGCGTCGCGAGCGCGCGGAGAATCGGGCTGGGTGACTACGAAACCGTCGAACACGGGATCGAGCGCCGCGACGATCCCCGCTGCGTCCTTGTCCTGTAGCACGCCGAGGAGGCACAGCGGCCGATCGCGCGGGTCGGGCCACGCGTCCAGGACCGCGCCGGCGAGCACCGCGGCGGCCTGCGGGTTGTGCGCGCCGTCGATCACCAGCGGCGGGTCGCTCGCGAGCACCTCGAAGCGTCCCGGGAAGGTCATCCTCGCCAAGGCGCCGCGCGCCGCGTCCGCGTCGAGGGCCCGTCCGAGCGCGCACTCGGCGGCGGCGATGGCGACGGCGACATTGGACGCCTGGTACACCGGCGCGCCGATCTCGAGCCCCGCATAGGTCGCGTGGATACCGCAGACATCGAGCGCGAGCACACCGCCCGGACGGTCCGGGCGCGAGCGCACCGTGAACCGCACGGTCAGGGCCTCGTCCACGGGAGACACCGAACGCTCATCCGCGACGAACCGTGGATGCAGCGCGAGCCCCGTGGCGCGCTCGAGGAAGATCCCGGCCACCGGGGCAGTGCCGGGGCCGAGGACGACCGAAGCGCCGGCCTTGATGATCCGCGCCTTGTCCGCGGCTATCGCCTCGACCGTGGAGCCGAGTCGCTCGGTGTGGTCGAGCCCGACCCCGGTGACGACGGCGACGGCCGGGTCGACGACGCTCGTCGAGTCCCACCTTCCGCCCATCCCCACCTCGAGGCAGGCGACGTCCACGCCGCGTTCGCGCACCAGCCACAGGGCGGCGGCCGTCAGCAGCTCGAACTCGGTGAAGGCGTGCGCGCCGTCTCCCACGGCGCCGGCGGCGCCCACCGCTGCAGTGATCGCGGCCGCGAAGTCAGCCTCCCCCACCGGGAGTCCGCCGAGCTCGATACGCTCGGTGTACGACTCGAGATGCGGCGACGTGTACGCCGCAGTCACGAGGCCCTCGGCCGCCAGCAGCGCCGCGACCAGGCGGGTCGTCGACGACTTGCCGTTCGTGCCGGTCACCTGCACGGAGGCGAACGCGTCCTGCGGGCGGCCCATGGCCTCCGTGAGCGCGCGGATGCCGTCCAGCGACGGGTCGATGCCGAACTTCAGCGCGGCCTCGAGCGCTCCTATGGCCGCGGCGTAGTCCATGGTCCCCGGCTCCTAGTCGGAGAGCTCGGCGAGCTGGCTCTCCAGCTTCGTCGCCTGCTCGGCGAGGTCGTCGGCGCGGGCGCGGTCCTTCTCCACGATCTCGGGTGCGGCCTTCGCCAGGAACCCGGGATTCGACAGCTTGCCCGTCAGGCGCTTGAGCTCGACACGGGTGGCGTCGAGTTCCTTGCCCACGCGGGCGCGCTCGTGGTCGAAGTCGACCAGACCCTGCAGCGGGATGTAGAGCTCGCTGCCCGTGGCCACCGCGACGGCGGAGTGCGCGGGCTTGGATGCGTCGGCGGCGACCGTGAAGGTCTCGATACCGGCCAGCGCCCGGATCAGCTCGCGCTGGTCGTCCATCAGCATCGCGCTTGCGCCGCTGGCCTTGGCGATGACGTCGACCTTCGCGCGCGGAGCGACGCTGTAGCGGGAGCGGACCCCGCGCACCGCGGAGACGACCTCGCGGACCGCGGCGATCGAGGCCTCGGCGTCCTCGTCGCGCCAGCCCGCAAGGCCGGCCGGGTCGGGCCACGCGGCCACCATGAGCGACGGCGCGGAGTCCTCCTCGGACAGCGGCAGCTGCCTCCAGATCTCCTCGGTCACGAACGGCATCATCGGGTGCAGAAGGCGCAGGGCGCGGTCGAGCACGAAGACGAGGTTGCGCTGCACGTCCGCGCGCGCCTCCCCGCCCGCCTGCAGGCGGCCCTTCGCCAGCTCGATGTACCAGTCGCAGAACTCGTTCCAGAAGAAGTCGTAGAGGGCGCGGGCGGTCTCGCCGAACTCGTAGGCGAGCAGGCCCTCGTCCACGCGCGCGGCAAGGTCGGCCAGGCGCGACAGGATCCAGGCGTCGGCGACGGTGTCGGCCTTGGGCGGGCCGGGGACGTAGCCCTCGAGGTTCATCAACACGAACCGGCTCGCGTTCCAGATCTTGTTCGCGAAGTTGCGGCTGGAGAGCAGCTTGTCCTCGGAGAACTTGATGTCCTGGCTGCCCGTGACCTGCAGCATCAGGCCGAAGCGCATGCCGTCGGCGCCGTAGATCTCCATCAGGTCGAGCGGGTCGACGCCGGTGCCGAGCGACTTGCTCATGCGCCTGCCTTCGGCGTTGAACACCGTCGGGTGGATGATGACGTCCTTGAACGGCACCTCGCCGCGGAAGTTGATGCCGTTCATGATCATGCGCGCAACCCATAGGAACAGGATGTCGCGCGCCGTGGAGAGCACCACCCCCGGATAGAAGTACTCGACCTCGGGGGTCTCCTTGGGCCAGCCGAGCGTGGCGAACGGCCACAGCGCGGAGGAGAACCAGGTATCGAGCACGTCGGGGTCCTGACGCGTGGGCCCGCCGCACTCGGGGCACAGCGGCACGTCCTCCTCGCTCACGTGCATCGTCCCGCACGCGTCGCAGTAGAAGACGGGGATCTGGTGGCCCCACCACAGCTGGCGCGATACGCACCAGTCGCGGATGTTCTCCATCCAGTGGAAGTAGACGTTCTCCCAGCGCTTCGGGTGGAACGTCACGCTGCCGTCGCGCACGGCCTCGATCGCCGGTGCGGCCAGCGGCTTCATGTCGACGAACCACTGGTCGGAGAGCCACGGCTCGACGACCGTGTTGCAGCGGTAACAGTGGCCGACCGAGTGGCGGTGGTCGTCGACCTGCACGAGCAGACCCGCGGCGTCCATGTCCTCGACGATCCGCGTGCGGGCCTCGTAGCGGTCCAGCCCCGCATACGGACCGCCCTCCGCGGTGATCGTGGCGGCGGCTGTCAGCACGTTGATCTTGGCGCAGCCGTGCCGTTCGCCGATCTCGAAGTCGTTCGGGTCGTGCGCGGGCGTCACCTTCACGGCGCCGGTGCCGAAGGCCGGATCGACATAGGAGTCCGCGACGATCGGGATCTCGCGGCCGAGCAGCGGGAGCACGACGATCGCGCCGACGAGCGCGGTGTAGCGCGCGTCGTCCGGGTGCACCGCGACGCAGGTGTCGCCGAGCATCGTCTCGGGACGGGTCGTCGCGACGACCACGGAGTCGACGCCGCCGACGGACTGCTTCAGCGGGTAGCGGAAGTGCCACAGGTGGCCGTCGAGTTCCTCGTGCTCCACCTCGATGTCGGAGAGCGCGGTCGAGCAGCGAGGGCACCAGTTGATGATGCGCTTGCCACGGTAGATCAGCCCCTCCTCGTACCACTTCACGAAGACGCGCTTCACGGCCTTCTGGTAGTCGGGGTCCATCGTGAAGTGCTCGTCGGAGTAGTCGCAGGAGCAGCCCATCGCCTTGAGCTGGTTGACGATCGTGCTGCCGTGCTCGCGCCGCCACACCCAGCACAGCTCGATGAACTTCTCGCGACCGACGTCGTTGCGCGACAGCCCCTGCGCGGCGAGCATCTGCTCGACCTTGTTCTGCGTGGCGATGCCGGCGTGGTCGGTGCCCAGAACCCAGCGGGTGGGGCGGCCGGTCATGCGGGAGCGGCGGATGACGACGTCCTGGATGGTGTTGTTCAGCGCGTGCCCCATGTGGAGCGAGCCGGTGACGTTGGGTGGCGGGATGACCACGACGAAGGGCTCGACCGAGGTGTCCTCGGGAACCGGGCACTCGAAGTAGCGCCCCGCGGTCCACGTGTTGAAGACGGGGCCCTCGACGGCGCTCGGGTCATACGCTTTCGGCAGCTCGTTCGGCACGCGATCGCTCCTCGTATCGTCAACGCCTACGAGGCGACCGGCGCGCCGCCTCGTACCTGAGTGTGCCCGATTCTACGGTAAGGCCGCGGCCGGGGCGAGAACGGCGCCCACGTAAACGGGGCTCCGGCGTTTCCGCCGCAGCCCCGTGTCCACGCGTATGTACCCGCCGTTCGCGAAAAGCTACGCGCCCGCGGCCGTCTCGTTCGCGCCGCCGTCGTGCACCAGGGTCGGCTCCGCGCCGTCGCGGACGACGGCCTCGGTGATGACGACCTCGGACACGTCCGTGCGGCCCGGCAGGTCGTACATCAGCTCGAGCAGCAGCTTCTCCATGATGGAGCGCAGCCCGCGCGCGCCGGTGCCGTGCGTGATGGCCCTCTGCGCGATGGCCCGCAGCGCGTCGTCGGTGAACTCGAGGCGAACGTCCTCCATGGTGAAGAGGCGCTGGTACTGGCGCACGAGCGCGTTCTTCGGCTCGGTGAGGATGCGGACCAGGTCGTCCTCGGTCAGCTCCTCGACGTGCGCGACGACCGGGACGCGGCCGACGAACTCCGGGATCATCCCGAAGGTCTGCAGGTCTTCCGGAAGCACCTGCGCGAGCAGGATGCCGGTGTCGTGCTTGTTCGGGTCGGTGAGGTCGGCGCCGAAGCCGACGCCCTTCTTGCCGACGCGCTGCGCGACGATCTTCTCGAGGCCGACGAACGCGCCGCCCAGGATGAACAGGATGTTCGTCGTGTCGATCTTTATGAGCTCCTGCTGCGGGTGCTTGCGGCCGCCCTGCGGCGGAACGTGCGCCTCGGTGCCCTCGAGGATCTTGAGGAGCGCCTGCTGCACGCCTTCGCCGGAGACGTCGCGCGTGATGGAGAGGTTCTCCGCCTTGCGCGCCACCTTGTCGATCTCGTCGATGTAGATGATGCCGACCTCGGCGCGGTCCGTGTCGAAGTCCGCGGCCGTGATGATCTTGAGAAGGATGTTCTCGACGTCCTCGCCGACGTAGCCCGCCTCGGTGAGAGACGTGGCGTCGGCGATGGCGAACGGCACCTTGAGGATGCGGGCGAGCGTCTGCGCGAGCAGCGTCTTGCCGCAGCCCGTGGGCCCGAGCAGCAGGATGTTGCTCTTGGCCAGCTCGACCTCGCTGATGTCGTCGGACGCGCCCTCGCGGATGCGCTTGTAGTGATTGTAGACCGCCACCGACAGCATCTTCTTGGCGTCGGCCTGTCCGACGACGTACTCGTCGAGGACCGCGTTGATCTCGCGGGGCGTGGGAAGGTCGCCGGAGAGCAGCGACTCCGCGCGCTCCTCCTCGATCTCCTCGTCCACGATCTCGTTGCACAGGTCGACGCACTCGTCGCAGATGTACACGCCGTCAGGGCCCGCGATGAGCTTGCGGACCTGGCGCTGCGGCTTGCCGCAGAACGAGCAGTTCAGGTGTTCGGGGCCTTCGGTGGTGCCGGGCATGGGCGGTCCTACTTCTTGTCGCGGTGCATGAAGACCGCGTCGACCAGCCCGTAATCGGCGGCCTCCTGCGCGGTCATGATGTTGTCGCGCTCGGTGTCGAAGTGGATCTTCTCGACCGTCTGGCCGGTGTGCTTGGCGAGGATCTCGTCGAGCCCGGCGCGGAGGCGGAGCATCTCCTTGGCCTGGATCTCGATGTCAGTGACCTGGCCCTGCGTGCCGCCCCATGGCTGGTGGATGAGGATGCGGCTGTTCGGGAGCGCGAAGCGCTTGCCCGGGGCGCCGGCGGCGACGAGCACCGCGGCCATGCTGGCGCACTGGCCGATGCAGCTGGTCGCCACGTCGCAGCGGATGTACTGCATCGCGTCGTAGATGGCGAGGCCCGAGGTGACCGACCCGCCGGGCGAGTTGATGTAGAGCTGGATGTCCTTCTCGGAGTCCTCGGACTCCAGGTGCAGCAGCTGGGCGATGAC